>CAZMWM010000056.1:0-12530 GCA_964570105.1 uncultured Lachnospiraceae bacterium | reverse complement strand
AGAAAATGTGATGAAATATCCCATTTCCACCGCGAAGCTATTCGAAAGTTTTTGCTCAGCTTTTTTCAAAAAGCTGACGCGGAACTTTCGTAATTATGATAACACCGTGAGGGGGATTTTTCAAGTGAGTTGCGGTATATTTAAAAAATATTTTACGATTTTGAGCGTTCGCCGGCTCGGTATACGGCAGGCGATACGCCTTCGGCGCGTTTGAAGGCGCGTATAAACGACGATGAGTCGGAAAAACCGCATCTCAGCGCGATCTCCTCGACCGATCTTGACGATGAATAGAGTAGCTTCTTCGCGGCTGTCAGCTTATATATCAAGATGTAGTTATACGGAGTAAATCCGGTGTATCTTTTAAATTCGGTGGAGAAGAAGCTCCTGCTCAGGTGCGCCTCATCCGCAAGAGAGGTGGCGGTGATGCCTGTGCCGTAGCCCTCCGATATCCTCCACAGAGTATCGGTGAGCCAATTCGGTACGGCGTCGCGCTCGCCTTGGGCGTTTTCCGAGCTTATAAATCCGATAAGCAACCGATATATCAGCTCCGAGCATATCTCCTCGGATACCGAGCTTTCCGTGAGCTCGAGCAGGCGCGTAAAATATTTCTGTGCCTCGTATTCCGCCGGCATTACGGGCAAGCCGTCCTTGAGTGCGCTGATGTGAGCGTAGTATTGCTCCGAGAGCGCTCCGTTGAAATGGATATACCGAAATTCCCATCCGTCCTGTGTCGGATAGTATTCGTGAGTCAGACGGCAATCTATCAGCGCGAGCGAATTTTTGTACAGCTTGGTGCTTCCTCCGCCGTAGTTAAGTATTCCCGAGCCTGAGACGGTATATATCAGCAGATAGCTGTTGAAATTCGAGCGCTCTATATAAAAATCGCTCTTGCAGACGAAGTGCCCTGTCCACTGCACGTAATAATACAGAGACCGCGCAAGCTCCGACGGAACGTGCAGTACCGTCTTTTTCAGCAGACAGCTCTCTTTTATCGTGTTGATCGCGGTCACGCTCCCTTCCGTTTTTTGTTTCCGTTCGTTTCCTTACCGTATGTGCGTCTCTGCGAAAACATATGGTATATTTTTTCAGAACATCGGGCAATTGAAGCCCGTCGGCGCTGATGATATAATTATATTACATTTAAAACGATTTGTCAATGACCTCACCGAGTATATGTAAAAAATTCCGATATCACGAAATTTATGACGCTCGGCGCGGTCTGTGGCGGTCGACAACGCTTGACGAAGGAGAACATAGAGATGGAGAATTTCAAAAAGTATGCGCAAAATCCCGTATTCGGGAGCGCCGATATCGGTACTACCTTTGATGCCTACACGCAGTATATAGACGGAAGGTACAGAATGGACTTTTCCCAAAGAGCCAAAAAGGCGTGCGCGGTCACCTTCAGTGACGACGGAGTCCATTGGAGCGAGCCGGTCGTCACGCTTGCTTCGGATCCCACGACCGGATGGGAGGACGATATAAACAGGAACTGCGTTCTGCGCATCGACGGTGTGTACAAGATGTGGTATACCGGTCAGGCACGCGGTCACAGCTATATCGGATACGCGGAGAGCCGCGACGGTATAAATTTCGAGAGGAAGTGCTCTGAGCCTATACTTATCCCGGAGTATCCGTGGGAGAATGCGTCCGTCATGAATCCTTGCGTTCTCTACGAGAACGGCGAGTACAGGATGTGGTATTCGGCAGGTGAGACGTACGAGCCGAACGTGCTTGCGTACGCCGTCAGCAATGACGGTATCAATTGGAGAAAGAGCCGTATAAACCCCATATTCGTTTGCGACAGGCGCAACCGTTACGAGCAGGAGCGCATCGGGGGATGTCAGGTGATACGGACGGAGGATATGGGATACGTTATGTTCTATATAGGGTACGAGGACATAAACACCGCGCGTATCTGCGTTGCGCACTCGGATAACGGCATCACCGGTTGGGAGAGGTCTCGTTTAAATCCCATCGTATCGCCGGATGCCGACGCGTGGGACGCCGACGCCTGCTACAAGCCCACGGCTGTATGGAACGCCGACGGCGGCAAGTGGATGCTGTGGTACAACGGCAGACGCGCCAAGGACGAGTATATCGGGCTTGCCGAATTTGACCGCAGACAGCTTTTTTGAGCCGAGGGGGAGCGACGGACGATGGATATTATCAAGCATTACGTTGATATCTTCAACGCGAACGACGAGGAGACACATATAAACGATATCGATAATGCTCACGCTTACGAATGGATGAAGCGCGAGATACCGATATTTGAATGTCCGGATAAGGTCATCGAGCAGGCTTATTATTTCAGATGGTGGACGTATCGCAAGCATATCAAGAGCACGCCCGAGGGGCATATCATCACCGAGTTTCTTCCGGACGTTCCGTGGAGCGGTAAGTACAATTCCATAAATGCGGCGGTCGGACATCATATAAGCGAGGGGCGGTGGCTGAGGAATGCCGATGTATATCTTAAGGAATATATAAGCTTCTTCCTTTCCGAGCCGATCGGTGCTCACAAGTACAGCGCGTGGCTGATATGGGCGGCGTGGCAGTTCTGTCTCGTACGCGGAGACAGCGATATGGGAGAGGGCTTTATCGAGCGCATATGCGAGTATTACGAGTATTGGGAGCATGAGCACGGGCTTTCGGGCGGTATGTTCTGGTCGGTCGACGATCGGGATGCTATGGAGTTTTCCATAAGCGGTACGGACGGGGCGCTCAAGGTCAAGCGCGGTATTAGACCGACGCTCAATTCCTATATGTGCGCGGATGCGTACGCCATATCGCGCTTTGCCGACGCGTACGGAAACACCAAGGTGAGAGACGAATATCTGGAAAAGCACCGAAAGCTCAAGGATGCATTGAACGAAAAGCTTTACGCGGACGGGTTTTACCGCGCGTTCCATTATTACGACGGCGAGGTGCCCGAGGATGTATTCGAAAAGCACGCCGGGGAAGCGCCGCGCGAGCTTATCGGTTATATACCGTGGATGTTCGGCATTCCTCCGGCAGACAGGGAGGGTTGCTTTTCGCTACTTGAGGACGAGAGGTGCTTCTTCACACCGTGGGGGCTTGCAACGGCTGATAAGAGCAGTCCGAGATTTTTGTACGAGGTCGGTCACGAATGCCTATGGAACGGTTACGTGTGGCCGTTCGCAACGTCTCAGACTCTCACGGCGCTTAATAACGTCGTCAGAAATTATCCCGGTGGGGAAGCGTTCGGAGATATGTACATAAAGCTGTTGCATCAGTACGCCGAGAGCCATATGCGCATCCGTGAGGACGGCAAGAGGGTACCGTGGATAGACGAGGTCAGGCATCCGTTGAAGGATGATTGGTCCAGCCGCACCATCCTGCGCGATCAGGGCTGGCGGGAGCGCAAGGGCGGATACGAGAGGGGAAAGGATTACAATCATTCCACCTTCTGCGATCTTGTTATATCCGGGCTTTTGGGCGTCCGTTGCTCCGATGGGGTGCTTAATGTAGAGCCTAATATTCCGAAGAGCTGGGACAGCTTTAAGCTTCTCGGACTGAACTGTCTCGGACGCGTTTGGGACGTGACGTTTGACAGGAGAGACGGCGTTTGCGTGACCGAGCGCTGATGCTTGAGCTTGGAGCTTTTGAAAAGATTGAAAAGTCTTTTGAATAGTTGAAATTTTATATTGACAAATCGACCTTGCGGTAGTATAATACAGTTACAGTCGGCGGTGTGAGCTGTCGACGGTTATTTCGGAAGAGTAGATGACAGAGCGTGAAGTGTTGCGCGGACGGGGAGTTGGCGCGCAAACGAAAAGCGGATGCTGAGCCTTTGCACCGCTTGCGGTTCTGTGATCGCATCCCGCTTCGGAAACGCAAGGATATCGAGACGCGACCGCTCCCATAGCTCGGAGTGCGGTCGTATATCTCCGTTTCATTGCGCTGAGAAGGCGAGGAAACGGAGGTATTTTTATATGCAAAAGGGATCCGGCGGCAAGCTCGGCGGGAACGGACTTCGCACCGCCGCAAGAACGAGAGCGCGGCTCGTCAATTGGGCGTCGTGTGCGCTTTTGGCGGCTCTTTCTATCATATTCGGCAAATATCTGTCGATAAGCACAGAGCTTTTTCGCATAAGCTTTGAAAATCTCCCGGTCATATTGGCGGGAATACTGCTCGGTCCGATCTTCGGAGCCGTGACGGGGGCGTGCGCGGATGTCGTCGGCTCTTTGATGGTCGGGTACACGATAAATCCGCTCATAATCCTTGGAGCCGCCGCTACGGGATGCGTCTCGGGCGCGGTGTTCATACTTATGCGAAGGCTTGGGGCTTTGAGGATGCGTGCCGTATATCCGAGCGTGATGTGCGGTCATCTGCTCGGATCGGTGATGATAAAATCGGCGGGGCTGTGGTGGTATTATAAACAGCCTATCGCTCTGCTCGCGTGGAGGGTGCCGCTTTACGCCGTGATCGGCTCGGCTGAGGCGTATATCATCTTCCTGCTTTTGAGAAATCGGGGATTTATGAGTGCGGTCTCCTCCGGGCTTTCCGAAAAAAGGCGCTATATGCTGAGGGATGCCGCGAAAAATAAGAATAACAAGAAAATCGAGGATATGTCAGATGAACAGCAGTGAGAGCGGATTTAGTTACGGGGAAGCTTTGAAATATATACATTCGGTAAATTGGTGCTTTTGCAAGCCGGGGCTTGAAAGGATACGGGAGCTGTGCGGACTTCTCGGAGATCCTCAAAGGTCGCTCAGATACGTTCACGTCGTCGGCACCAACGGGAAAGGCTCGTTCTGCTCTATGCTTGAGTCCGTGCTTCGCGAGAGCGGTCTGGTAACGGGAATGTTCACCTCGCCCTACGTGCGCACGTTTAATGAGCGGATGGCTTGCAACGGCGAGCCTATCACCGACGGGGAGCTTGCGGAGATAACGTACTATGTTAAGCAGTTTGCCGATAAGATGTCGGACAGACCTACGGAATTTGAGCTTATAACCGCAATCGGCTTTGAGTATTTTAAGCGCAAGAAATGCGATATAGTGGTGCTTGAGGCAGGAATGGGCGGTCGGCTCGACAGCACAAATATAATAGAAGCGCCACTGCTCAGTGTGGTTACCGGCGTGGCGCTCGATCATACGGCGTATCTCGGCGATACTGTGGAGAAGATAGCCGCGGAAAAGGCGGGTGTGATAAAGCCCGGCTCGGCGGTGCTGTTCGGGGGTGAGAGGGGAGATGCCGAGGAGGTGGTGTGCAAAAGAGCGGAGACGCTCGGATGCCCGTACCGCGCCACGGACAGGAGCGCTGTTGCTGTCACCGAAGCAACGCTTGAGGGTACGCGTTTTGATTATAAGGATGCGAAGGGGCTTTATATAGGACTTCTCGGGCTGTATCAGCCGCTGAACGCCGCAAACGTCGTTGAAGCTGTCGGGATACTTCGTGAGCGTGGGATCGCGATAAGCGATAAGGCTCTCAGAGAAGGGCTTGCAACAGCGGTCTGGCACGCGAGGTTTGAGATACTGTCATCCTCTCCGCTCATCATCTTTGACGGCGGACATAATCCCGAGGGGGTGGACGCGGCGGTGCGTACTGTGCGGCACTATTTCGGGGATGAAAGGGTGCGCGTGCTCACGGGCGTTATGGCGGATAAGGCATACGGCGAGATGGCTGATATGATCTCGGGCGTGGCTTGCGAGGTGTTTACCGTGAAGCCGGACAATCCGCGTGCGCTCGACGCGGAGACGCTTGCCGAGGAATACCGCTCGAGGGGCGTACCCTCGAAGGCGTTTGCAAGCGTACGCGAAGCGGTCGGTGCAGTATTTGCCGCGTCGGGAAAAGAAATTTCGACCGTCGCACTCGGCTCGCTGTATATGTACCGCGAGCTTGCCGACGCGGTGGATGACGCCAAAGCGAGCCTTTGAGCGGTGTTGTTATTTAGCTTTGGAGCGGTGGGCGACGTATTCCTTGGGTGTCATTCCGACGATTGCGGTGAAGGCGCGGTAGAAGCTACGCTCGCAACCGAAGCCGCATTCGAATGCGATATCGATATTGGTATGCTTTTGTGTGAGCAGTAGGTTTTTCGCGTGCTCTATCCTCAGGGAATTAAGAAGTGACGAGAAGGTCATCTGCGGAAGCGCTTCGAGGCAATGGGATATATATCCCGACGAATACCCGAGGGCTTTTGCGACCGAGCCGAGCGTTATATCCTCGCTGAAATGCTCGTTCATATAAAGTATGACCAGCGAAAGCGGCTCGCTGTACACGGGCTTATCTATCTGCGGATGTGTCGCGGTAAATTCATCGCATATCGCGTGAAGGCAAGCCTTGGTCGCACGGTACGATCTTGTCTCCGGTATGTGGCAGAAGTTACTTGCTGCGTCTATGAACTTATCTGCAAGATACGCTCCGAGCGCCGGAGAGGGGGTGAACACCGAGCCTTCGTAACCGGCGTAAAGCTCCTTTTGAGGGATGAAATCGAGCAGAAAATCGTTCGAGCACACGCATATAAAGACCGTGCAGTGCTCATCGGTATGCGTGCTGTGCACCTTTAGCGGCGTTATGAGCGAGACGTCGCCCGCTCTCATGATCTCGTCTCTGCCGTCCACCGTTGATACAAGGCTTCCGTCGATGCAGTACAGCACCTCCGAGAACTGATGTATGTGCGATCCGTAATTATGATCGTAATGTGTGCCACAGCGTATTATGCTCTGTGTTCCGAAATTTCTGTGCTGTACTATCATGCGGTCGCTCCTTTTAGATCGGTCGTCATTAGTCGATATATCATCTTTTGTCAGTAATTATATCACGGTTGTCACACGAAGTCAAGAGTTTTTTGCTATAATGTATACAAGAGCCGTTTCTTCCGCGGTCATAGCGGATGAGAGTGTGCTCCGAGTAAAAAACGAAAGGAAGCTCTTCATTTTAAAAAGAGCTACGGTGACGGGCATGAAGCTAAGACACAGACTGCTGGCGTTTCTGCTGTTATTTTGCACATTGAGTGCGATGATACCGATAACGGCGGCAGCTTCTTATGCGGACACGACGGGAGATGATGCTATGGAAAGCATTGAAAAGAATTTCTCTGATATGAAGCTCGGTGATACCGTATCCGTTGCAAATGACGGATACATCGGCATACCGGTCGAGGTATCGGTATATTTCGATCGGGAGAACAACACGGCGAAGGTCGGTTGGGATCTTGACGCGACTCCGGTCGTTATATATGTCGTAAATACGGCTATCGAGCGGATAGGCACCGACAGTGACGTTGATATAATCGCATCGATGCTCGAACGCGGTTATATCGTCGTTATCTTTGACTATCTCAACAACGCAAAGGCGGTCTCGCCCGACCTCGACTGGTCGGTGCAGAAGCTGCGCGCAAATGTCACGAACGGCACGTATCTTTCCGACAGAAGCGTATTTCCGAGCGGAAGCTATGTGAACAATCTTGTCGTTCCTGCCGGATACAACGTTGAGTTTAATCACGTTTTCTGGGAGATAGACAAGCACGGTGCCGACGGCACGTTTGATAAGATCGTCGAGGTGTGGAACAACGATTTCCGCGGATACAAGGGCGAGACGGTCATCAAATGGGTAGACGAAAACGGCGTGCGCAAGTCCACGCAGAAGGGCTTTGACGAAAGCTCGCCCGTGTGGTACAGCGACGCGTCGGGCAACACCGAGGATGCTGAAAACGGTACGTATATCCGTGTAAAGCACACGCTTGCCACCAAGATCGAGGATTGCGTCAAAAAGGACGGTACTCCCATAGATCTTAACCTTTATATGCACATCATATATCCGACCTCGCCGAGCCGTGACGTGCCGGTGATGACGCTTGCGTCCTCCGCGGAGCATCTTGCCTACGGAACGCAGACTGCCGACCGTCCTCAGATGAACGGCTTCCTTTTCAACGGATACGCGGCGGTGACGTTTGATTACGGATATACGCCTATGGCGAGGATGGACCACTACGGATATTTTGACGGAAGCTCTCCGTCGCAAGGCTCGGTCACCGGAGACAACGTGACCTACTCTATCCATTGGTACAACGACGCCAATATAAACACCGCGGCTATGCGGTACATCCGTTATCTCTCCGCCTCGGAGCACGGCAAGTATTCGTTTGACAGCACGGCTATCGGCGTTTACGGTAACTCCAAGAGCGGATGGGCTACCATGCTCGGAGAGGAGCATCCCGAGCTTTTGGCGGCAAGAAGGATAATTCCCGGTCACAGCGGAGAGACGAGATACGAAAACGGTGATACCGAGACCGTCGGCGTTATCGACGGGGGAGAGGAACAGCCTTGGCTCACGTATAACGGCGAGACGCTCGACTCCGGCGCGGATCTTATGTATTCCGGTTGCGGTGCTGGTATGGAGCAGATAACCTCCTCGCACTGCCCGATATACATATCCATGAACACCGGCGACGGCTCGTACGTTAATTCGAGTCAATTTGTTAACGCTTGCAAGAGCCTTGACGTTCCCGCGCTCTACTTTGAGGTAGACCAAGGGCACACTCTCGCATCCGTCAAGGACTTGAATTACGGCATCAGCACTTACGAGGCGTTCTTTATCTTCGCCGGATATTATCTCAAGAGAGATGCGGTCAGCGTGGTGTATACCGACCGCGATGCGGATATTGCCGGACTTCCGAGCAATGCTCCGATCACCTTGAAATTCTCCGGAGGGGTAACGGCGGAGGAGATCTCGAAGATCACGCTCACGGACACCGCGGGAAACAGCATAAAGGGAACTTGGACGTCCGCGTTTGGCGGCACGGAGTGGACGTTCACGGCGCCGACGCTCAGCGGGAGCACTCAGTACACGCTCACGGTGCCTGCCACCCTTAAGGGAGACAACGGCAAGGAGATGGGCAAGGCGTACACGTACACCTTCGGTGTCGGTTATGAGAAGGCGCTTTCCGACTCTGATATCGGCTCGGTCAAGACCTCTAAGGGAACGTACGTTTATTTCGACGCTCCCGACACCTCCGCCGTCGGCTTTGATGTGGATATTTACACGCTCCGTATCGGTGTAAGCAACGAAGCTGTGAACCGTCTCGGCATCTACGCGCTCAGCGGCTTTGACGCGGCGGCTCCGGATGGAGCGACCGTTGGTAAGCTTTTAGGCTCGATAGGTGTTTCCGGTGCGGGACAGTACGACGTGGAGCTTGCGGAATATCTTGCCGATATTACTGCAGGCACGAAGGTAGCGCTCCTCATCAAGCAAGAAAAGACTGCCGGGGAGACTACCGTGAGTAGCTCACCTCTCACGGGCGCTACGGGAGATATGTCGGTATCGTCGAACGTGACGTATTCGTTTGCTCAGACACCGGACGGGCAGACCGCTCTTAAGGTGGAGTCCGTGAAGCTGTCGAGCACGGCTTCCAACAACAGTTACTACACAAACCCTGTGTTTATGTTCTCGAACAGCAATATCGTGAAGAGCAGTGTCCTCAAGGAAGAGGATATCGGCAGGAAATTCACGATAAGCTTCAAGGTATACGATACGGTATCGCGTATCATCACCGTAAAGCTTGAGAGCTGTACGAATTATTCCAAAAAGGTCGCGGATCTCGACGGACATTTATATAATTTCTACACCAAGGCAAACGAGTGGACGGAATTTTCGTTTGAATACACGGTCTACGAGCCGACTATGGCAGATATCGTCGGAGATATCCGCCAAAGGCTCCAGATCAGCAGTGTAAGATGGGGAGCCGAGTCTCCTTGCTTCTATCTGAGCGACGTGAAGTCCGTGGAGACGGTGACCGACGTTACCGTTGGGGATGTTGAGCTTCTTCTCGGAAACACGGAGCAGAAAAAGGATCCTCTCGAGACCGAATACGGTAAGATACCGGAAACGTACGCGGATGCGGAAAAGTATCCTTACGCGCTGTTTACGTCCGAGGGCAGATTTTTGGGTGCTTCCGAGACTCTCGTGAACGGCGACGGCACGAGCGGAATTTTGAGTTTGCTCCAGAACGGCACTGCCATCACCAGCTTCCCGAGCAACGACTCGGTACTGCTCGTGAGAGACGACGTTACCGTCGACGCG
Organism: uncultured Lachnospiraceae bacterium; assembly: GCA_964570105.1. Taxonomy (GTDB): domain Bacteria; phylum Bacillota; class Clostridia; order Oscillospirales; family CAG-272; genus SIG673. Next base: position 2,482 of record CAZMWM010000056.1, on the reverse strand, counting down.
GTCTACGCCAACTACAGCTTCCTCTTCGGAAAGCTGCTCATAGACCTTGACGGGCACACTCTCACCTGCAACGGAAGTATTTTCAACGCTTGCGCAAAGCGATGCGGAGGACTTACCGTAACGGTAAAGAACGGAACTGTCCTTCAGGGCACGAGATCGCTCATCAGCTATTCGAGCGTTTCGAGCGCGAACTACCCGTACGCCGAGCACGGCATAAGAGAGTTCAATTTCAAATTTGTGGACGTTACCCTCGGATATGCGAGCGGAGCGACGGCTAAGCCCTTCGTTGACACTGCCACGTCGGCACCTGCCCCGGTGAAGGGAAGCATAACGCTGGAAAACTGCGTCATAGACCTCACCTCCAACGCCCCGAGCGGCTCGTACACCCTCTTTAAGGCGAACACCGATCAAAATTCCAATATAGAGGTGGATATCTCCGTAAAGGGCGGTAAGATCAAGGCTGATTCCATGAGCGGTATCACCGTCGGATCCGCCTCGGGCGACGGCAGCTTTGAATTTGTGAAGGATGGAAACGGTAATTACACCAAAGCCGTGCTTCCTTCCTCGGCGTCCGCCCCGAGCGGCTCGTACACCGCGGACGGAAAGGCTGTCTGCTTTGTGAGCGAGTCGGTGAGCGGAGAGACGACGACGTACAAGCTCGATATCGATCCCTTGCGGACGCCGTACGGCGCTATCCCGTCCGCGTACGGAAGTATTGAGGATTATCCGTTCGTGCTCTTTAAGAACAACGGTAACGGAACTTATACGTTCGTCAGACCTGAAAAGGACGTGTTCTACGATAATTCGCAGATAATGGTCGCCGCCCGTTCCATCGACGCCGTTATCTATATGCGCCGCGACTTCACCATCACCAATAACTTCAACAATCTGGCGTTTGCAAGTCAGAACGGCGGCAGTAATGTTTTCGACCTCGGCGGTTACACCTTGACGTCGAACGTGGCTATCGCGGCTGCGTGTAAAAAGAATTGGGACAAGAACGTCGTATTCAAGAACGGAACTATAGTAACGTCCGGGAAACCGTTTATAAACTTCAGTCTGGTCACGAGTGATGTCGTTACCACCTCGGGCGTCGGACAGCACTTCAAGGTCACCTTTGAGGATATAACGTTTGCTCGCGCAGACGGGGCGACGTCGAGCTATCCGATAGTCGGATATTATCAGGCTACCGATACTTATTATGTAGACCTTACATTCAATAATTGCACCTTCGATATGGTCGGTACCTATCCCGCGAACGGAATAACGGTATTCCCCACGGCGACCGACGGCAAGACCGTGACGACCGTTAATGTCAACGGCGGTACGGTAAAGACCAACGCAAGCGGATATGCTCTCGCATCGAGCGAAAGCTCCACCGGTAAGGTCATCTTCGGGAAATATAACGGCGAATATACCAAGCTCGTTCTGCCCTCGTCCTCCTCGGCTCCGGAATATAAGATCAGCACGTCAGAGGGGAAGATGGTGTTTGCGTACTCGCAGGCATCTGCGGACGGCGACGTGTACCTGCCGGTATCTGAAGAGGTGCTCGAGACGCCTTACGGAAACATCCCCGTGAGATACGCCTCGGTTGAGAAGTATCCCTTCGTGCAGTTCAAGGACAACGGCAACGGTACGTATTCCTTCCTCGGAGCGGAGTCTGACGTCTTTGCGGACGGCTCGTCTCTTATGTTCACGGCAAGATCGCAAACAACGGTCGTCGTGATGAGAAGGGACTACACCAAGAGCGGCTATTGGTCGCACAGCAATCTTGTCTATGTCAACGGCACGTTTACCTTCGACCTGAACGGATATACGCTGACCGTCAACGACTTTAGCGCTTATTCCTTAAATCCGAAGAAGGTGGCGAACAGCACAAAGGCTGTGTTTAAGAACGGTACCGTGATACAGAAGGACAGTGCCTTCATAAACATCGAGTCGACAATGGATGCCGACGTGACCGGTCAGGTGTTCGACATCACCTTTGACGGAATGACCTTCAAATATGCGAGTGGAGCGACGTCCGACAGGCTTACCGTTAAGTACACCGACGGTACGAGAAATTACGTTGCGAACGTTACGTATAAGAACTGCGTTATCGATCTTACCAACGCCCCGAGCGGCGCGGTCGTGTTTGAGGTCGGAAGCAAGGACGGAAAGACTACAGGGGAGCTTTCGGTCAACGGCGGAGCTGTGTCCGGCTTCTCGTCCGACGCACATACTCTCTTGAAGATCAACAATACCTCGTCCGAAGCCGTATTCGGAAAGTATGATGATAGCTATATCACCCTTAAGCTCAAAAACGGTACGGCTCCCGAAGGAGCATACGTTACCGATGAGGGAGATGCATACTTTACCGAAACTGAGGTGAGCGGAGCTTACACGCTCGTATCTGCGGTAAAGACCTCGGGATACTGCGGCAAGAACGTAAAGTGGGCGTTTGACGAGGAAACGGGCGTTTTGACCATCACCGGAAAGGGCGCGA
>CAZMWM010000055.1:0-12597 GCA_964570105.1 uncultured Lachnospiraceae bacterium | reverse complement strand
CCTTGCGCGTAACAACGGCGAAGCCTTGTTACGCCGAGTTGCCGAAGGCAACTCTATTTGCCCAGCTTTTCTCGAAAAGCTGATGCTTTTTTCAGAAAGCGTCGCTGAGGATATCGCCGAGGATGCGAACGCCGCGTACTATCTGTTCGTCCGAGGGGGTGGAATAGTTCATTCTGAAAGAATTTGATGATGCTGTGGGGGAGCAATTGAAGGCTGTGCCGGGGACGACCGCCACCTTGCGTTCAAGAGCGGCTTTCACGAATGCGTTAAGCTCTATCCTCTCCGGAAGTGTGCACCACAGGAAAAGTCCTCCCTCGGGACGGGTATACTTTACGTCGCTCGGGAAGCATCCGTCCATCTCACTGAGCATAAGTCCGCACTTTCTGCGGTACAGTGCACGGATGCTCTCAAGATGTCCCTCGAACAGATCGCTCGTTACGAAGCTCTCGCATACGAGCTGAGCAAGGACGTTCGTGTGCACGTCCTCTACCTGCTTTGCAACTATCATCTTCGAGAGCACGGGCTTGGGAGCGCAAACGAAGCCGAGACGGAGTCCGGACGAGAACACCTTGGAATATGATCCGCAATATATAACTATGCCGTCCTCGTCCATGCTTTTGAAGGTGGGAACGTCTTTTCCCGCAAATCTAAGCTCTCCGTAGGGGTTGTCCTCAAGTATCATAACGCCATAGCGCTTGGCAAGAGCGTATATCGCGCGGCGTTTTTCGAGCGAGGTGGTTATTCCCATCGGGTTATGGAAGGTGGGGATCACGTACAAGAGCTTTGCGTTCGGCTCTGCCTTGAGTACCGCTTCGAGCTTGTCCGGATCCATACCGTCGTCCTCAAGCTCGACGCCGACCACCTTGGCTCCGTTTGAACGGAACGCGTTGAGTGCGCCGATAAAGCTGGGATCCTCCGCTATGACGGTATCGCCTTCGTTGCACATCGTTTTGCAGGCAAGCTCTATGCCTTGCTGTCCGCCGGTCACTATCACGGTATCGTCAAATTCGCGTCCTATCCCGAAAACGTCCGCAAGGCGCTTTTTGGTCGCGGCACGCAGTGACGGCTGTCCTTCGGTTATTCCGTATTGGAGCGCCGATGTGGGGGAGTCTTTCAGTATCCGCGCGGTCGCTTCCCGTATAAATTCCACGGGGAAGGACTCCGCCGCGGGATTTCCGGCGGCAAAGGCTATTATCTGCGGATCCGTGAGACTTTTGAATATCTCCCTTATGGCTGAGGGGGCAAGCTCTTTCAGTTTATTTGATATCCTGTATTCCATTTTGCTTTTTCCTTTCCTATGCGTCCCGAGCGCAAGATCGCGTCGAGCCGGGAAGCTGCTACTGTGCATCACTCTTAATTTTAACAAATAATTTATAATGTGTCAAGACTATCCGTTTAAATTTACTTGAATATTGAGTGAAAATGTGATAAAATATATTCGGAACGGCGCGGATGCGGTCATTTTCGGCGCAGTTTACGAACGGACGGAGGAGCGTACTTGACTGTATGCATAATGAATTTGAGCACGAGGACGACGATTGGCGTCCCGAAAGACCGAAGCTTGTCAGAGTTATCGGGAAGATATTCAAGATAGCCGTGCTGTGCTTCGCGGCAGGAATAATACTTTTGGTGACCGTGCGGCTGATACGCTCGTATTCGCCACGCTCGATGAAGGAGATGGTCTGGAACGGCAGTGCACTCGAGGCTTATCTTACGGATGGCGAGAATTTTGAAGTGAGATACTATTCGTCTACCGAAAGCTTCAGTGACGACAATATGTTCTCCATAAGTCAGATAACATATATCCCGTCGATAGGACAGTATCAGGCTACCGTGAGATACAACAGGCGCGTGCTGAATTACCTCCGCGCCGATTACGGGGTAGACGAGCTTCCCGAGGGGGAGGTGTACGTCTTTATGCTGAGAGACAATCACGGAAACGTGTATAAGGATTACGAATACACCTCGGTATCACGCTCGGACTATGAATACCGACACGTCATATTCGACGGTGTGAGTATGGATGACGTCACGCTCTTGACGCTCGAGGCGTACTATATAGGTGATGTTTCGTCCGGCAAGGCGCGAGCCGAGATGTATATGTACAGATACGATTATCCCGAACGCGAGTATTTTTACGGTACGCCGCCGTCCGAGCCGAACGGCGGGGTGCGCTCAAGGCCGGAGCACGTCGATAACGTGCCGTGATGCAAGTGATGGCGCTTGGTTGCGTATACTATACAAAACAGATAAAAAAGGACGGTTATTATGATACTTGACTCAAAAGAGACCAGCGTTGCGTACCGCTGTCCGAAATGCGGACAGATGGTATTCAGTATGGTGGGGATATTCGCGCTCAGCGGCGATCTTATCAAGCTGAAATGTCCGTGCGGAGGAAGTGAGCTGACAGCCGCGTATACGAGAGATCGGAAGGTGAGACTGTCCATTCCTTGCTTCATTTGTCCACAGCCTCACGGATACACGGTCAGTCCCGGCTCGTTCTTCAACGGCGGACTGATAAGCCTTGCTTGCACCTATTCCGGAATAGATATCTGCTTTATCGGCGATAAGGACAGAGTTAAAGCGGCGGCGGACGACGCCGACCGAGAGTTTGCGGAGCTTCTGCGTGAGTCCGGAGTGGAGGAGTTCGGGGATTTTGCCGAGGCAAAGGAGGCTGATGACCGCATCCAAGGCGAGCAGATAGCGGATCCGAATCTGCAGTCCGTCGTCCATTTTATGCTCTGTGAGCTTGAGGACGAGGGGAACATCTCCTGTAAATGCGGGAAAGCGTGCGGAAAGTACGAATTTAAATTTGTCGGTGACCGTATGTCGTCCGTTCTCATATACTGTGAGAAATGCTCGGCTTCCGTCTCCGTGCCGATGTTCGATCCCGTGTCGGTCGAGGAATTTCTTCAAACGGAGACGCTCACGCTGAGCTAAGCCCGTCTTGTTTTTCGGTAACCCATAGCGGTCGAGAGCATATAATGATAACAGAGAGGCGGAAAGCAGTCGCTTGTAGAGCCGGTGATGAAGAGCATATCGGACTGAGCCGCTTCTTAATATTTCAGGAGGTCTTAACCACATGGGATGCTTATGTGATTTTATCGAGGACAACAAGTGCCTCTGGATCGTTATTATCGCTCTTATCCTTCTTTCCTACAACGGTTGCGGTTGCAGTAACGGCAACTGCGGTTGCAGCTGATCTCCCGACAGGAGGCGGCAAGGCAACACCGTCGTACCGACACGGCTACTGCGAGACTGATAAAATAACGGCGCCCTCGGTCAAGGCTCAAAAGCTGAGACCGAGGGTCGTCCGTTGTTATCGCCCTTTCGTCCGCTTCGGTGCGCGTATCGGAATTGACGCGCTTATCCGAGGCTCATCCGGGGCGACGGAGGTCATTCGCCGTCCGCTGTGTCCTTCCAAATGCCGTCCGCAACGGCGAGCTGCCAATCGGCTTTGAGCACGCGAAGTGTTTTACCGTCTACCTGTATCTGTGACTGCGTGAGATATCCGAGGCGGAGCATCTCCTGCATGGCTTTGTCAACGTCGGCAGAGTCAAGATCGTAATACCTTGACACGTATTCGCAGGTCGCCTTGAAGGACGGGTAGCTCGGTTTTTTGCGTTTTTCGAGTTGCTTAAGATTTTGGAGCACCGGGTAAAAAAATCCTTGCAGGCGCGTCTCCGCCGAGGGAAGCTCCTTTACCCAGCTCGCCACGCTCTTCAGCTGGTTGCTGACTGCGTCGCGTATGCCGTAGACGCCGACCTCTTTGCCGCAACGTGTGCAAAGATAGGTAACGACCGATGAAAAATGTCCGTCTCCGGAAAAGATTATGAAGGTATCGATATCGCTTCTGTTTATAGCGGTCTGGTAGATGTTGTCCAGCATTATGAAATCGGTGAAATCTTTCTTATAAAAGCCGGAGGCGTTCTTCGTTTCGATCACGAGATTCGTGACCTGGCGGATCTTCTCGATCTCGCTTCTGAGCGAGGGGTTTGAGAAATCCGCGAAAAAATAAATATCCGCTATGTCATAGTCTTTCGCAAGCTCCTCTCGCCAAGCCTTAACGTTCGGCTTTTGAAAATGGAGCTTCTCGAGGGAGATATACCAATGCTCAAAATCCACGAATGCTATCGCTTTTCGTTTCTTTGTCTTTGTCGGCTCTTCCTTGACGGTCTTTTTGAAAAACAGTCCCATATAAAAATTTCTGTTTGCTTTTCTCTCCTTTCTCCGTCTCCGCATTCCGATCTGCCGAAACGGGTGCTGAGTACATTATACACCTAAACGCGCAAAAAGTCAACCACTCATTTTTTCGGACGGTACGGACGTCGTTTTTTGGGACGGTACGGCTCGGGAGAGTGGGCGTGCGCGTCAAAGCATCGACCTTACCGTTCGCTTTGCAAGGGCGTTGTCCGGCGTTGCGAGCAATATCACGTATCTTCCGACGGTATACAGCTCGGCTGTGGCGTAATTTCGTTCGTATTCCTCCGGTGCGTATTGCAAAAGCTCGTTCGAGGTCATCCTCTTGAGCCTTTTTTCGAGCAGTCGCGTAAGCTCGGGAACGTCGGAGAGATTGAGCGCGACGGCGACGTGCACCTCAAAGCCGCTCTCGTCGAGGGGCAGTCTTACTGCGCATTCCGATATACGGTCACAGCAGTCTGGTTGTTGATATCTTCCGGTATATATGCGACCGAGAAGAGACGGCGTCAGTTCCTCCGACGGGATGTTCGCTATCTGCCGTGAGGAATAAAATATCGCTCCGCGATCTTCCTGCAAAAACAGCGCGTCAACTGCCGCGCATAGCTCGAGTGCGCTCACCTCCTTCGCCGAGCAGGAGCTTACGTGCGGAAAGCAGAGCAGTATCGGAAATATGAGCAGTGCGCACAGCTTTTTTGACATTTTGATTACCGTTCCTTTCTAACTTTATCCCTTCGTGTGTGGGATGTGCGTGAGCGGCGGCGTGAATAATCCTTGCGACCTCGGAGAAAATAGTGATGTGATAAGATCACGAAAGGAGAGTATCGCTTTGGAGGACGAATATTTTTATCACGCTATTCCGTCGGTGGTGGACGGAAATGATATTCCGCTCGGTATGGGTGTGGCGTTCGCACAGGATCTTTCGGCACTCGGTGTGTTTGCGGAGCTTCCTCAAGAGAAAAAGTTAGCGCTTATCGAACGCGCTCGCGAAATAAAAAAGCCGGAGGAGATGTCGGCGCTCGTTTCATCTATCCTTGCCGAGAACAGTGACGAGAGATACGGGGAAGGGGAGCTGTTTGGCAGATTTGGCGCGTATTGAAGGGGCGTTTGATGAGGTGTGGGTACGCCATCGCTTTCAAAATTATGCGAAACGATGCCAAGTCATTTCTGCGCCGGACGATGCGAATACGGGCGGATGATATCCGCCCCTACAAAGCATCGGACAGTTGCGAGATATCCTATTCACGCCGCGGAGCAAAGGCACGCCCCTAAGTAAGTGCGAACATAGAAAAGGATGATGTAATATCCCATTTCAACCGCGAAGCTATACGAAAGTCTTTGCCAAGCTTTCTTCAGAAAGCGGCGCGAAGCTACTCAGAAGTTTTTGCTAAAGCTTACATCCTTGCGCGTAACAATGGCGAAGCCTTGTTACGCCGAGTTGACCGAAGGTCAACTCTATTTGCCACAGCTTTTCTTGAAAAGCTGGCGGGGGGCTTTTGTAACATTTTTGAGAAAAGCGGAAAAATACTTGAAATTCACGCGGAACTGTTATATAATAAAGGATATGCTGGGAAAGGTATGTTGATGCGTGATATGGACAGGATCTCGAAGGATAATTACTATCTTGATATCGCGCAGACGGTCGCCACGAGAAGCACCTGTCTGCGCAAGTCATTCGGCGCGATAATAGTCAAGAACGACTCTATAATAGCCACCGGATATAACGGTGCGCCGCGAGGACGCAAAAATTGCAGTGATATCTGCCGCTGTATAAGGGACGAGCTGAACATTCCGCGCGGAGAGCGGTACGAGCTTTGCCGTTCCGTGCACGCCGAGGCGAACGCGGTCATAGCCGCATCAAGGGAGCAGATGCTCGGTGCAGTCCTGTATATGGCTTGTCTCGACTCAAAGACCGGCGAGCTTGTTCCGCACACGAGCAGCTGTGCTATGTGCAAGCGCACGGTCATAAACGCGGGCATCGACCGTGTGATCATACGCGACACCAAGGATGAATACAGGGTGTGCAAGGTCTCGGATTGGATAGAGGACGACGACAGTCTCAGCGGAAAATTCGGATACTGAGCTTGACGCAGGGGCTTGGACCTTGGATGCGCTAAGAGAGAAAGGGAGCTTTCGCATAGGCGAAGGCTGTTATCATAACGATGAACGGTAACGGTAACGAGCTTAACTCGAAATATGCAAGAGTTTACGGGAAAAAGAAAAAGAGCATCCCGTGGCTTGCGATATCGGCGGTCGCTTTATTTATCGCGGCGGTGATACTGCTTGCGGTTCTTCTCAGAAGCTGTACGGGAACGGTACGGCTCACCTCGCTTATGGGTGGCACGGTGTTTGAGGATAAGAGACACGGGATCACGTACGTGCTCGCTCCGATGTGCTACGAGCCGATAGCGTACGGCGACGTCTACGCCGAATGCGGAGAGATGAAGTTCTTTTCCGTCTGCGGAGACTCGTCCATCAAGGACATAGCCGATATATACGCCTCTCCGAAGGAGTATCTGTGCACATCCGAGTACGGTATCTACGACCTGTACTGTTCGGATACTGTCACGCTTCCGACGCTTGAGGAATTTGAAGCCTTCTATGCGCGTTGCTTCGCGGTCGAAAGCATAGCATCTCAGTCGGGCTACATAGGCGAGACGGAAACGGAGGAGCTGGTACGTTACTTCCTTTCCGCGGATGTGTGTGATACGCCGACGGATATAGAGACGTCGCTCGAGATCAAATTTATGAGCAGGAAATATTTGTTTCTGTACTATTCGGTCAATTTTTATAAGACCGCGGACGGGAAAAGGTACATTTACGACCGTTCCGCCGGAAGATGCGTGGATCTTGGCGATAATTTTGCCGACGTGCTCAAGGGTTGACGGTATTCACGGTCGAAACGTTAGCGAAGCCGAAACCGTCACAAAGCTGCCGTGATATTTAGAAAGGCGTGGTCATAATTATGACAGTCAAGGAATTTACTAAGGAAGAGTCGGAGGTGCTTGCAAAGCTCGATGCATCCGCCGAGATACCGAAGCTCGTCTGCTTCGTGTGCACCGGTAACACCTGCCGCAGTCCGATGGCTGAGGCGGTGCTAAGGCATTTCGGCGGCGGAAGGTATGCGGCAGTCTCTGCCGGCATCTCTGCGGTCGAGGGTGAGAGCATTTCGGAAAACGCGGTGCTTGCGCTCGGAAACGCGGGAATAAAGAATACCGCGGAAAATCCGTACGCTTCTCACAAGGCAAGGCAGATGACGCGGGAGCTTGCCGCGCGGAGCGATATGATAGTGGCGATAAGCTCGTCGCATCTGCTCCGTCTAACGGCGGCGTTTCCCGAGTTTGCGGAAAAGATGCGCGTGATGCCGCACGACGTCCCCGATCCTTATATGGGCAGTATAGGTGTTTACGAAAAGTGCCTCAGGGCTATAGTTGCGGACATCGGCGAGATGTTTGCGCTGGGCGTGTGCGAGACCTACGCGGTCAGAGCCGCCGCTCCCGAGGACGTACCGCGGATATCCGAGATAGAGACGGCGACCTTCACCGATCCGTGGACGGAAGAGATGATAAGCGCCTGTATCGCGCCGTACAGCGATCTTTGGGTGCTGGAAAGCTCGGTGCGCGGCGTATGCGGATTTGCGGTGCTGGACAGAACGCTCGGAAAGGACGCCGAGCTTCATAAGATCGCGCTGTCCGCCGAGATGCGCGGTAAGGGGCTTTCCGTACTGCTTATGGATAAGCTCATCGGACGCGCAAGGGAGCGCGGAGTTGGGCGGATAATGCTCGAGGTCAGAGAGAGCAACGCACCGGCGATAGCTCTGTACAGGAGCTGTGGCTTTGAAAAGGTCGGTATACGCCCTGCGTATTACCGCAAGCCGACGGAAAACGCGTTGCTTATGGATCTTACGTTCGATGATTAAAGGCTTGGCAGGAGACGTCGGTATATATACCGGTACATACATAAAAGGAAAGTTGTTACAATGCTTATCTTAGGAATAGAAAGCTCGTGCGACGAGACCGCCGCGGCAGTCGCACGCTTTGAGGAGAGGGCTGACGGCACGCTGAGTCGGGAGCTTCTCTCGGACTGCGTGGCTTCTCAGATAGCCATACACCGTCTGTACGGCGGTGTCGTGCCGGAGATAGCGAGCCGTGCGCATTCGGAGGCTATCTGCTCGGTCACGTCCGAGGCGCTCGAGAAAGCCGGTGTGAGCATCGGCGATATCGATGCCGTGGGGGTTACAAATCATCCGGGGCTTATCGGAGCGTTGCTCGTCGGGACAAATTTTGCCAAGGGACTTGCTTATGCAAGCGGCAAGCCGCTCGTCGCGGTGGATCACATAAGAGGTCATATCGCGGCGAATTACTACGAATATCCGGAGCTGGAGCCTCCGTTTCTCGCGCTCGTGGTATCGGGCGGGCATACGTCGCTCATACACGTTACGTCACACACGGAGTTCGAAACAATCGGAAGGACGCGTGACGATGCCGCCGGCGAAGCCTTTGACAAGGTCGGCAGAGTTATGGGGCTTTCTTACCCTTGCGGAGCGGATATGGACAGGCTCGCATCGGAGGGAGACGCCGGAGCATATGCGTTTCCGTCTGCGGCGATAGGTGACGGCTCGCTGGATTTCTCCTTCAGCGGACTTAAGACCGCGGCGCTCAATCTGATCAATTCGATGGAGCAGAAGGGACAGGCATACAGAATGGAGGATGTCGCCGCATCGTTTACGCGCGCGTTCACCTCATCCGTGGTGAAGAGGCTCAGAGAAGCCTTGGCGCTGACGGGCGAGAGGACTCTGGTCATAGCCGGAGGGGTGTCCGCAAATTCTCATTTGAGAGATGCGGTATCGGAGCTTTGCCGAGAGCTTGAAGTGGGGCTGTGTATGCCGCCGCGCAAGCTGTGCGGAGACAACGGTGCTATGATAGCGGCTCAGGCGTTCTACGAGTTTAAAGCCGGGGCTATTGCCGATATCGGTCTGAACGCCGAGGCTTGACCGTTTTGTGATATTGATATAAAAAGCAAAAGGATAACGTAACTTACAACGGAGGATACAGCTATGAAGAATTACGAAAATGAGATCGAAGCCGCCGCTGAGAGCTTCAAGGCGGTGCTCAAGGCTCAGCTCGAGCGCGTGGAGAGGATAAACGCGGAGCGCGAGGATACGGATTTTGCCGCCAAGGACAGGATAGTCATAGGAGTGTGCGGCGGAGACGGTATCGGTCCGATAATAACATCGGCGGCTCAGAGCGTGCTCGATGAGCTGCTTGCGGACGATGTTGCCCGCGGCAGGATATCGTTCAAGGTGATAGACGGACTTACCATCGAAAACCGCGTGGCGCATATGCAGGCGATACCCGACGACGTTATGGCTGAACTTAAGAGCTGTGATGTCATACTCAAGGGTCCCACCACCACGCCGAAAAAGGGTGATCCGTGGCCGAATATCGAGAGCGCGAACGTCGCTATGCGCAAGGCGCTCGATCTGTTTGCAAACGTTCGCCCGGTGCGTGTTCCGGAGCAGGGCATCGATTGGACGTTCTTCCGTGAGAATACCGAGGGCAGCTACGCCGTCGGCTCGCAGGGCGTTGCCGTTACGTCCGATCTGAGCGTGGATTTCTGCGTTACCACCACCGAAGGCTCGGAGCGTATAGCGAGAGCCGCTTACGAATATGCGAGAAAGAACGGCAAGGACCGCGTATCCATAATCACCAAGGCGAATATAATCAAGGCGACCGACGGTAAGTTCCTCGACCTCTGTCAGAAGATAGGCAAGGAATACCCCGAGATAACCACTGACGATTGGTTTATCGACATAACCACCGCAAAGCTTATCGATCCCAAGCGCCGCACCGCCTTCAAGGTGTTCGTGCTTCCCAATCTCTACGGCGACATCATCACCGACGAGGCGGCGGAGTTCCAAGGCGGTGTGGGTACTGCGGGATCCGCCAATATCGGTCACAAATACGCTATGTTCGAGGCGATCCACGGCTCCGCTCCCAGAATGATATCGGAGGGCAGAGGAAAATACGCCGATCCGTGCTCTATGCTTCGTGCCGCCGTTATGTTGCTTTCGCACATAGGATACCAGAAGCAGGCGGACAGGCTTGAAGCGGCACTCGACCGCTGTATGTTCACCGAAAAGAAGCTCGTGATCACCGGACGCGACACGGGAGCTACCTGCGAGGAGTTCGTTGATTATGTCAAGGAGGCGCTCCGTGCCTGACCGCTTTCTCGGCTTTCGCGGAGAGGAAGGTCGGATACTGTGAATAAGAATGCGAGGTCTGCGGACATCTCCGCGGAGAGCATGACCGAGCCGCGCAGACGCCGTTTGCCGGCGTATTACCGCGCGCTCCTTCGTTTGTATGCGAAGGGAGAAGAGATAGTCAGCTCCGAGAAGCTTGCGGATATCATAGGGATAGCACCGTCTCAGGTCAGGGGCGATATGAGCTTTATAGGCTGTTACGGTCAGACCGGCTACGGATATCAGATAGCAAAGCTTTACAGACGCATAGGCGAGGTTATGAAGGTCTGCGACTGTTACAGCGCGGTGATCGTCGGTGACGGTGCACTTGCGCAGACGGTCTCGGAATGTGCGCTGTTTACGAGAAGAGGAGTTAAGCTTATAGGACGCATCGCGACATCCGACGCTCCGACCGATGATACGGATCCGGTCGCGTCAAGCTCCTCAGAGCAGGGCGGTCTCGACGGTGCGGATGCTTCGGAGATGACGCTGTTGCGGCTCGGCAAGCTTTGCCGAGAAAATGCGGCGGACATCCTGATACTTGCCTGCGACGCCGTGACGGCGACGAGGTGTGCCGAAATGGCAGAGGATCTCGGGATGCTCGGAATATGGAATTTTTCTGATGCCGAGATAGTGAGCGAGAGCTTGGCGGTGAGAAATCTTCACATAGAGGACTCGCTCATGATGCTCTGCTCCGAGCTTCCGAAGAGAGCTTTTGGGGTATGACCGTGACCGTGGGAGGACTTGATGAGATACTGCTTTAAATACGGAAACGCGGTCACGACCATACCGTCGTCCGCCGTGGAGAAGATGATAACGGGTGCGGCGTCGCCGTCTGAGATCGCGGTACTGATGGCTATTTCGACCGTGTACGGGACCGAGGCGGAAAACGAGGAGGGGTACACGGAGCTTTTGGTCGGCATCACCGAGCTTAGCCGCGAGGAGGTAAATTCCGCGCTTGCGTTTTGGAGAGGTGCTTCGGTGATATCGCCGAGCGGAAGGAGCAAGAACGGCTCTGCCGCCGAGCGCAAGAAAGGAGCGGATGCGGTCGTACAGGCGGTCGGTACGAAAGCCCCGAGCGCACCTGAAACGGCTGACGGCGCGGCAATTCGCGAGAAAAAGCTGATGCGTGAGGAGCCGCCGAGGTACAGCCCCGAGGATATCGCGAGGTTGGTCGGACGTGACGGCGGAGCGCTTTCGGCGGCGATAGAGCAATGTCAGCGCATACTTGGTTGGGTGTTCAATCCGAGCGACGTTGAGGTGATAGTAAGGCTTAACGACCACCTTGGTCTGGAGCCGGAATACATACTCACCCTTTGCGCGTACTATTCCAAGAAGAAGCCGGGATGTAAGCTCCATTACATAGAAAAGGCGGCGTATTCCCTCGCGAACGACGGCATCACGACGCCCGAGTCGCTTGATGCTCATATAAAGAGCATGGAGGTGTACGACGGCGTGGCGGGACATCTGCGCAGACTCACCGGAATGGGCGGCAGAGAATTTACGAAAAAAGAAAATTCAAAGATAAAGCACTGGATAAACGAGCTGGGTTACGGCTCGGATATCATCGAGCTGTGCTACGAGATGACGGTGGATAATATAGGCGAGTTCAGCTTTGATTACGCCGATAAGGTGCTTGACAGCTGGTATCTTGCCGGGATACGCACGCCACAGCAGGCGCTTGAAGCGGAGCTTGCTTTCAAGGCGGAGCGCGAAAAACGTCGCGCGGCGTCCGATAACGGCTCGGGCGTGAGTGCTCCGAGCTTTGACGGAGACGAATTTCTGAAGCTTGCGGTCAAGCGCAGTCTTGATGGTTGATCTGTTATCTTCACGCGCGACAGCTCCCTTTACACAAGCTTTGCGCGGCGCTTTGGCATCGGGCGGATGATATCCGCCCTTACCGTTGGTGCGCCCGTCTGTGTTCGCACCGAGTGGGGGACGCACCGTAAACAATGGAGCCGTTCGGTGCTACGCGGCGGGAGCAAGCCCAATAGGTGGGAACTTAAGCGCTAAGATGTAAACCTTTAATTAAATCCGTACGTTTGTTCGACAATCCCTCAGTCAGCTGCGCTGACAGCTCCCTTTACACAAGGGAGCCTATGGTACGCCCCGAAATAAGTTCTAACACAGATTGGGCGTACCTCTGTGATGGAATATCC
>CAZMWM010000054.1:0-12701 GCA_964570105.1 uncultured Lachnospiraceae bacterium | reverse complement strand
TCGTTACGGATGATGATCTCGGGAGCGGAAAGCTCGGCAAGCTTTTCAAGACGGTTGTTTCTGTTGATAACGCGCCTGTAAAGATCGTTAAGGTCCGAGGTGGCGTATCTGCCTCCGTCAAGCGGCACCATAGGACGGATATCCGGAGGAAGCACCGGCACCACGTCAAGTATCATCCACTCGGGGCGGTTTCCGGATTTTCTGAACGCTTCGACTATGGAAAGCCGCTTTATAAGCTTGGCTTTCTTCTGCCCGGACGCGGTGGCAAGCTCTTCCTTGAGCTGTACGGACAGCTGTTCGAGGTCTATCTTCTGAAGGAGCTTCTTGATAGCCTCAGCACCCATTCCGACTTCAAAGTCGTTCTGGTACTTGTCGTAATACTCGCGGTACTCGCGGTCGGTGAGGAGCTGATTTTGAGCAAGCGGAGTCGTACCCGGATCTATAACTATATACTGTACGAAATACAGCACCTTTTCAAGATAACGGGGAGATATATCGAGAAGAGTTCCCATTCTCGAGGGAATGGCGCGGAAATACCAGATGTGAGACACGGGAGCGGCGAGCTTGATATGTCCCATACGCTCACGGCGCACCTTTTTGGACGTGACCTCAACTCCGCAACGCTCACAGACCTTGCCCGTGTAGCGGATGCGCTTATACTTACCGCAGAAGCACTCGTAATCCTTCGAAGGACCAAAGATCTTCTCGCAGAACAGACCGTCACGTTCCGCCTTCAGAGTACGGTAATTGATCGTCTCGGGTTTCTTGACCTCACCCTTTGACCACTGCATCATCATTTCGGGCGAAGCTAAACCGATCTTTATTGAATCAAAAATATTATGTTCCATCTTAAATAAATATTCCTTTCGGTCCGATTGGATGGCTTGACAGCGTCAAGTTGTCGAGCCTACTGTCCGAAGGAGACTTACGCGTTATCTCCGTAGCTCCCTCGGAACTATGCCCATTTAATTTCAGACAAGCCGCGCCTGTCACTGATAATCGTCGTCGCCGTCGACGTCATCGATACCGAGATCGTCAACGTCACCGAAAAGCTCATCGTCGTCGAAGGCTTCATCGTCATCATCTATGGCGCGAAGCTCGCCGTTCTCGTCGAACTCTTCCTCAGAGAAGCCGTTCTCCGCGAGATTTTCAGCAACGCTCTTACCTATCTCCTCTTCGGTGACATACGAAGGAGCGTTCTTTTCGTTTTCAAGATCGGCAAGCGATGAAAGCTCTACCTCATCGCCGTTCGCATCCTGAACGCGGATAGAAAGTCCCAGAGCCTGAAGCTCCTTAACGAGTACCTTAAAGGATTCCGGAATACCGGGGGTAGGAATATTCTGCCCCTTAACGATAGCCTCATAGGTCTTGGTGCGTCCGTACACATCGTCACTCTTAACGGTAAGTATCTCTTGAAGAGTATACGCGGCACCGTAAGCCTCGAGCGCCCAGACCTCCATCTCTCCGAAGCGCTGACCGCCGAACTGGGCTTTACCGCCGAGAGGCTGCTGCGTGACCAGAGAATACGGACCGATAGAACGGGCGTGTATCTTATCATCAACAAGGTGATGGAGCTTGAGATAATACATTATACCGACGGTAGCCGCGTGGTCGAACGGCATACCGGTGCGTCCGTCGTAAAGGATGGACTTACCGTCAACGAGCTTGAGCTGCTTGGTATCGCGAAGCATCGCCATGGTCTCGGGTGAGCGCTTTTCTTCATCGCTCAGCTCGACCACGCTGACCTCGCCCGTAAGGTCGTCCCTGACCTCTTTATACAGCACCTTGGTCGTAAGAGTACGCAGACACTTGCTCTCCTCAAGCTGTGCAAGGAGCTGTTCGTCTGCTCTTTCCGCATCCGTCAGAAGCTTTGCTATCACGTGACCGTTGTCATCCTTGAGGATGCATCCGGTGACGGGATCCTTCTCCACCTTGTAGACATACGCGGTATTGGCAACATCCGAGGCGTTCTTGAGATCGCGGTATATATCGTCGCTCTCAAGAAGGTCGCGCTGCATTCCGGCTTTAATGAGGCACTGCATTATATCGCGCTCCTTTGCGCCGTCGAACACAGGCGTCATGACCTTCCAGCCGAGCTTTCTGGCGGCAATTCCGAGATGCACCTCAAGCACCTGACCGATGTTCATTCGGGAAGGAACACCCATAGGATTAAGAACTATATCGAGCGGAGTACCGTCAGCAAGGAACGGCATATCCTCCGGAGCGAGTATCCTCGAAACGACACCCTTGTTACCGTGACGTCCCGCCATCTTGTCTCCGACGGATATCTTACGCTTCTGCGCAACATACACGCGAACGACCTTATTGACTCCGGGAGGAAGCTCGTCGTCATTATCTCTCGAGAATATCTTAACGTCAACGACTATACCGGACTCTCCGTGCGGAAGTCTGACCGAGGTATCTCTCGTTTCCCTTGCCTTTTCACCGAATATCGCACGAAGGAGCCTTTCCTCCGGCGTAAGCTCGGTGTCGCCCTTAGGCGTTATCTTACCGACGAGTATATCGCCGGAATGCACCTCGGTACCCTTGCGCACGATACCGTCGGCATCGAGGTCCTTGAGCGCGTCGTCACCGACGTTATTGATCTCACGGGTTATCTCCTCGTCGCCGAGCTTGGTATTTCTCGCTTCGCAGGTATGCTCTTCGATGTGTATCGAGGTATATATATCGTCTCTGACGAGACGCTCGTTAAGAAGTACGGCGTCCTCGTAGTTGTAACCCTCCCACGTAAGGAAGCCTATCAGCGCATTCTTACCGAGAGATATCTCACCCTTGGAGGTAGCGGGACCGTCCGCGATGACCTCGCCTTTTTCAACAC
Source organism: uncultured Lachnospiraceae bacterium (assembly GCA_964570105.1). Lineage (GTDB taxonomy): Bacteria > Bacillota > Clostridia > Oscillospirales > CAG-272 > SIG673. Next base: position 9,862 of record CAZMWM010000054.1, on the reverse strand, counting down.
GGTCTCCGAAATTCACGATAGGACGCTGATTTACGCAAGTGCCCTGGTTGGAACGCTTGAACTTTATAAGACGGTAAACATCCTTGCGATCCTCGTCATTTCTTATGACTATCTCGTCAGCCGTGACCTTCTCGACCGTACCGGCGTGCTTTGCACAGACCACTACGCCCGAGTCGACCGCCGCCTTATATTCCATACCGGTAGCGACTATCGGGTTATCCGTGATCATAAGCGGAACCGCCTGCTTCTGCATGTTGGAGCCCATAAGTGCACGGGAGTTGTCGTCGTTTTCAAGGAACGGTATCATAGCGGTGGCGACCGAGACCACCATCTTGGGCGAAACGTCCATATAGTCGGGGGTAAACGCGTCCATCTCCACTATCTCGGAGCGGTCACGTCCGGTAACGCGCTCTTCGACAAGGAAGCCGTTCTCGTCTATCGGAGTGTTAGCCTGCGCGATAACGTGAGTATCCTCCACGTCCGCGGACATATACTCGATATCGTTGGTGACACGCACCCTCATCACGCCGTCGACCTCTACGTGCTCGAGCTTACGGTACGGAGCCTCGATAAAGCCGTACTCGTTGATCTTTGCGTAGGTGGCAAGATAGCAGATAAGACCTATGTTAGGACCTTCGGGCGTCTCGATGGGACAGATACGTCCGTAATGCGTATAGTGAACGTCACGCACCTCAAAGGACGCGCGGTCACGGGAAAGTCCTCCGGGACCGAGAGCCGAAAGACGGCGCTTATGAGTAGGCTCTGCCAGCGGATTGTTCTGATCCATGAACTGCGAAAGCGGAGACGAGCCGAAAAATTCACGTACCGCGGTAACCACCGGGCGAATATTTATAACGCTCTCGGGAGTGAGGCTCTCGCTGTCCTGCGAGCCGTACATATTCATTTTTTCGACTATGAGCTTATCCATTCTGGAGAAGCCTATGCGCATCTGGTTTTGGAGAAGCTCTCCGACGGAACGCAGACGGCGGTTGCCCAAATGGTCTATATCGTCAACGTTTCCGATATCGTATCCGAGTCCGATCAGGTAGTTCACGGAGCAGAAGATATCGTCTTTGGTTATATGCTTCGGAACAAGCTCGGCAACCCTCGTGGAAGCGATCTTGAAAGCCTCGTCAAGATCTCCGCCGGCAAGCTCCATGATCTCGCTGAGAACGTTATATCTGACCTTTCCGGTTATTCCAAGCTCGGTAAGATCGAGACCGAACACCGAGGGGTACACCGTACCGTTGGAGAATATGCGGAACTCGCGCTCCCGGTCGATCTGTACGTACACCTCGTTTACGCCGGCTCTTTCCATAGCAAGCGCAAGCTCACGGTCGACCTTCACGCCCGCCTCGGCGATCACCTCGCCGAAATAGCTCACAGCCGGACGCGTCAGTACCCTTCCCTCGACGCGCTTTGCGATACTGAACTTCTTGTCGTACTTATAGCGTCCGACGGAAGCAAGATCGTAACGTCTCGGATCGAAGAAAAAGTTGTTTATAAGCGTTTTACCGCTCTCCACCGTAGGCGGCTCGCCCGGACGGAGCTTCTTATATATCTCCTTGACAGCCTCGTCACCCTCGGAGGTACCGTTCTGAATGGCTTCCTCCTTCATACCGTCCTTGGCAAGAGTGGAGACTATCTTCGTGCCCTCTCCGAAAAGCTCCTTAATATCCTCGTCCTTCTCAAGTCCGAGAGCACGGAGCAGAACGGTGACCGGCACCTTGCGGTTCTTATCGATGCGAACATAGAAGATGTCATTCATATCGGTCTCATACTCGAGCCAAGCTCCGCGGTACGGGATCACCGTCGCGGTATACATACGCTTACCGCTTCGGTCTATCTGCATATCGTAATACGCTCCGGGAGAACGCACTATCTGAGACACTATAACGCGCTCCGCACCGTTGATAACGAACGTTCCGTTATCGGTCATGAGCGGAAAATCTCCCATAAATATGGATTTTTCAACGACGTCACCGGTCTCGCGGTTTTGGAGACGCACCTTCACTCTCAGGGGAGCGGCAAAGTTGACGTCGCGCTCCTTGCATTCCTCAACAGGCCTTTTGGGAGTTTCGTCGATAGAGAAATCCACGAATTCCATACAGAGACGTCCGGAGTGATCCACTATCGGAGAAACGTCACGCAGTACCTCGTGCATGCCCTCGTCGATGAACCACTGATACGACTTTTTCTGCACCTCGATGAGGTTGGGCATCTCAAGAGCCTCGTTGATCTTCGCGAAGCTCTTTCGCGTGATCTTGTTACTGAGCTTCTGATCCTTGACCATTTGTAAGCATCCTCTCTGATTATAAAAATGAAGAGACCGCCCTCGAAGGCAACGCCGCACTCAAAAAGGAAAAAGTGAATTTTTTCTTACGTACTACCCCTACGACAGGCTGGTTACCGTCGAATTATAAGCTGTACCCACGCTACCCCTACGACAAGCTGGTTACTGTCGAATTATAAGCCGCGCTGTCAAAAAAGACCGAAAAACCTTCGCTTTTACCCTCCCGAGAACGCCGCATCCTGCGACGGAGGTCCGGTAAACAAGCATTATACGCTTATTATATCATCTTACAGTATACCACAAGCAAAGCGATTTGTCAAGGGATTTTTTTACATCAAAGTGTAAGTTCATATTTTTTTTACAAACTATTTTTTCGATAAAACTATTGATTTTTGCATCGAAATGTGATATTATATACAAGTGATTATTCCTATTACTTTCGAAGGAGGTATTTTTCAATGCCGAACATTAAGTCCGCAAAGAAGCGCGTTAAGGTCATCGAGACCAAGACGATGCAGAATAAGATCGAAAAGACGATCCTCAAGACAGCAATGAAGAAGTACGAGGCAGCCATCGCCGCAGGCGACAAGGCAGTAGCCGAGGAAGCCTTCAAGGCTGTCGAGAAGAAGCTCGATCAGGCTGCCGCTCACGGCATCATTTCCAAGAACAAGGCTGCAAGAAAGACCAGCCGCTATGCTCTCAAGCTCAACCAGCTCGGTGCATGATCTTCGCAAGACACGTTATATAAATACGAACGGCATCCGTAACTCAGATTCGGATGCCGTTCGTATTTTGGCTTATTTTTTACTTTTGCTGAGATTTTTTCATTTTCCTATTGACAAACACAAAGAAGTATGATATAATCTGTAAAGTAATTTGCTTTACAGGCATAACGATACAAAGGATGCGCGAAATGAACGTAATGCTCGTAAGACTTTTCGACGTCTACGCGCCGTTGCTCACCGACAGACAGCGAGATATAATGTCCCTTTATTATAATGAGGACGAATCGCTCTCGGAGATAGCGGAAAACACAGGCATAACGCGTCAGGGCGTGCGAGATTGCATAAAAAAGACCGAGGCGCAGCTCGTCGAGTACGAAAACGCACTCAAGCTTGCAAGCCGCGAGGCTCGCCTCTCAGCTTCACTGGACGCACTCAGACGCGCCTTGGACAGCGCTGACCTTGAAGCGGCGCGTGCCGCCGCAGACGGGATACGGCTTTGATGCGTCCGGACAACCCAACCGGCAATGAAAGGAACCGCAGATAATGTTTCAGACACTTACCGATAAGCTATCGGAAGCATTCAAGAAATTCCGCAGCAAGGGAAAGCTGACAGAAGCAGACGTCAAGGCAGGTATGCGCGAGATAAAGCTTGCGCTCCTTGAAGCAGACGTAAATTTCAAGGTCGTTCGCGATTTTATAAAGACAGTCACGGAACGAGCCGTCGGAAGCGAAGTGCTTGAAAGTCTCGTACCTGCACAGCAGGTGGTAAAGATAGTAAACGAAGAGCTGACGGCTCTTATGGGCGGAACGAACGCGAAGCTGACCATAGCCTCAAAGCCTCCGACAGTCGTTATGATGTGCGGACTTCAAGGCTCGGGAAAGACGACGCACAGCGGAAAGCTCGCGCTTATGTATAAAAAGCAAGGCAAGCGCCCCCTGCTCGTAGCCTGTGACGTTTACAGACCTGCGGCTATCACACAGCTCCAGACTCTCGGACAGCAGATAGACGTACCGGTATTCACGATGGGAGATAAGATATCACCCGTCGAGATCGCCCGCGCGGCTGTGGAGCACGCCAAAAAGAACGGCAACGATATGGTGTTCCTCGATACCGCGGGACGTCTCCAGATAGACGAGGTACTGATGAACGAGCTTCGAGATATCAAGTCAGCCGTCGAGCCGACCGAGATATTGCTCGTCATAAACGCTATGATCGGACAGGAGTCCGTGAACGTTGCCGAGACCTTCAATAATATGCTCGATATAAGCGGAGTGATACTCACGATGCTTGACGGAGATACACGCGGCGGCGCGGCACTGTCGGTACGGTGCGTCACCGGAAAACCGATAAAATTCGTCGGCACAGGCGAAAAGATGGACGCCATCGAGCCTTTCCACCCCGACCGTATGGCTTCGAGGATACTCGGAATGGGCGATATACTCTCCTTGATAGAGAAAGCAGAGGCGGCGTACGACCAAAAGCAGGCTGAGGAGATGGAGCGCAAGCTACGCGAGTCCTCCTTCACGCTCGACGATTACCTTGAGCAGTTCCGTCAGGTGCGGAAGATGGGATCGATGGATCAGATAATGGCGATGATGCCCGGAATAGACAGAGGTGCCCTCAAGGATGCAAAGATAGACGAAAAGCTTATAGACCGACAGGAAGCCATCATACTGTCGATGACCAAAAAAGAGCGTACAAAGCCGGACATCATAAACGGCTCGCGTAAAAAGCGCATTGCCACGGGCAGCGGTACTACCGTTGAGGACGTGAACAAGCTCTTAAACCAATATTCGCAGATAAATAAACTGATGAAACGCGTCGCTTCCGGAAACACCGGTATGCTTTCCGGGCTTTTCGGGAAAAAGGCGATGCGCGGCGGAAAGCTTCCGTTTTGATCTGCGCACGGATATATAAGCCAAAAACGGAGGGGCTTTAACCTACCCTTTCGCTAATATAAAAATTAAAAATATATATTTTTGGAGGAAAGAAAAATGGTTAAGATCAGACTCAAGAGAATGGGAGCAAAGAAGAATCCCTTTTACCGCATAGTTGTCGCGGATTCCAGATATCCCCGTGACGGCAGATTTATCGAGGAGATCGGAACTTACGATCCCAACACCGAGCCTGCCACCGTAAAGCTCGATATGGAGAAGGCAAACAAGTGGATAGCAAACGGCGCTCAGCCCACCGAGACCGTACGCGATCTTATCAAAAAAGCCGGAAACTGAACTCTCGGACACAGCAACCGAAAGGAGCCTTAAAACGTGGTCATACTGAAGGATCTGCTGTCCGATCTGGTGAAGCCCCTCGTGACCGAGCCGGATAACGTGGTGATCATCGAAAAGATCAGCGGAAAGGAAGTCCTCCTGAAGCTCAACGTCGCCCCGGCGGATATGGGAAAGGTGATAGGCCGTCACGGCAAGATCGCCAAAGCCATTCGCACGGTGATGAAGGCGGCGGCGACCGCTTCCGGTCAAAGAGTACGGGTGGATATCCTCGACGCGGACGAGCTTGCCTCCGCAGACGAAGGCGAAGCCGAGGATTGATCCCGCGGCGTCAGCATTAAACCAAACATAAGCTCCGCCCCTCGCGATGCCTTGCGAGGGGCGGAGCTGTTTTTGCTTTATTTTTTCTCTGCGTCAGCCGAGCAGACCTTCGGTTATATCGTCAATGACCTCGTCGGGGATCTTGATATCCCCGGAAACATAGCTTTCAATAAAGCTCTTGATTATCGACTCGGGATCCGAGAAATCATCGGTGTGCTGATCGTAATACTCGATAGCCTCGTCGGCATACATATCAACGATAGCGTCGGATATCGGTATATCAGCCGCTTCAAATGCATCGACAACGCCGTTCTTTACAGCCTCGGTGCGTGCCGCGCGTTGCTCTTCGGTAAGCTCGGATACGTTATCGGGAGTATTGTTATCGAGAACATCCGCGATATCCGTGATAAGCCCCGTATATTTGGGATCGAGATCGTCAAGGTCGGCAACGACGTAATTCGATATAGCGGACATCGCCATCGTCTTAAGCTCAGCAACGAGAGGTCTTGTGCGCAGGTTGCTCTCGAGCACCTCGACAGAGCGGTTGATAACGTCGGAATTTCCGAGAACATTGACCAGCGACAGCCTTCCCTCCGAATACATCTTGAATACCTCACCCTCAGCAAGCACGAGGAAGAGATTTGCGATGGTCTTAAAGTCGTCGGAGAAATACGCGGCGTTCTTCGAATCCTCATTCAGAAGCTCGATAGCGGAGTCAAACAGCGACGAGAGCGGCTCACCGATCTCCGGAGACGGCAATCCGAGGAACGACTCGTCGTACATCCACGCCTCGGTCAGATTATACACTATCTCTCTTGAAAGCGACGGCAAAACGAGCGAGCGCTCGCTGTCGGTGAGCTTTTCCACCAGATCGACCACGAGCTGTGCGTCCTGCGCGGTATACTCATTGTAAACATCGGACATAGCGAGCTTGGTAAATCCGCAGGCAACATCCGAGATGCAGTCAATCTCGGTCTTGAGCGATGACATCCGTCCGCTCTCGTTGCTGACCGAGGTAAGAGCCGTGCACAGGGCATTTCCACCGCAGGCGCGGTAGACCTTCAAAAGCGCGCTGTCATTAAAATCGCGAAGCTTCACGAGCGTCTCATCGTCAGCCTCTACGCCTATATAGAATTCGTTATCGGCATCGAGCATACCGTTCTTCTCCATATTATCCACCATGATATCGCTAAGCTCGAGATAACAGCTGAGCGGCATGATAAGGACTGCAATGACTATACACGCCTGCAAAGCTCCGATGAGCGCGGAGAATATCGGGCGACGCTTGCCCTTTCCGGCGCCGATCCTCAATATCAGGCTCAGAACGAGATACGCTACCCACGTAACTATCAGAAAGCCTATAAATATCAAAAGGAAGAATATCGGCAAAAACAGCGAGCACACAAGGTCCTCGATGACCGCGGTGTTCTGCGGAAAAGCGGCAAGCAGGTAAGCATACCCCTCTTCGACCTCGGGATAGGTCGCGCTGAGAGAGGGAATTATCGATTCCTCTATCATCTCCCGAAAACTGTCCTTGAGCGCAAACGACATAGCGAAGGCACCCACCGCGCTTATTATGACTGTAATAAGTCTTAAGCCGGACTTCCACGCTCTTCTGAACAAACTGAAGAACGCAGAGAGTATAACGAACGCAAGCACGACCGCGACTACCACCGTCTGCAAAGCGCTGTTACCAAAAAAATCTTGAATGACCGATATCATCTCGACCATTTTCTTATCACTCCTCCCATCATCATCAACAAATGATTTTATATTATAGCACGATTAGAATAAAATGTCAATATTCCGACTGAAAATTTTTGCGATTTTTGGTACGCATCTGCATAACACCCTATAATTATCGCATCGGATCATATGTAACGCTTGCCCGAAGGAAGCGTGAGCAAGGTCTTTTTCTCTCTTCCGTCCTCGGAGATGACCTCGCCGACAGAGGAAGCCACGATAACGCCGCCGCTCGGATTTTTGACGCTCAATATCTCACCCGAGACCTCCGCGTGCACGGTGCTCTTTTCAAAAGAAAGATCACAGTCCTCCATCACACAGTCCTCGAGCGTAAGCTCCTCGGCATAGCAAAGCGGTTGCGTTCCGGATATGCGGCAACGCACAAGGCGGAGACGCTTGGAATACCAACCGAGATATTCACCCTTGATCACGCTGTCACAGACGGTCACGTCCTCGGCGTGCCAAAAGGCGTCCTTTGTATCGAGAACAGAGCCGGTCACGACCGCGCCCTTGACGTATTGAAAGGAATATTTGCCGCACAGGCGGACATTATCAAGCTTGAGACGGGCGGAATCAAGAAACGCGTACTCACCGCGAATTTCGGTATTACACGCGGTAAATCCCCGGGTTTTCCATCCAAATTCGGTGCTCGTGACCGTACAGCCATCCAAAGCTACGTCCTCACATTCACGCACCGCCTTGATGCCGCCGAGCGTCGAGGAACGTATATCGATATTCGAGCAGTACCAAAGCGCCGCTCTGCACGTTTCGCTCATCCGACAGTCACAAAGCTCTGCCCCCTTCACGTGCCAGAGCGGATACCGCAACTCAAACCGGCAGTCCGAAAGCTCCAGATCCGAGCATTCCTTGAGCGCGGACTCACCGTCCTCGTCACCCTCAAAGGAACAGCGTACGAGCCGCGCATCACGCAGACCGTAAAACGCTCTTTCCTCTCCGTGAGTTTCGCTTTCTATCATCCTCTTCATAATAAGTTCTCCGCGGTCAAAGACACCGCGCCTTTCTTTAACATCTTCAAGTAAGAATATTTTAGCACATCTTCGAGAAAAAATCAAGTGTGATCTTGTCATTCGTCACACTTACCGTCAGAACCCGTTTTTAAGCCCGACGCCATCGTCGGTAGCGCCTTTTTCAAAGCTCGACGCTCACAAAAGCTTGGTGCAAAATGCCAAAAACTCGGCAGTAAGACAAATTTACATTTCGTTCATTTTCCCGTTCATAATAAATACGTTCATAATTCCTTATTTTTTTCATAAAATCCACAGTCACAATTATCACCGATCTGGTAAGTTGCTGGCTGTTTTAAAGGTCAATAAAGTGGATTACACAAAAACTTAACAAGGTTTTTACAAGAAATTCCTTTTATACCGTCGAAAAACGTGTTAAAATGATTGCGTTCGAAAATTTTCGGACATAAAAAAGAAATCGACGCAAAAGCCGTTTCGCGACGGCTCTCGCGCTAAAATATTGCAAACCACCATCGAACACAGGCAGGTCGCCACGAAAGGAATTCTGTATGCTTGACACTTATCTCAATTACGTCGATAACTATAACGCCCTGAACAGCGAAGAAAAGAAGGCGCACAAGGAGATGCTCACCAACATCATCAACGAGATGAAGGACACGTCCGGGAGCTATCCCGTAGTGCTTGGTCTGCTCCTTGCGGATAACACGGAGTTTTCCGTACTTCTTTCCGGAGATCTCTCTCCCTTGGGAGATGCCGAGTTCAAAAAGAAGCTCGCATTTGCTTACAGAGAAGCCGTTTACGCTTATCAGAAGCGTCTCGTTATAATATGCGATCTGTGCCTTGATGAGCATTCCGTACAGTATCGCTTCTGCGGAAAGTTCACGTCGTTCGATAACGTCGCCGCAATAGCCGAGCTTATCAGCATTCCCTTCGGCACTCTTCGCCGTCTCCAGAAGGCAGCGGCTGATCGCCGTCAGATCTCCAAGATCCGCTCCTGCGCGGTCAAGCTCAGAATACCGCTTGACGATATGCTCGAGATGGTCGAGGACGCTAAAGCAAAATGATCTCCATCCCCACCTTGCACACAGCGCGGTCTCCGCTCCCGATCACGCTCGTTTGACGGTGGTATAAAAGGCACCGGGCGCTACTCTGCTCCCGGCGCCTTTTTGTTTTTTTATGACCATTCCTTTCTAAATCACAGCGGTTTTGTGACGGTTTCGGCTTTGCTAAGGCACAAAACGCCTCTGAAAGATTTATCTTTCAGACTTTACCCACGGATCTTGGCATCAGCTCCTCGGTCGCTTGCACTCCCGTATAATGCCGTAACCGCCTTCTTAGGTGGAGACTTAAGCGCTGTGATACCTTTTTTGTCGGTAGTTGCCGCGTCGAAATATGTTTTGGATCTTGATTTTTGTAATGGGTATGTCGTAGGGCGGGTGCTTGCTCCCGCCGCGGTAACGATTAAAAATAAATTAGCATTATGTGATCAAATAAATCAAAACTAAATGCCCGAAACCAATTTCGTGATCAAACATCTTTCGGCGGGAGCCAAGCCCCCGCCCTAC
>CAZMWM010000053.1:5519-12748 GCA_964570105.1 uncultured Lachnospiraceae bacterium | reverse complement strand
ACAGCTCCCTTTACACAAGGGAGCCTACGGTACGCCCCGAAATAAGTTCTAACACAGATTGGGCGTACCTATGTGATGGAACAACAATATCCAACCGCGAAGCTACTCAAAAACTTTTGCCCAGCTTTTCTCGAAAAGCTGGCGTACCTCCGCCACTAAAGTGGCGCGGGATTATTTGGAAGGGGCTTTGTAGGGCTACCGTTTTCCTCGTAGTTTTGATTAAACGCGGACGGTGTTTTGCGGAACGGCAAATTGCCGTTCCCTACAGATAATGCAAAGTGATGCAAAGTATCGAAAGGCTCCCTTGTTTACGGTACGCTTTAAAATCGGTGCGAACACAAGCACAACTACCGCCGCGGAGCGGCGATTGGCTCCCTTGTGTAAAGGGAGCTGTCAGCTTTGCTGACTGAGGGATTGTCGAACAAAAACGCTAATTTTAGTTAAAGCTTCATACTTAGCTCTTAAGTTCCCACCTATGGGAGCAAGCCCCCAACCAATAGCAAGCTTGATATCACAAAAGAGCGGGGAAGGAGCGGAAATACTTAATAAGCGATAAGCTTTATAAAGCCTTTCCAGATCGGGCTTTGCGACTTTTACGATCGGCTATGGCGATAACATAACGAAAGGAGGCTTTCGCGGAGGCGGAGGCTGCGGTAAAAACGATGAATACCGAAAACGGTAGAGATAACGGCAAGGACGGCGTGAGAGCCAAACTGCTTTCCGGCGTTGGCGGACTTTATACGGCGCTTACAGACGACGGACGCCGCGTAAACTGCAAAGCACGCGGTAATTTCCGACATTATGAGATATCTCCGTACCCGGGGGACGAGGTGCTGTTGCGGCTCGGGGACGGAGACGGTGCGATGATCAGCGAGATATTGCCGAGAAAGAATTTTATGAAACGACCGCCGATGGCGAATATAGACAAGCTGTTCATCACCGTCGCGGCGGCAGATCCCGCTCCCGCTTACGTGACCGTGGACAAGCTCGTGTGCGTAGCCGAATTTTATGGGATAGAGCCGGTGATAATAGTGACGAAATCCGATCTGGACGCGGCAAAAGCCCGAGAAATACGCGATATATATGCAAACGGCGGATTTGATACCTTTATTACATCCTCGGCTGAGGGCGAGGGAGTGGGGAAACTTTCTGAGTTCGTTTATTCGCAGGCGGAAGGCATAACGTCGGCTTTTGCGGGGGAGAGCGGAGTGGGAAAGTCCTCGCTCATAAACGCTCTGTTTCCCGGGCTTGCGCTCAAGACGGGGGAGACCAGCCGTATCAGGCGCGGAAAGCACACCACTCGTGCGGCGTCTCTGTTTCCGCTGAGCGACTGTATGCTCACGGACGGGCGAGCGACCGTGAAGGGCGGATTTATAGCCGATACGCCCGGCTTTGGAATAGCAGAGCCGGCTCTCATTCCCGAGCTTGACTGCTCGGGGCTGGCGCTCTGCTTCAGAGAATTTGTTCCGTACCTCGGTACGTGCCGTTACACCAAATGCACGCATTTAAAGGAGGAAGGTTGTGCGGTCATAGACGCCGAGCGGCGCGGAGAGATAGCGGCGACGCGTCGGGAAGGCTATGTAACGGTCTACAGGGAGCTTAAAGAACGCCCGTTCAGAAAGATCTGATGCGCAGATGTGGACGGTCGCATAGCTCTTGTGCGGTGAGCGATGTTAAATATCCTTAATTTCTTTTGTGTTTATTGACAAAACGGTCGCGCCGTGATATAATAAAGTGTAGAAAATATATTGATCTTAAGGAGGATCTTAACATGGTAGCATTGATCGTAATTGGGATAGTTTTGGTAGTGGTGGCTATAATGGGTTATATGAAAGCGCCGCCGGATACCGCTTACATAATCTCCGGTCTCGGTAAACGCAAGATACTTATAGGAAGAGCCGGATGGAGAGTTCCGTTCTTCACCCGTGTCGATAAGCTTTCTCTGCGTGTTATGCAGGTCGATGTTAAGACCTCCGAGGCAGTGCCCACGAGTGAGTTTATAAACGTCACCGTCGACGGCGTTGCGAACATAAAGATCAGCTCGGATCCCGAGCTTCTCAGACGCGCCGCCGAGTCACTTCTCGGTATGAGACGCGACGAGCTTGTTTTTCTCGTTACCCAGGTGCTTGAGGGTAATATGAGAGAGATAGTCGGCTCGGTCGGTCTCAAGGAGATGGTGCAGGACAGACAGGGAGTTGCGAGAAAGATCACGGAAAACGTGCTTCCCGATATGGAAAAGCTCGGTATCGAGGTGGTCAACTTCAATATCCAGAACTTCAAGGACGGAAACGGTACTATCGAAAATATGGGTATCGATAACGTCGAGCAGATACGCAAGACCGCCCAGATCGCGAAGGCAAACGCTCAAAGGGATATCGCCATAGCCACCGCGCGTGCTCAGGAGGAGGCTAACGCCGTGCGCGTACAGTCCGAGCAGAAGATAGCGGAGCAGGATACCGAGCTTGCCGTTCAGAAGGCGGAGATGCAGGTGCGCGCGGATACCAAACGCGCCGAGGCGGACGCCGCGTACAGCATACAGCAGGAGAGCCAGCGTAAGACGATAGAGATAACCCGAGCGAATGCCGATATCGCAAGGCGCGAAAAGGAAGCGGAGCTTGCGGAAAGAGAGATAGCTCTCAAGGAAAAGCAGCTTGACGCCGAGATAAAGAAGCAGGCTGACGCTATGAAGTACAAGACCGAAAAAGAGGCTGAGGCTGAGCTTATCAAGCGTCAGAAGGACGCAGAAGCTCAGAAATTCGAGGCTATACAGCGTGCCGAAGCTCAGAAGGCTGAGGCTGAGGCTCTCAGATTTTCCATGGAGCAGGAGGCTGAGGGTATAAGAGCCAAGGGAGTGGCTGAGGCTGAGGCGATAGAAAAGAAAGCCGAAGCTCAGAAGAAGATGGGCGAGGCTTCCGTGCTCGAGATGTATCTGAATGCGCTTCCCGAGGTCGTGCGCAACGTCGCCGCACCTCTTGCACAGACGGATAAGATCGTGATGTACGGAGAGGGCAATTCCTCAAAGCTCGTTGGTGACGTTATGAGCAGTGCAAATCAGGTGATGGAGGGAATAAAGGAAGCCACCGGTATAGATCTCGGCGGTATACTCGGCTCCTCTCGCTTAGATGACGCCGTGTCTGCCGAGCGTCCGTCGGCGAAGAGCACCAAGACCAAGGCAAAGGAAAAGAACGTAACGTCGGAATAAGGCGTCTTATGTGGCGTCACGTTTGTTGGCGGAATATTTAAATGACCGATATTAAAAAGCTTCCGCGGATATGAGTCCTCGGAAGCTTTTTTCGCGCATAAACAAAATATAAAACAGCACGTTTGATTAAAGCAAAACGTTCGCTCAACACCCACCGGGTGAAGAACGAACGTTTTTGCTTTTTAATATCACGTTATTGTGACAGCGCCGCCTTCGCAGTATGCTTTGCTATGCGAGCACCGTACGTGCGAGCTTGAATGCCGTTCCCGTCTTGTGGATGCTACGGTCAAGCCGCTTTTGCCTGATCTCCGCTGACTATCTCCGCGCCGAAGGGCATAAGAGCAAGGTGCGCAAACTTGAAGCATTGCAGACCGAAGGGAATGCCGATGATAGTGATGCACCAGACTATTCCGAGAATAGCAAATTCAAGCGCAACGGCGAAGCCGCCAAGGATGAACCAAATAATATTGGCGATGGGGTGAGAGCCGAAATGAGTCACTGTTTTTTTACCAAATGGCCAAAGAGCCAGCTTTGCAAACTTGAAGCACTGCAGACCAAAGGGGATACCGATGATGGTGATGCACCACACCAAGCCAAGCAAAAAGTAGGAGATCGCTGAAATGAGTCCGGTAAACAGGAACCAAAGGATGTTGCCGATGAGTTTCATAATTCTACCCTCCAAAAGATTTATTATAGTCACATTGTAACACAAATTTGGCTGTTTGTCAATAGATTTTTACAAAAAAATAATCATTTCAGCAAAATTTATCATTCTTCGCGACGCATTCCGATCGCTTGGCGGTCTTGAGAGGGGCACAAGTCTGAAAGATAAATCTTTCAAGCCTGAAAGAATAGATCTTTCAGGTGCGTTTTGTGCCTTAGCAAAGCCGAAACCGTCACAAAACTGCTGTGATTTAGAAAGGCAAAGTCATAAATATGTGAAAAATTGAAGGTTACTATTGACAAATCAGCTCTTTTGTGTTATAATACGACCAATTCACGACTATTTAAAGCAAAAGGAGTAAATAGAAAATGAAAAGGTCGATAGCGATACTATTGGTCTGCACGTTGCTTGCGGCGTTGCTCGTTACCACCGGTTGCGGTGATCTCTTTCCGGAGCTTGGCGGTAACAACGGCGGTGGCGGCAATAACGGAGACAACGGGGACAACGGAGACAACGGAGACAACACCGATGACGGCGGAGAGCTTGCGGCGAGAGGTTTTAAATTCGAGCTGAACGCAGACGGAGAAACATACCGTCTCAGCAAGTACATCGGCTCGGAGCGCAACGTCGTCATTCCGTCGACGTACAATAACAAGCCGGTAACGGAGATAGGCGACGGCGCCTTCAGCGGTCTTTACGAGATTACGGGCGTGACGATACCCGAGGGAGTGACGTCGATCGGAGACGGAGCGTTTGACAGTTGCTGGGGGCTTATGAGCATGACCGTCCCCAAAAGCGTGACGAGCATAGGAAAAGAGGCGTTCTACTGCTGTTATAAGCTCGTGGAGGTGTGCGATCTCTCTTCTCTTGAGATAGAGGTCGGCTCGGAGGATAACGGTCATATCGGATATTATGCCCGTAATGTTTATACAGACACGGACGGCGAAAGCAAGCTCCGCACGGACGGGAACGGATACGTTTTTTACGGAGATGATGACGGATGTTATCTTATCGGATACACCGGCTCGGACACCGCACTTACCCTGCCCGACAGCTGTGACGGCAAAGCTTACGGTATATATGAGTGTGCATTTGCATATTTCCGCGAGCTTAAGAGCGTGGTGATACCCGAGGGAGTGAACGATATAGGCAGAAGTGCGTTCCAGTATTGTGACAGACTTATGAGTGCTTCCATACCCGAAGGTGTGCAGAAGATAGGAAGGAATGCATTCTATGAATGCGAGTCGCTCGTGAACGTGACCGTGCCGAGCAGTGTGACCGCGATCGGAGACTATGCATTTGAATATTGTTATAAGCTGGTGGAGGTATATAACCGTTCTTCATTAATTATAACCAAGGGTGCAAGCTCTAACGGTCGGATCGGCTATTATGCTCTTAACGTATATACGGACACAAACGGCGCGAGCAAGCTCCACACGGACGGGGACGGTTATGTGTTCTATACGGACGGGGATCTGTGTTATCTCGTCGCATACACCGGAGGAGATACAGCGCTGAGCTTGCCGGACGACTGCGACGGCAAGGATTATAAAATATATAAGTACGCGTTTTGCAAGCGCTCGGATATTACGAGCGTGGTCATCTCCGACGGGGTTACCGGAATTGAGAGATCCGCGTTCGAGGATTGCAGTAGTCTTACGAGCGTGACGGTTTCGGGAAGTGTTAAGAGCATAGATGATTATGCGTTCAGAGGTTGCTTTATGCTCGCGGAGGTGTATGACCTTTCCGATCTTGGTATAACGAAAGGTGCGAGCGGCAACGGCGGCATCGGCATTTATGCGCTTGACGTATATGATGATGCAGGCGCGGAAAGCAAGCTCCGCACGGACGGGGACGGTTATGTATTCTTCGAGGGGGACGACGGATGTTATCTTATCGGATACACCGGCGCGAGTAAAGAGCTTACCTTGCCCGACGGATGTGGCGGAAAGGATTACAGCATCAATAAGTATGCGTTTGCGTGGCGTACCGACATAACAGGCATAGCTATACCGAATAAAGTGACCGGCATAGGAGAATACGCCTTCGCTCTCTGTTACGGTCTTGGAAGCGTGAGCGTGCCCGACAGCGTGACGGATATGGGAGACTGCGTGTTCTATAATTGCGGCAGACTTACGAGCGCGGTGATAGGTAACGGCGTGACGAGGATAGGTGAGGATGCGTTCTACGGTTGCGGCGACCTTGAGAGCCTGACTATAGGCGACGGAGTTACAGAGATAGACGGCAGTGCTTTCGATGACTGCGGCAGTATCGAGGCTTTGACCGTCTCGCAGGGAAACAGCAAGTATCATTCATCCGGAGATTGTATCATAGAGACGGAGAGCCGAACGCTGGTGCTCGGCTGTAACAGCAGTGTGATCCCCGATGACGGCACAGTTACCTGCATAGGTGAGCGCGCATTCTGCGGTTGCGATAAGATCACGAGCATCACCGTGCCCGACTGCATAACGAGCATAGGTGCCGGGGCGTTTGGCGGTTGCTCCGCGCTTGAGAGCATAACGCTTCCGTTCGTCGGAGGATCTGCATCTGCCGATACGGCAAGCGAAGCCACATTGTTCGGGTATGTATTCGGTACATCATATTTTAGAGATTTCTTGAAGATACGGCAGAAATATTCGAGAAGCTCATATTCGGAAAGAGACTATTATCTTCCGAGGACATTGAAGTCCGTAACTATAACCGGCGGGAATATATTTTACGGCGCTTTCTACGGTTGCAAGATGCTTACGAGCATCACATTGCCCGAGGGCGTTACGGATATAGGGGATCTTGCATTCTGGTATTGCGAAGGTCTTACGGGCATAGACATACCGGACAGCGTAACGAGAATAGGCGCTTCTGCGTTTGCTTACTGTACTGCTCTTGAGAGCATAGATATACCGGACAAGGTAACGGGCATAGGTGATTATGCATTCATCGGCTGTTACAGCATTGCGGATGTAACTATAGGCGGCAGTGTGAAGAGCATCGGAAAAGAAGCATTTAGCGGTTGCAGTAGTATTACTGTCTTAGAGATACCCAAGAGCGTAACGAGCATAGGGGAAATGGCGTTTTCCGGATGCACTGCTCTTACCACCGTAAATTACGCAGGCAGTGAAGATGAGTGGGAAGCGATAAAAAAAGGAAACAAATGGGTTGATAAACTCATCACGGTGAATTATAACTGCAAAGGCAACTGATATCGGAAAACAAAGCAAAGGTCGTTCACTCGGCAGTGGGTGAACGACCTTTGCTGTATATGGTGCGGAGATTGAATGTTATTTGACTGTGTCGGAGCGTGACAATCCCTCAGTCAGCAAGCTGACAGCTCCCTTTACACAAGGGAGCCAAGGCACGCCCCAA
>CAZMWM010000053.1:0-5419 GCA_964570105.1 uncultured Lachnospiraceae bacterium | reverse complement strand
AATAAGATCTAACACAGATTGGGCGTACCTCGCCACTAAAGTGGCGCGGAGTTTTGATAGTTGTGGATAGACGCCCCAAAATAAGATCTAACACAGATTGGGCGTACCTCGCCACTAAAGTGGCGCGGAGTTTTTTGAGAGGGGCTTCGTAGGGCTACCATTTTCCTCGTGGTTTTGATTAAACGCGGATGTTGTTTTTGCGGAACGGCAAATTGCCGTTCCCTACAGATAATGCCAAGTGATGCGAAGCATCGAAAGGCGCCCTTGTTTACGGGTGCGCTTTAAAATCGGTGCGAACACAGACGCTACTACCGCCGCGTAGCGGCAATTGGCTCCCTTGTGTAAAGGGAGCTGTCGCCGAAGGCGACTGAGGGATTGCTTTTCGAAGAGATGATGCTTTTAACGATCCCTCGGTCACCGTTTATTTCAGCAGCTTTACGTCGATGGAGACGGTTTGCGGATGCTCCGAGCGCACGAATACCCGTGCTCTTCCGTAATGCAGCTTTACTCTTCCGGGGACGGTGCGTTCGTATCCGAGCTTTACGTATCCGGATATTGCCGGAGGATCGTAGTCACCGCATTCGCAGACGAGCTTAAGCTCATTCTCGCCCTCGTTGAAGCTACAATAAAAACGGTTGGGGCGGCTTATTGTGCAGGAATGTCTGTCGTTTATGGGGAGATTATCACCTATCCGCTCGCCGTTGAGATATACGACCGTCGGGACGCTCAGCCGCTCAAATTCGATATATTGATATTTCTGCACCTCGCCGAGCTTCGCCGTGAAGGTGACGCTCTCCTTTTCGGACGACCACGTGCGGTAATTCGCCACGAGACGGCAGTCATCCTCGTAAAACTCATTTGCCGGCTCGTATTCGATCCAATCGGCTCGTTTCGGCAGGACGTTCGCGGCTTTTTCCGGAACGTAATACAAGCCCTTTGACGAGTTGAAGCTGAGCACGCGGCGCGATATCTCCTCGGGCGTGAACTGCTCCGCATCCCAACAGGACGGATCGCCGTTGCCCACTCCTACAAGCTCCCCGCCTCTGACGGATATCTCAAGCTCCTCTGCGGCAAGCGGACAGAAGTTTCCGTTCTTATCAAAGGCGTCCAGCTGATATATCGCTATATCGTTGCCGTCCTCTGCCTTGAGCTTCAGGGTGCTTTCGACGCGATCGGTGCCTGCGGACGTCACGAGCCGATCCTTTAGTATCGCTCCGTTACGCACACCCTCAGCCGATAGCACTCCCGGCTCGAATTTGACGGTGAACTGCGGAGCGTCAAAGCGTTCCACCTTCCGTGTCTCGAGCTTTCTGCCGTTAAGGTACAGCGTTACCTCGTCGCAGTTGGTAAACACCGACACCTTGACGCTGTCTCCCGGACGGTGATTCCAATGCGGTGCGAGCTTGAGCGTCGGCTCGTCTGTCCACCACGACCTGTAATAATAGAACGGGGGCTTTTCCATACCGCAAAGGTCTATCGTTCCGAAGCTGGATATAACGTTGGTGTAGTAGAACGGATTTGGCTCGCCGCGGTAATCAAAGCCGGTCCACATAAAGCTTCCGGCGAGGAAATCGCGCTCCTCGAAGAATTTCACCCAGCCCTTCGGCGTCGATCCCCAGAACATGGTGACGTCTCCGGAGCAGTCGAGCAGACCGTTTGCGATATCGTTGACCGCGCCGCCGCGGCTGAGCACATAGCTGCTCTCCTCTGTGCCTATTATGGGCTGATGCGGATGATCGGCGTGGTATCTGTCGAGCCAATCGCCGCATTTGTCGTTGCGTATATAATTCACACCTCTCACCTCTGCCGCGGCATTTGCTCCGGTATAGTCGGAGCCGTTGTTTCCGCCGTAGGTGACCGCGCGTGTGGGATCGAGAGACTTGGCTATACGCGTCATCTTTTCCATAAGCCTGTAGCTTATGCGGTCATTCTGTACAGAAAACTCTTCGTTTCCGAGCGACCAGATGAACACGCAGGGATGGTTTCTGTCGCGCTTTATAAGCGAGGTGAGCTGACGGACTGCTTCGGGAGAGGTGCCGAAGCATCTCGTTTCGTCCATCACGAGCATTCCGAGCCTGTCGCAGGCGTCGAGCAGTGCGGGGGAGGGTGCGTTGTGCGAGCAACGGTACGCGTTTACTCCCATTTCTTTGAGACGCTTTATCTTATATTCGTTGAGATTGTCCGAGAGTGCCACTCCGACGCCGCCGAAGTCCTGATGTACACAGGCACCGCGCACCTTGAGTGGGACGCCGTTCAGCAAAAATCCGCGCTTCGCATCAAAGCTCATACTGCGTATGCCGAAGTGGGTGGACGTGCTCTCGCCGTCTGCATCGAGCGTGAGCGTATAGAGATACGGCTCGTCCACGCTCCACAGTCTCGGAGACGGAACGTTCAGCTCGGCGTTTATCGGAAGCTCGGAATAGGGCGCGATGGTGACGGTATCGGTGCTCGCGACCGCGACCTTGCCTTCTGCGTTTGAGACGCGAAAGCTGACGGTGGGCGTTACCTGCTCGGGTGTGTCGTTGACCAGCAAAGCGGAGATATCGACTTTTCCGTCGGTCTCGGAACGCACGAAGGTCTCGCAGTGAGCGAAATACACCGGCTCGCAGACCAAAAGTCTGACGTTGCGGTATATTCCGGAGCCTTCGTACCACCAGCCCTCGTTCTGGTCGCTGTCAACTCGCACCGCGACGGAATTTACCTCTCCCATAACGATATGGTCGGTAAGCTCAAGAACGAAACCGGTGTATCCGCTGTCGTGGCGGTCGAGATAGACGCCGTTCACCCATACGGTGGCGTCTCTGAATATTCCCTCAAACTCTATCCATATCCGCTTGCCCTCCCAATCCGCATCGGGGGTAAATTCCTTTCTGTACCAGCCGATATTGAATATCTCCTCCGCGTTTGACCTGTGGCTCGGGGTGTAGCGGTGATAATGTGTGTTCGGATAAGCTCCGGCAAAGGTGTTTGCTCCGTGCGATCTTTCAAGCGTGACCGCCCAATCGTGAGGAAGATCGACGCGCCGCCAATTGCTGTTCTTGTAGTGTCGGCAGGGTGCTCCCGAGGCGTCGCTGTATTTGGTAAGACCGAAGGCGTTGTGTTCCTCAAGCTCGTTTTCAAGAGCAAAGCGCCAATTGCGGTTGAACGGTATCTTTTTCACGTTTATTCATCCTTTCTGATATGCGTCTTATATGCGGTATTCGTGAATTTGCGCCGCTCTTATATTACCATATCCGAGGGGATATGTCAATACGGAAGCGAAGCGTTTTTTCGAATATTGTCCCCGTTTCGTTTACTCAAGAAACGAAATAGGTAAAAATTTTCGCAAAGGGGTTTACAAATCGAAAAAAATATGTTATATTGACTGTAGGGCGGACGCCGAGACGGCGCCGCATCAGATCTGATCTAACGAAAGGAAACGGAATATGCTGTTAACAGACGAAAGATTTTACACCGAGGTGCTCGATACCTCGCGTCCGGGACTTGAAGGGATAGACGAAAGATATCGCAGAGGTGATATCGCCGGATGTCAGAAGCAGTTTGCGGATCATCTGCGTACAACGCTGAGACCGGAGATGTATTTTCGTATCCCTTATTACGGGAGAGAAAATGCTTGGGCATATAAGAACGAGGACGACTTTGCGGCGTGCGAGCGCATCATTCGCGGTGAGCTGATGTCCTGCGGACTTGCTTATCAGTTCCCCGAGGGGAAGATAATTTGGACTGCAAACCCGTCCGACAACGGTTATAAGGAATGGACTTGGCAGCTCTCGCGCCATCACGAATGGCGTTGTCTCGGTCGCTGTTACCGCGACACCGGGGACGAAAGGTACACAAAGGCGTTCATCGACTTCTTTAACTCGTGGTACGAGCAGGCTCCGTGTCCCGAGAACGAAGGAAGCGGAGCGACGCTCTGTTGGCGCACCATAGAAGCCGGTATCAGAATGACAAAGAATTGGCATTATGCACTGCACGCCTTCTACCGTTCGCCGCTCATAACGGATAAATTCCTTTGCGATTTCTGCAAATCCGTGTGGGAGCACGGATACAGGCTCAGCACCAAATGCTCACAAGCCAATTGGCTGATAATGGAGATGTCCGGACTTTCGCACATCGGAATGCTTTACCCGTTCTTTAGGCAGGCTGACGAATGGTTTGATTTTGCTATGAAGCGTATGGCTTCCGAGATAGACGTTCAGGTGTATCCGGACTGCTTCCAGTACGAGCTTTCCACCGGTTATCACGGAGTTCTCATAGCTAATTTCATATGGGCTATGAACACGGCAAAGGCGATGGAGAGAAGCTTCCCCGACTACCTTATGCAGGGGCTTGCGCGACTTTACGGTATGTACATAAAGCTTATGCAGCCGGATGGCAGAACGCCGGATCTGAATGACGGCGGCAGATCCGGATGCATAGACTCAATGAGGGAGGCTCTTAAATATTTCCCGGAACGGGAGGATTACAGATATTTCGTCAGCGGTGGCAAGGAAGGCAAGGAGCCGCAGTACAAGAGCATCGCGCTTCCGTATTCCGGTATGGCGGTGATGCGTACGGATTGGACGAAGGATGCTGTGTGGTTCTTCCTCGAGTCGGCTCCGTTCGGTAAAGGACATCAGCACGAGGATAAGCTTAACGTCCTTATGTTTGCGTACGGAAAGAACGTCCTTCCCGATACGGGAAATTACGCTTACGATACCTCGGAGATGCGAAAATTCGTGCTCGACACGCGCTCTCATAACTGCGCGATGATAGACGATCGCAGTCAGAACAGACGTCAGACATATCGCTGGCAACCCGAGATGATATCCGAGCTTTCGGATCTGAGATGGAGATTTAACGACGACTTCGATACGGCGGAGGGCATATACAGTGAGGGCTACGGTCCCGAGCATATCGACGTGACGCACAGGAGGAAGGTCATATTCTTCCGTCGGGGACTTGAGGGAACTCTTCCGTTTGCGGCTGTTATCGACAGATTTATCTCAAACGACGGCTCACGCCACAAGGTGGCGATATCCTATCAGCTCGGTCGCGAGCCGATAAGCGTAAAGCGCCGAGTGGTCACGGCGCATCACGGAGACGGGGTGACCTTCTCTATCGTCGGACCTGAGACGCCGAACGTGATACTCGGTCAAAAGGAGCCGTATTATCTCGGTTGGGTGCCCGTTCACGGTGCCGCAGGTGAGCACGAGCACGATCCGGCGCCGTGCGTGAGATTTACGAGAGAGAACGTGGATACGTTGCGTTACGTTACCCTTCTTTACCCGAGCAATAACGGCGGATGCCCGATAAGCACCGTGGAAGCGTCCGAGGACATCAACGATACATCCCTCACGTTTGTGATCGACGGGAAGAGGATAAGCGTGGACGAGGCGGACTACCCGGCGGATCAGCTCACGGAATATTAAAGCCGCGC
>CAZMWM010000052.1:0-12905 GCA_964570105.1 uncultured Lachnospiraceae bacterium | reverse complement strand
TTACCGCGCCGAACGCCTTCCGACGGTCAAAAATAGATTTCGCTGTCATAAATTTCGCCATCCTTTATTTTAAATTTGTGCCTTCCTTGTTCCCGTCTGATATCCACCAAACTTCCCAAGTTTGGTCACATAACCAAATTATACACCTTGGTTGCTCATTTGTCAATATTATAAGTACTTGTTTTACAAAACAACTTATTTTTCCAAACAAACCGTTCACAATTTCCCTGTTGCGAATTAAATATCACCACGCGAAAAAGCCCTCCGACAATCATCGGAAGGCTTGTATGCATCATTATAGATAAACCGGATCGACCGAAGCGATAGAATGCCGCATCACCCCGACTATCTCTCCGCGCGAGCTATCCTAAATATGTACGTATCTCCTTTTTCGATCATAAAGCGAAGCGTATTCCCGACGCGCTCCGGCTCGTCTCCGAGGTAGCTCGACGCGGTAAATCCCCGAGGAAGCGTCACCGACTTCTCCCCGGACGACAGTGCGTGAAGAGCCAAAAATCCGTTGCCCTCGTACACGATATCACCGGTCGAACAAAGCAGGTCGACCTCGGCATCACGGCAAGCATCACGTATCTCCTCCACGCTGATATCTTCACCCCAAACACACGTCTTGCCTTCATCTCGCAAACGCTCGAGCAATGCCCCGTCGGGTGACGGTTGCGGAAACAAAAAGAGCTTGTATCCATCCTTTATCCGCTCGATATCGTCCAGAAGATAGATATCGGACACTATTCCCGACGTATAGGAGCGCTTGCACAGCTCGCGCTGTATATTATCCGAAAACTCGGGTGCGCTCTCCCACAGTCTCTCGTCGACCATCACCGCGGCACGCGTCTCGCTCGGAAGCGGCTCGGAAAATTCCTCCAAAGCCAGCAGACGGAGCTTTTCCAATTCCGCCATAGACTCGTCCGAAGCATACCATCCGCCCCACATATCAAACCACCACAAGCCACCCGCGCCCGTTATCACCTTGGCAAACGCGCGTCTGAGCTGATACAGTGTCCCGAGCTGATCCTTCTCTCCGAGCCAGATCGCTCCGCGATAGAGCGTCTTTATCTTTATATCCTTTCTGCATTCGTCGGGATATCTGCTCAGATGCGTGCGAATATCCGCCTCAAGCACATACGCCTTACCGTGAAGCCGCACCGACTCAAAAGCCAACATATACGAAAGATCCACATCCAGCGAACGGTCACTGCTGTACGAGAACGGCGAGCAGAAAAAATCTATGCTCGGGGAGCTTAAGAGCCTGCTCATTGAGAACGTTCCGCACCTGCCCCACTTGTGCATATCCAGCGTATAGCCGTAAAAAGCGCCGACGATCTGCCTTCCGCCGCATTCCTGCTTGCATACCGCGGAAAGATATTCCACCGTATCGGCTACGGAATCGTTGGCAAATCTCGAGATATCCGCGGCGTATTCATTTTTCATAAATCCCTCGAGCGTCATACCCGACGTGCTACCCTTCTGCTTTTTCTCCATATATTCGAGAAAATACGGGTACGCGTTCTCGCAATATCCGCTGTAATCGAACTGTAGCCATTCCTGCGTCGCTCCGCCGGCAACCTGATAGCCGATCAGCGCGTCGGCGTACGAGCTTGCTCTCATATGCGCGATCAGCCGGCGAAGCATCTCGGCGCCGTCACGCCTGAAACGCTCGGAGAACAGAAGCTCTCTGCCCTCGGGATCCGCCGTCGTGGGTATTATCTCACTCGGATTTTCCTTCACCCACCACGCAGGCATTGAAACGTATATCCGCGGAAAGAACAACGCCTCGGGATCCTTTTCGAGCAGGTCTGCAATGTCTGCGTCAAGCTCGGAAAAATCAGCTTTTCCCTTCTCGTCGAATATTCCGCGCCTTGCCGGAGTAAAGCCCGTGAACGGATTTATCGGCAGAGAGGTAAAATAACAGCACACCGAGTACAGATGGTACCCACGCGCGGCAAAATCTTCATATCGGGCATTCTCGGTAAAATACGTGAGATACGCAAAGAACGGCATCTCACCTCTTTCCGTGTCAAGTATCGGCTTTCCGTTCCTGAATATCAGCCTACAATCCATTCGTCAGTCACCGCCTTTTTCTTCATATTTTTATCTTTTCTCGGGGAATTACCGCGTCCTTTGATGTCATCGACCGCCCCACGTATCTCCCATCCGTTCCCCTCGAGCGCCGTCTCAGCCGTCTCCGAGCCGCAATCGGCAAGCTCGCAAACTATCCCCTTCACGCGCTCACGAAGCTTTTTGTTGCTCGGTCGCAGATTTATCATCAGATTTTCGTACACGTATCCGAGCCTGATCATAAGCGAGGTGGACAGCATATTAAGTATCAGCTTTTGCGCAGTTCCGGCTTTCATTCTCGTGGAGCCGGTCACCACCTCCGCACCCGTCCTTGCGACTATCGCAAAACGCGCGAGTCTCTCGATCTCCGTATCGGGGTTGTTGGTGATCGCGACGGTAACGCACCCAAGCGAGGAAGCATATTCAAGCGCACCGATAACAAACTCCGCTCCGCCCGCGGCAGATATACCGACCACACAGTCAAAGGAGCCGAGACCGCGCTCCTTAAGGGCACGCGCACCGCTCTCGCGATCATCCTCTGCACCCTCCGATGCCCTTCTCAGCGAGGAGTCTCCGCCGGCTATGATGCCGACCACAAGCTCAGCCGATACCCCAAATGTCGGAGGACATTCCGCGGCATCCAGAACTCCGAGCCTGCCGGAAGTCCCACAGCCCACGTAGATCAGCCTACCGCCCGCCCTCATATTCGGCTCTATCGCGCATACCGCCCTCTCAATGCTCGGAAGAGCCGCCCCCACCGCATTTACCGCGTTGACGTTCTCTCTTTGGATGACCTCAAGCATCTCGCCGACGCTCATCTCATCGATATGAAGAGAGCTTTCGTTTCTCATCTCGGTTTCTCTCATACGCACATCTCCTTCACAGCGCAAGGCTGTTTTTACACACAAATTACGCGTTCACGCGGCAATTCGCGCGAAAACTCAACTGTAACTGACTTCAAAGCCCGGTGTCTCCTTCATTCCGGCATTGAGCAGTGCGCCGTAGACCGGATCCCCCTCGTACACCCTTATCTTCGTCCGCGCGATACCGTGATCTTCACATAGACAACGCTCTATCATCGGCTTAAGAACGTCAAAACGGGAAGTTAGTCCGCCGACAGCGATCACATCGACCGCGTCAGCTTCCAACCGTTTGTACGCCGCCGAAAGCAACAGCGCCGCCTGCCGTGCATTCTTAAGCAGTATCCTCTCGCAAACGCGGTCTCCCATAGCGTACCCGTCAAAGACCAGCGGTGCGAACGAAGCGATGCCGGACCTTCCTATCTCGTAAAAATACCCAAGGTCCTCAAGCACGGTCGCGTGCCCCGTGCGCTCGCGTATCAGCTCCCCAAGGACCGTCTCCTCGCCCGTAAGATCCTCCTGCATACAAGCCGCCTTTATTGCTCCGCACCCGATGTCATAACCTCCGCCGGCGCCGTCAAATATATATCCAAGCCCTCCGGCGCGGAACAGCTTTCCGTCCTTTTGAATGAAGCACGAGCACCCCGTCCCCATTATCAGCGCCGCGCCGTCACCGCGCCCCAAGCCGGCGGCAAGGAGGTTGTTCGCGTCGCTTCCGTTCTTCGCCGAATAAAATCCGAACGATGCAAAAAAATCGGAGAACGTCTGCTTCATATTTCCGGAAACACCGCCGGAAAGCCCCGCATAGAGCGACACGGAGCCGAGCATAACATCTCTGCAAACGTCGTATATCCCCTCGCTCAAGGTGGCCTTGCTCTTATCTATACCTATATCGAACGGATTTGATGCGGGAAGCCTTGCCGAGCGCAGAACTCTTCCGTCTGCATCCGCCAGAACGAACTCGGTCTTGGTGGCACCTCCGTCTATACCAAGATAATACCGCCCCTCACGAATGCCGTCGATCAGCGAATATATATCCGTACCGAGCACGGCGCAGATGTCCATGATCACATCAAGCGGAGGAAGTCCGCCGCCGCTCTCCCACTTGGAAACGGATTTTTCCGAGTATCCGATCCTGCCCGCAAGCTCCGACTGCTTCATAGAGCGCCTTTTCCTTGCCGCCTTGAGATTTTTCGCAAAGCTTTCCAAATAAACGTTCTTGCCGTTCATTCTTATGACCATTCCTTTTTGAATCATAGCAGTTTTGTGACGGTTTCGGCTTTGCTAAGGCACAAAACGCATGCTCCCACAAAAAGCGAAAGCTCCTCCTCCTATCTTACTTATCTTACCTATCTTATGCGATCTCGCGGAGCACAGCCGCTATCGAACGGCAGATACCGCAAGCCTTCGATACGTTGAAGCCGATACACTCCCCCGACACTTCAATTGTATCGCATAAGCTCGTGTTTGTCAACCTATATTTTGTAGCAAAACGACCGTCCGCTCTACCGTGAGTGGATTTTCATCAAACTTACCGCGACCTCAACGCCCCACAAAAAACGAACGGAGCGACACAGGCATCAGCCCGCACCGCTCCGTTCTCGGATAACTCGCATTTTCAACCCTAAGACAACATCGACCGTTACAGCTTTTCGGCTATGCGTAGCTTTGCGCTCGCAGAACGCGGATTGTTGGTAAGCTCCTCCTCTGACGGCAACACAGCTTTTCCGCAGAGCTTTAGCTGAGGTCGCTTGCCGCACACACAAACAGGCAAGCGCGGCGGACAGGTACAGCCCTTCGCCAGCTCCGCGTAGACCTGCTTTACTATCCTGTCCTCGAGCGAATGGAAGGTTATGACCGATATCCGCCCACCGGGCTTCAGTGCATCAACTATTCCGCGCACGGTCGGAGCAATGATATCAAGCTCGCCGTTGACCTCTATCCTTATAGCTTGAAAAGTGCGCTTTTCAGAATGTTTCTCGTTTTTATTTGTTGTTTTTATCGATCTTTTCACCAATTCAGCTAATTCCTTGGTGGTCCTTATCGGAGCAATTTCTCGCTTCGCGATAATGGAATTAGCAATTTTCGGCGCACACCGCTCTTCGCCGTATTCATAAAGGACGCGTATCAAGCTGTCACGGTCATAGCCGTTTACGACATCGTACGCAGATATACCGGCAGTCTGATCCATCCGCATATCGAGCGGAGCGTCGTGCATATAAGAAAATCCACGCTCAGGATTATCAAGCTGATACGACGAAACGCCAAGATCGATGATCACACCGTCGATCTTTTCGCCGTCAAGCACCGACGAAAGCTCCGAAAAATTGCGATTTACAAAAGCCACTCTGTCATTAAATGCGGAAAGCCTCTTTTTCGCCGCATCGATAGCCTCGGGATCTCTGTCAAAGCAGATAAGATGACCGCCCTCGAGCCTTGATGCTATCTCGTAGCTGTGTCCGCCGCCGCCGGTCGTACAGTCAACATAAATTCCGTCCGGTTTGACGCACAACCCGTCCACCGCCTCTTTCAGCATAACAGGTACGTGAAAAAAATCACATTTGTTGTTGTTTTCGCTCATAAAGAGGTCATTCCTTTCTATTTGCTCATTAGTGCGGTCACTGTTTTATTCGCTTTAAAACAGACTCGGGAACGAGCGTGCCGATCTTCTCTCCATATTTGATAAATTCTCTGACTACCGTTGAGCTTATATGAGCAAACTCCGGCGAAGCAAACAAAAGTACCGTCTCGATATCTTCACAAACGAGCTTATTCGCACGCTCGAGCATCCTCTCGTATTCAAGATCCTGAGCATTTCTCACACCCTTGACCAAAACACCGATGCCATTTTCTTGCATATAGTGAGCGACCATTCCGTCGCTGATCGCGACCTCCACGTTAAGAAGCGCACGTGCTTCACACGCTTCCCTTATCATAGCGGCTCTCTCTTCCGCCGAAAACAGATATCTTTTCTCACTGTTGTAAAACACCCCGACCGTAACATCCCCGAACATCCTCGATGCACGGGCGATGATATCCAGATGTCCGAGCGTCACAGGATCAAAGCTTCCGCATACCAACGCTTTCACAGTCATCCCTCCTCCGAAAATCCGTCCGATAGCCTTTCATAGACCGTAATATAAGTCCTGCCGTATCTGACGTGCTTTCTGATCTCAAGCCCCGATACTCCACACGGCACGTACGGCTCGGGCGAATCGCTCTCGCAGACCATGATACCGCCCACCGAAAGCAGACCGTGGCGAAGCACTCTATCCACCGTATCCCCAACGAGCCTTGCGGCATAAGGCGGATCGGCAAATATCAGCTGAAAGCTCTGCCCCTCAAGTCCGCGCAAAGCGGTCTTGTAATCGCTCACCACGACCTTCATCGAACGGAGCATACCCGTCTTGACGGCATTTTTCCGTATTATCGCCGCCGCATCCTTCGATGCATCCACTGCGACCGCACTCTCCGCTCCGCGGCTGAGTGCCTCGAGCGCAAGCTGACCGCTTCCGGAAAAGATGTCCAGCACTCTGCGCCCCTCGATCTCAAATTGGAGCATACTGAAAACAGCTTCCTTTACCTTCTCGCCGGTAGGTCGCGTTTCATTTCCTTCAAGCGTATAGAGACGCACGCCGCGCGCCGCCCCGGTAATTATCCTCATCATCTATCGTATCAAAGCCGAAGCTTCCCCTTTACACAGTTTTGTCACACATCAATTGTCTTTTTGGTGCAATTATTGCGATATCAAACGCATTTATAGTCTATTTTTGCTTGTCAAAAAATTCGATTATGCTGACAGCATTTGCGCGTGTCACCCCTTTAACGGTCATAAGCTCGTCAATATCCGCAGCTTTTATTGCTGTCAAAGTACGAAAATGTGCTGTTATAGCACAAGCCTTGACCTTACCTATACCCGGAATGTCCGTAAGCACGGAATGACGCATAGAGCCGCGTTTTGCGTTTCTCACTTTACCGACAGTAAAGCGGTGCACCTCTTCTTGGAGACGGTACACAAACCGAAAAACAGCCGTTTCCTTCGCAATGCTGACCTCTTCATCCACGTGCTCCCCGGCGATAGCACGCGTCTTGTGATATTCATCCTTCACAAGTCCGAATACCGGTATATCCACGCCGAGCTGTTCCAAGAGCCGCCTCACCGTCGAGACGTGTCCGCGACCGCCGTCGAGCAATATAAGCTCCGGGTATTCATCCTCGGTATGCGACAGACGTCGGCGCAGAGCCTCAGCCATTGAAGCATAGTCGTCCTGCCCCTTCACGCTCTTCATCTTGTAAGTCCTGTAAGCGCTCTTGAGGAAGCGACCGTCCTTCACGGATATCTTGCCTGCCGTGATATCGTCGTCTCCGTAATTCGATATATCGTACACCTCGATGAGCGACGGGACGACCTCAAGTCCGAGCAGCTGCGCGAGTCTTATCGCTGTTTCATCCTGTTTTTTCTCGTGATCCACATATTGACGCGCCGCCTCGGTCGCGTTTTCCCTGACCATACGGCACAGCTTTTTCGCATCGCCCTTTTCCGGGATGCGCACCCTGACCTTGGCAAGACTGCTTCTTTTATGCCCAAGATCAGCCGAGCCGTGACCTGCCGTTTCCGAGGAAAGTATCCCATCGTTCTCGGATGATATATCCTTCTCGATGCATACCCCCTCGGGGAGCGCACTTCCATCGCCGTCATCCTCGCGTCTTAGCGCACCCAAAAACTCTTCAAGCTCTTCAACATCCTCCTCATCGACCGTATTATCAAGCAATATCTCGTCCGGTATATATTGCCTTGTACGGTACATCTCGCACAGAAAAGCGATTATCTCCCCGTCCTCCGCAAGCACGTCTACGCCGAAGATATGATTACAGGTATCCACCACGCTTCCCTCGCGAATGAAAAAAACGGAGAGCGAAGTAACGCCCAGCTCGCGGTCGAATGCGATAACGTCTCTCTCTTCATCCGGAGCGCCGACGATCTTCTGTCTGCTCCTGCAAGCGTCAAGCGCGGCGATGCGATCGCGAAAGACCGCCGCCCCTTCGAAATTCAGCTCTTCAGCCGCCCTCTCCATCTGCTCGGTAAGCGTTCGCTTCACACCCGAGAACGAGCCGTTGAGCAACGCCGCCGCTTCCCTGAAGCGTTCTCTGTACTCATCGGCACTAACGCTCCCGTCGCACGGCGCACAGCACTGACCGAGTTGTTTATATATACACGGTCTGCCCTTCCCGATATCGCGCGGAAAGGTGCGACTGCAGCTTGCAAGCCCGAACGACCTTTTCGCGGTCACGATAAGCGAATTTGCGACGTTGGCACTGCTGTACGGTCCGAAATACCTCGCGCGCCCGAAGCGCGACGCATCGGAGACGGACGACGACCGTCTGCGCACAAAGGCTATGTCCGGATATTCACGCTCAAACGATATCCGGATATACGGATAATTCTTTCCGTCCTTCAGCTTCACGTTGAATTTCGGCATATACAGCTTTATAAGCCGATTTTCAAGCGCGAGCGCCTCCATATTCGTATCGGTCAGGATATATTCGAAGCTCCGCACCCGGGATACCATCTTCGCCGTTTTGACATTATGCCCGTCAAGGTCGGTAAAATACGAGCTGACGCGGTTTTTGAGTGCCTTGGATTTGCCGACGTATATAACCTTGCCGACGCTGTCCTTCATTATATACACACCGGGCGTGAGCGGAAGAGCCGCCGCCTTTTCTCTGAGTGCGGATATTATATCCGTATCTGCTCCAAGCATACAACTCCTCCTCTCAAAAAAGCATCATAAGACCGCAAAAGCAGACAAGGGCTTGAGCGCTCCTTTGCCTGCTTTACGAAAATACATATTATGTCAGGCTCACTGAGCGAAGCCGTTCTCTACGAGTCCGCATACAGCGTCAAGCGCATCCTGTGCGTCGGCGCCTTCCGCCGTAAGGGTAATTACCGTTCCCTTCTTTACACCCAGCGAAATAACACCCAGCAAGCTCTTTGCGTTGACCTGACGGTCCTCCGTCTGCAAAAGTATCGTGCTCTTAAAGCCGTTTGCTCTCTGGACTAAAAGGGGCGCGTTAGTCGCATTGAGACCGAGTGCATTAGTAACAGTAACATTGCGCGTCATAATTGCTATCTCCTTAATTTG
Source organism: uncultured Lachnospiraceae bacterium (assembly GCA_964570105.1). Lineage (GTDB taxonomy): Bacteria > Bacillota > Clostridia > Oscillospirales > CAG-272 > SIG673. The sequence continues at coordinate 3,826 of CAZMWM010000052.1, read as the reverse complement.
ACCGCTCTGACACGATCCGTATTTATTCAATATAAATTATAACAGATACCGAGAAATAAATCAAGGCATTTAGTTAAAAAAGCGCTTAGCAAATTGCCTCAAAATCGCAGGCTCCGCGCAGATTTTTTTGTAACTTCTTTCTCCGCGCGACCGCAAAGCATACCTTTGGCTACTTGACCGACGAGACCAAGCCCACCGCCATCTTCACATCCTCGTCCGAGATCACGACTGAGCCGCCGGAATACCGCGCTCCGTTGTAAAGCTCGACCAACCTGCCGTCGTCGTTCTCAAGCCCCAGCTCCGCCTTCGTTTCGTCCGGCGTGCGCGAGGGCTGATGCCTGTATCCCTGCTTTATCCGCTTGACCATATACTTCACGTATATAAATCTGATGCGCTCCGAATTTTCCACGATATCCTTGTATCTCACGGAGCCTTTTATCGATCTCAGCTTTTTTATAAGCCCCACGTCCTCGATATCAAAGACGAAGCTGTGCTCGTCCTTGCGCTTTTTGTACCGCGCGGTATCGATACCCAAAACGCGAAGTACGCGACGCGACACCGCCCTGACGGCAGACACAGCCCTTCTTGCCACCTCGAATATCCGCTCAACAACGGCTCTTCTCAACGTCCGCGGTATCAATCTGCGCAAGGAAAAGAGCGTCTTGGCTCCGAGCAAGGCGGCGGAGACGTAGACGAGCTGCTGTATATATCGCACGGTCTCGGAGGCGGCGGCAGGCTCCCGAAGCCATATGGCGACCTGCAAGAGCGACGTGGTAAAAGAAAGATAAGCGACGCTGTAGACCAAGCGTTTTTTATCAATACCGTATCTCAATCCCGTAATTCTCCTAACATTATCACGCTTACGCTGTTCCCGAATTTGTTCAAGGTATCGACCGTCTGATCTATCCTCTCATTCATATACGTCGTGAGTATGAACACCTCACTGTTGCAAAGTCCGCCGAGCGCGTCGTTTCCGATGAGCGCAGAGAAGGATATTCCCTCGGCAGGTCTGACCTTTGCCATATGCATAAGTATATCCTCGTAATTTACCGCGCCCTCGGTCATCGGAAATCTGATATGATTTTCCCCGGTAATTAGCGGACAGTTCGCGGCAAATCCGGCTCTGTATCCGAAATCAAAGGCTTCACGAAGCAACGCCGAGGCGTACGACAGCCCCTTTTCCATAAGACGCTCATACTGCTTGAACGGAAGAGGGCTTTCGCTGTCCGTCTGAAAATTCAGATATATCATAAAATTTCGGTTGGAGCAGTGATCCCGTTCGTTCACTCTTATACCGTTGATACCGAGCGCACTGCTCTTTGCGGTAGCCTTGAAATTCACCGTATTGAACGGATCGCCGAAACGGTATTCCCTGACGCCGCTGATGGAAAAAGGATCGCGCACGAGCCATTGACGCGAATACGCATCTCCCTGCATAGAGCTTGACGGCAACGGAAGCTCCTCGGTCTCGACAAGCCTCGGATACACATACACCTCAGCTCCGGCGTGTATGCTCCGCTCGCGCTTGGCGTACAGAAGAGTTATGTTATCAAGCGTATAATATCCTCTTTTGAGCAACCGTATACTGTGACGCCGTTTTATCTGCATAAACGGCAGTATGATAAAGAAACTGCTCAGCGTATACTGCATAGCGTGCTCCTTATCCGGCGGATAACCGTCGTACTGAAGCTCGTTATATATGTAATACTCGATCTTTATACGGAACAGCGGCAAAAAGCTCCTGTTACAAAGCACCTCCGTCATGGTCAGCTCGTCGCCCTCGAACGAGCCTTTTTCGGTAAAATACCGCTCGTACGTCAGCTTTTCTATGAGCTTATCACGGAAGATATAGTATATAAGATACACTATGGCAAGCACTGCGGCGACCGACAAAGCGATCTTCAAGACCGAAAATGCACCGGAGCTTGGCGAGCCGGTCTCCTCCGCCAAGATCAAATATCGATACGTTCTCATATCAGCGGTCCCATCTCCGCTCAAGCGAAGGCTTCCTTTTCTGCGTAATTCGTAACGTCAGGCGATATTCCGAGCACTTACCTGCCGGACCATCCGAGCGACGACTCGGTCGGAACGGGGACGCTCTCAAGTATCTCGTTGATAACGTTCTCGGCGGCGTTCTTCTTTATCCTCACGGAGCTTGTGAGCATTATCCTGTGAGCAAGCACCGGCATAGCGGCACGCTTGACATCGTCCGGCATCACGAAATCTCGGTTATTTATGACCGCGTAGCCTTTGGCGACCTTCATAAGCGCCTGCGCACCTCGGGGACTTACGCCGAGCACAACTCCGTCAAAGCTTCTCGTCGCCTCCACTATCGAAACTATGTATCCCATTATATCCTTATGCACGAATATCTTCGGGAGCGCGTTCTGAGCATCGGCTATCTCCTGCGCGGTCGCAACGGCTGAAAGCGTCGGCAGAGGGCTTTCGACGTTAAAGCGTTCAAGTATGCTAACCCCCTCGGTGTGAGAGGGGTATTTCATTCCTGTCTTTACGAGGAAACGGTCAAGCTGTGCTTCCGGAAGCGGAAATACTCCCGTGTTCTCGATCGGATTTTGCGTTGCGATGACCATGAACGGTTGCGCAAGGACGTAAGTCTTTCCGTCAACAGTCGCCTGAAGCTCTTCCATACATTCAAGAAGTCCGGACTGAGTTTTCGGAGTTGCGCGGTTTATCTCGTCAGCGATGACCAGATTTGAAAAGATCGGTCCGCGCACAAATTCAAATTCCGAGGTCTTCATATTGAAGAAATTGATGCCCGTGATATCCGACGGAAGCAGATCGGGAGTAAACTGTATACGCGAACTTGAGCAATCCACAGACGCCGCCAACGACTTTACCAACAACGTCTTTCCGGTACCGGGAACGTCCTCGAGCAGCATATGCCCACGACACATGAGCGATATGAGCAGAAGATCTATGACCTCGCTCTTACCGACTATTACCCTCTGGATATTTCCTTTGATCTTTTCATATAACGGATATATACTGTTAGCCATCGACACGTTCCGCCTTTCACATAAGCATAAAAGAATTGTTAAACGTACAGCGTCTCGGGCTGAGGTTATGCAATCTACACAATTTTCGTCCGAGACCTTAATAATTATATAGCAAAACGCGGTTTTTGTAAAGGTCAAATACAATGCTTTTTCAAATATTTACATTTGTTTAATAACTTCTGCTCCCGTTAGTGCTAAAATATGAAAAAGGACACTTGCCGCACGCGGTCGGTGCCACAAAAGACAGCGGATAAAGGAAAGGAAGCTCTCGCTTACGCGAAAGGCACGGTCATAATGATGAAAGAATATTTGGAAGCCGGAAAGATACGGAACACGCACGGCGTAAAGGGCGCATTGAGAGCCGAGCATTGGTGCGACAGTGCGGAGGTGTTCACGTCACTGCAAACGCTATGCTTTTTGCAGGGCGAGGAATACGTCGGTCATAAAATGCTCTCGGCATCGGTCATGGGAGACGGCTCGATAATGCTCCGCCTTGAGGGCGTAGATACGCTCGAGGACGCATCAAAATTCAAAAACGCCGTCATCTACGCTCGCCGTGAAGAGCTTCCCGAGCAGGAGGACAGGATATTCATAGCGGATATAATCGGTCTTGACGTCGTGGATGCCGAAAACGGCACAAGATACGGCTCGCTCAAGGACGTTATGACCGGCGTTGCGCAGGAGATATACGTGGTAAGCACGGAAAACGGCGACAAACTTATGCCGGCAGTCAAAGAGTTTATCTCAGAGATCGTACCCGACCGCGCCATATACGTTAGACCTATTCCCGGCATCTTCGATTGATCCCC
>CAZMWM010000051.1:0-13186 GCA_964570105.1 uncultured Lachnospiraceae bacterium | reverse complement strand
CGGATTTTAATCAAAGCTTTATATCTTAGCGCGTAGCGTGGCTCTGCCACGCAAGCCACAGTTGTCTTTGGCAACTGTGTGTCATAGCGCTTAAGTTCCCATCTATGGGAGCAAGCCCCCGCCCTACGGTATCATCTGCGTTTCGCAATTTATTTTCGACTTTCATCTAATACACTGCTTGAATTGCAATAAGTAACATAAATACAAGACCGGTACAAGGGCGACCGTATCACGTTAAAGAAAGGATTTGAAGATATGTATTATACGAGCACGAGAGGAAACGGCGGCAGAGCAACCGCCGCGGAAGCGATAAAGCAGGGGCTTGCCGCCGATGGCGGACTGTTCATGCCGGAGAGCATCCCGACGCTTTGTGAGGGGGAGCTTGACAGGCTGATATCAATGAGCTACCCCGAGAGAGCGGCTACCGTTCTTTCGAAATTTCTGACCGACTATACCTACGAGGAGCTGCTCGACGACTGCCGCGAGGCGTACGGCGAGGCGCGTTTTCCCGGAGGTGCAGCACCTCTCTCGGCTGTCGGGGACAGGATGCGTATACTGGAGCTTTGGCACGGTCCGACGGCGGCGTTCAAGGATATGGCACTTCAGATAATGCCCCGTCTCTTCACGCGTGCACTGCGCAAGACGGACGAGAAGCGCACCGCCTTGATACTCGTTGCCACATCCGGCGACACGGGAAAAGCGGCGCTTGAGGGTTACCGCGACGTGGAGGGTGTTCGTATAGCGGTCTATTATCCCGTGGACGGAGTGAGCAGAGTTCAGATGCTCCAGATGGCGACGCAGGAGGGGAACAATGTTGACGTTTTCGCGGTGAGGGGCAATTTCGACGACGCACAGAGCGGCGTCAAGCGCATATTCTCGGATCCCGAAATGAAGGAGAGAGTGGACAGAAGCGGCTATTTCTTCTCCTCCGCAAACTCGATAAATTGGGGCAGACTTGTGCCGCAGGTGGTCTACTATATCTCCGCATATTGCGATCTTGTCGCGGCAAATGACATAGAAAAGGGCGAGACCGTCGATGTCTGCGTTCCCACCGGAAACTTCGGAAACATCTTTGCCGCCCTGATAGCCAAAAAGATGGGGCTTCCGATAGGAAAGCTGATCTGCGCATCCAACAGCAACAACGTCCTTACGGATTTCCTCCGCACTGGAAGATACGACCGCAACCGCACGTTTTACACCACGACCTCGCCCTCTATGGATATCCTTATATCGTCCAATCTCGAAAGACTGCTCTACCTTGTCTGCGGAAGCGAAGAGACGGCGTCCTATATGAGGTCGCTTTCCGAGACCGGGACTTACACCGTGAGCGATAAGGTCAAAGCGCAGATAGACAGCGATCTCTGCGGTTATTTCTGTGACGAGAACGGCACCGCGTCCACCGTGAAGGCGATATACGAAAGGTACGGATACCTCTCGGATACTCATTCCGCGGTGGCTATATACAGCGCACAAAAATATCTTTCCGAGCACGCAGACGCGGCAAGGCGCATTTTGGTCGCATCCACCGCAAGCCCGTATAAATTCGCATCCTCCGTCTATTCCGCGATCAGCGGCGGCACAGCTCCCGAGGGAACTGCCGCCATCGACGCTCTGTCCGAGCTTACCGGCACGGCGGTGACCGCTCCGCTCCGGGGGCTTGACCGCCGTCCCGTGAGATTTAAGAGGGTGATCGACAGCTCCGAGATGGATATGACGGTGACCGATATCATCGGCTGATATCCGCCCCGATGCCGTCCCCTCTGTCGATATCCCGTCTGCAAAGAAAGCTTGCGCAGACGGTGTCGGTGCAGGCGTCGGCATATACCGGACCTATCGATATCTGCTTTGCGTGGCACTCTCCGTTTCCCGTATTGTATTCACAGTTCATAGCGTCGCATCTGACGCCGCGGAGTGCCTTTTTGCTCTTATCATCGGTACTCATCCTGTATTGTCTCCTTTCCGCTTGAACACATCCGTGCTCCGCGCCGTTATCATACCACAGACGTGCGGAGATTATACATTGTGCGCCACCCGAAAAGATCGCCACTAAGAAAGGATCATTCTCGTTTATGGCTGTATTCGCGCTCGCAGACACGCACCTTTCCACGCTCCTTCCAAAGCCGATGGATATCTTCGGGAACAGGTGGATAGATTGGGATAAAAAGCTTGTACGTAATTGGCTCGAGACGGTCACGGAAAACGATACGGTTGTCCTGCCGGGTGATATCTCGTGGGGCATAAGTCTCGATGCGGCGCGTGAGGACCTGTGTCTTTTGGCGTCGCTTCCGGGTAAAAAGCTGATATCGCAGGGAAATCACGATTATTGGTGGAGCACCGTCAGGAAGATGAACAGCTTTTTCGAGGAAAACGGTATCCGTGATATCTCGATATTGCATAACAACGCGTACGCCGCGGACGGTATCGCGATATGCGGCACTCGCGGCTGGTATACGGACGAAAAGACCGCATCCTCGGCGGCTGTGAAGGTCGATTACGAAAAGATAGTCAACCGCGAGAACGGAAGGCTGGAGCTGAGTCTCAAGGCGGCACTCGAGCTTTCGGAGACCTCAAAGGAGCCGCTAAAGACGGTCGCGTTCTTTCATTTTCCACCGGTATTCGGGCAGTATGTTTGCCGTCCGCTCGTGGATACGCTCCACAGATACGGTGTCACCGAATGCTTTTACGGTCATATCCATTCTCAGTACGGCATTCCGCCCTCGACCGAGTTTGAAGGGATACGCTTTTCCATAATATCCGCCGACTATCTGCAATTCCGACCAAAAAAAATAGAAATCGTAAACTAACAGTTAATTCTGCATAAAAACTGTTGACATTTCTTGTGGAATGTGTATAATAGATGTGAGTTATGTTCGGACGCGGAAAATTCGCGTCCTACGAAACCAAAAGAGATCAAAAAAACAAGAAAACATAATACATAAACCGAAAGGACGCTCAAAGCTATGAGTTTCATCAAAGTGACCTCTCTTGAAAAAAATCAGGCGGAGATCAAATTCAGTATCGCAAGATCCGCTCTCGATGACGAGGTGAGAAACGTCTATAAGAAGGAGATCGGGAAGATGAACATTCCCGGCTTCAGAAAGGGTAAAGCACCTCTTGCGTTCGTGAAGAAGATGTATGGAGAGGATATCTTCGTTGAAACAGCTCTCAATTCACTGCTTCCCGACGCATACGACGAGGCGTACAAGGAAGCGAACGTTACCGCAGTTTCCGCTCCGACCATAGACGTGGAGTCGCTCGACGAGGACGGAATGGTCATCATCAAGGCTGTCGTAGACCTTAAGCCTGTTCCCGTTATAGGAGAGTACAAGGGCATCGCCGTGGAGCGCGTCATTACCCCTGTGACGGACGAGGATGTCAAAGCCGATATAGACGCGGCGCAGAAGAGAGCCGCAAGAGAGATCGAGATCACCGATCGCGCAGCTGAGATGGGCGATACCGCCGACATCGATTACGAGGGCTTTTGCGACGGCGTAGCTTTCGACGGCGGCAAGGGCGAGGGACACAAGCTCAAGCTCGGCTCGGGAGAGTTCATACCCGGATTTGAGGAGCAGATCGCGGGCAAGAGCATCGGTGAGGAATTTGACGTAAACGTTACCTTCCCCACGGAGTATCACGCCAAGGAGCTGGCAGGCAAGGCTGTCGTGTTCAAGTGCAAGCTGAACGGCTTGACATCGGAGGAGCTTCCGGAGCTTGACGATGAATTTGCCAAGGATATGTCCTTTGACACCTTCGCGGAATACGAGGCGGACGTGCGCAAGAAGCTTGAGGAAAGAAATCTCAACACCGCAAACAGGATAATGGAAGGAAAGCTCAACGACAAGCTCCTCGAGATACTTGAAGTCGAGGTTCCCGAGTCCATGTACAAAGCGGAGATAGAAAATCAGGTGCGCGAGTACGATATGCAGCTCCGCTCGAACGGTCTGGACCTCAAGACTTACTTTAAGTATACCGGTCAGGATCTCGATCAGCTCCGCGAGAATTTCCGTCCCCGTGCAGAGCGCGCGGTAAAGACGAGACTTGCGCTCGAGGCTATCGTGGCGAAGGAAGAGATCGCGGCATCCGAAGAGGAGATCGAGGCTGAATATAAGAAATTGGCAGACGCATACGGCGTGGAGCTTGATAACGTAAAGAATGCCATCGCCGCTACTGACCTTGCCACCGACATCAACGTACAGAAGGCGTTCGATCTGGTCAAGGCAGAGGCTGCCATCACCGACAAGGCTCCCGAAGAGGAAGCCAAGGCTTGACCGCAGTTACGCACAAAATACATCAAAGCTCCCCGGATCCGGACAAGCATCCGGGTGCGCGGAGCTTTTGGTTTCCCCTTTTTCGAAAATTCCGGTCGATACTTTTCGTGAGTTCGCGCGGTATCGCGCATAAAAGCTTACCGTGGGGTATATAATCCTAAATAAGGATAAATACAGTAAATATGATCAATATCAAAAACAGAAAGGATAACAGAAATGGCACTCGTACCAACCGTTATTGAGCAAACAAATCATGGCGAAAGAGCTTATGATATCTATTCCCGTCTTTTGAACGACCGCATCATCTTCCTTGCCGACGAGGTGAACGATACGACGGCGTCCCTTATCGTGGCTCAGCTGCTCTATCTTGAGTCTCAGGATCCCGACAAGGATATCTCCTTCTACATCAATAGCCCCGGCGGCTCGGTCTCTGCCGGCTTCGCTATATACGACACTATGAATTTCATAAAGTGCGACGTTTCCACGATATGCGTCGGAATGGCGGCGAGCATGGGCGCATTCCTGCTCTCCTCGGGCGCTAAGGGAAAGCGCTTCGCTCTGCCGAACAGTGAGATCATGATCCATCAGCCGCTCGGCGGATTTCAAGGTCAGGCGTCCGATATACAGATCCATTCGGATCATATACTTCGCACCAAGGCTAAACTGAACAGCATACTTGCCGAGAACACCGGACGCACGCTTGAAGAGATAGAGAAGGACACGGACAGGGATAACTTCCTGAGTGCGGAGGCTGCCAAGCAGTACGGTTTGATAGACCGTGTGTTCACCAAGCGTGCCTGAGTAAAAAACACGGAGGACGTGGTAATTCCCACGAATTTACAATGCCAAACGATAAAAGACCGCCCCGTACCACGGCAAAAAGATACTGCGGATTTTGCGGAAGGAGCGAGGACGAGGTACAGTTCCTCATCCCCAATTCCACCGGACTTTATCTCTGCAATTGCTGTATAGACGCGTGCAATCATTTGATAGACGACGTGAATATGCAGAGCGAGGTGAACGGTCTGACGTTCGAAACGCTCCCGAAGCCACAGACCATCAAGAATATACTTGATGAATACGTCGTTGGTCAGGAGCAAGCCAAAAAGACGCTCTCTGTTGCTGTGTACAACCATTACAAGCGCATACTTCAGCAGGAGCCACAGCGTCGCGGCAAAAGAAAAAGAGCCGGCAAGGACTCCGACGGCGTCGGTATCGACGGTGTCGATATACAGAAGAGCAATGTCCTTCTGCTCGGTCCTACGGGAGTCGGAAAGACGTATCTCGCGCAGACGCTCGCCAAGACGCTCAAGGTGCCCTTCGCTATCTCTGACGCCACGACGCTCACGGAAGCCGGATACGTCGGAGAGGATGTTGAAAACATCCTTCTGAGATTAATACAGGCGGCGGATTACGACGTGGAGCTTGCGGAAAAAGGAATAATATACATCGACGAGATAGACAAGATATCCCGTCGCTCCGAAAACCGCTCCATAACCAGAGACGTTTCCGGTGAGGGCGTCCAGCAAGCCCTGCTCAAGATACTTGAGGGCACGGTGGCGAACGTTCCCCCACAGGGTGGCAGAAAGCACCCAAATCAGGAATTTATTCAGATCAATACGGAAAATATACTGTTTATATGCGGCGGCGCGTTCGACACCATACAGGATATAGTCGAAAAGCGGAGAGGAAATTCCTCTATCGGATTTAGTAGCAGTATAATGACCAAGGAGGATAAGCTGAAGCTCTCCCCGTACCGCGACGTCACACCGCACGACGTGATAAAATTCGGTCTCATACCCGAGCTTGTGGGACGTCTGCCGGTGTTCGCAACGTTGGATCCGCTCGATAAGGACGCGCTCGTGCGTATCCTCACGGAGCCGAAAAGCTCGCTCGTTAAGCAGTACAAAAAGCTGTTCTCGCTCGACGGGGCGGAGCTTGAATTTACCCCCGAGGCGCTCTCGGAGATAGCCGCGCTTGCCATCGAACGCAATACCGGAGCGCGTGGACTTCGTGCGATAATCGAGGACGTTATGCTGGATATAATGTACGATATCCCGTCCAGAAGCGATGTTGAGAGCGTGATCATAGACGTCGACACAGTGCGCAAAAAGTCCCCACCGACACTCAAGCTCAAGCCCGAGCCGGAGACGGAAGCACAGCCGCGGGCGGAGATAGAAACAAAGTCGGAAACGCAGAACTAGACGGCGGTCACCGCTTCCGAGGGAAATGCCTAAGGCGTGATAAATTCAATATTAAAGCATTAAAGCTCCCCGATATCCGCACATAACGGACATCGGGGAGCTTTTGGCTCGAATGTGCTTAACTTGACGCTTTTTAGCTTTACCGAAGCGCGATGCCTTGGCTCACCTCTCCGCAAGCTCCTTGTTCACCCGATTTCGGAGCTGCAGATAATAGTGATCCGACTGCGGATACTCCATAAAGCTTATCGGCGTTTCAAGTTCTTCCTCTATCAGCGACATAACGTGCTCGTAGGACGTTTTCTCAGCCAAGGCTCTGAGCGCACGCAGATCGGTCTGGGCATTGTAAAAGGCTATCAGGCGTATGCTCTCCTCCAGTCTGCCGCCGCGTCCGGGATAGACGACGAAGGCATCGCCTGCCGGGAAGGTGGGCTTTATTTTCTCCCCGTCGACAGTTCCGGCGTCCGTTACCTTATACGGATCGATGTGTTCGATCGAAAGGAATGTATTGTAGAAATTATAGCCCCATTGAAGAAATCCGCTGATGCCGAATTTGAACATCTGAACGCCGATGGCACGGGTACGCGCAAGGCTCATCGCCATAAATCTGTTGGAGCAACCGACGCCCTGACCGCAACAGTAATATGTCCATCTTTCCTTTATATCTCTTTCGAGGAAGGGGACTATATGGTTGCTTGCCGGCACGGGAATGGAGACGATACCGTTATCGTAAAAATCAACGTTTGACAAAGCGTCGATGATCTTAAAGCCTTCGAGGTGCGGAGCAATTATATTCTTGGCACGCATATAATTGTCTACATGGTCGCAACTTGGCTCGTCTGAAACGTGGAAATAACATTTTTTGTCTATTCCGAGCAACTTAAGCTCGCTGACGAGTGCAGGTAAGAACACATCCAAGAATTCGGGATAAGCCCCGTCTGCCACTGCCGTATCCCAACCGAATATACGCCTGTATTCTCCGTCGACCGTCGCCATCACCTTCGGTGCCGCCACCGCGCCCCACTGAGTGAACAGGTGCGATATCTCGAAATACTCCATACCGACTTTCTTTGCGACCTCCACCCACCTGCGAAGCTTTTCGAAGCCGAAGGAATATTTCCCGCTTTCCGAGAAAACGTCGACCAGCTGGACGGTCGTTCTCTCGCCGCCGACCTGTGTATCGAGCGGAGGGGTGAATATCGGCGTGAGTATCATATTTATCCCACGGTCTGCCGCCACCTTCATAAAGCGTTCTATCGCCGCCCAATGCTCCTCACCAAACACCTCGTATCCGTAAACGTCGGCTATGCAGTCGGCGTGGAACCATTCCGTATGTATCAATGTTGCCTTGGGGAGCTTGGCGTCATACACCGTTAGCCTTTGCACGGTCGAGCAAAGCTCTGTTCCCTCGGCATCGAATAGAGTTACCTTTATCTCGTGATCGCCTGCCGCTATTTTGTCGCCGACGTTCACCTCTATCCACAACGTGCGGTATTTACCCTTGGTGAGACGAAGCTTGCTTCCGCGAAGCTCGCGCAGTGGATCGGGAAATTTGCCCGGCTTTACCGAAAGATAGTTTTCATCCTTACCAAGGTCGTTCGGATACCCGTTCAGGCGCACGGGGACGTATTCAACCGAACGCGCAGTGGTCTTTTTTCCGAACGGGGAGTCTATTTTTACCTTCACGGCTCCGCTCTCGTCGCTCTTATATGCTATCTGAAACGATACCCGTTCTCCGCGCAGTGCGGTCAGGCGACAGCACTCCGGTTGATACGGCAGCTCGGCATCCGGAAACACCTTTATCAGTGCCGAAAGAAGTCTTGCATTAACGTTCATTCTTATGACCATTCCTTTCTAAATCACAGCAGTTTTGTGACGGTTTCGGCTTTGCCGAAATACGATCGTTTAGATCGCCAAGGCGCAAAACGCCTCTGAAAGATTTATCTTTCAGACTTGATCCTCTTTCAAGTTTATTTATCTCTTCGCGCCGAAACGGAAGCGACCTTTCAAGAGTATTATACAGCAACGCGGCAAAATAATCAATACCTTTTTTCTTTTTTCGCGATAAAACCGAAAAATTTATTCCGCCGCACTTGCCATTCCGAAAAAAATGTGCTATACTTATTAAGGTTAAGGTGCAAAATAAATTGACGATGAAACGGAGAAGATGATGACACTCGTACCGGAGCTGTACTTCGACGATATTTATTCGATAACACCGCGGCTGTTGTCCGACCGTGGGATCGATGCGGTCATACTTGATATAGATAACACCTTGGTGCCGTATGAGATCGCCGAGCCGACGGAGGAGGTGCGCGCGTGGCTGTCCGCGCTTAACTCAGCCGGCATCAAAGCGGCGTTTGTCTCCAATAATCATCCCCCGAGGGTGGAGCTGTTCAATAGGACGCTCGGGCTTTTGGCGTTTCCGGACAGCAAAAAGCCGTTGAAGCGTTCCTGTCGTACAGCGCTTAAGGCTCTCGGGGCGGATCCGAAGAGGACGGCTGTGATTGGCGACCAGATATTTACGGACGTGCTCGCCGGGCGGCTCTCGGGGCTTGCCTGCGCTATCCTCGTTAAGCCGATAAAGGACAAAACCGATCTTCTGACCAGATTTAAGCGCAAGCTCGAGATCCCGATCCTCAAAAAATACGCAAGGCGGCAAAGGAAGCGCTCCGCATCGAAGGGCTGAGCTTTTGGCTCGACGCTTGGAGTTTGCATTAACTTACAACAACTTTTATCCATCTAACATCCTTATATCGCAACAAAAGGAGATAAAATGACCATTTTTGGACCTGGCGGAAACAGCAAGAGCTTTTACGCCGACGGCAAAAAAAGCACGCTCGAAGCACCCGGTTGGGTGAGAGAGCATGGGCTTGACGCATACGAATATCAAGGCGGGCAGGGAATACGCGGAAGTGAAGAGTCGTTCAGAAAGCTCGGCGAGGCGGCGAGAGCGTCCGGGATACGCCTTTCTCTGCACGCGCCGTATTTCATCTCCCTTTCGGGGACCGAAACGGAAAAACGCCTTGGAAGCCTTAAGTATATAAAGCAATCGGTCGACGCGGCGGAGGCTATGGGGGCAGGCATAATAGTCATCCACACCGGCTCAGCCGCAAAGATATCACGTTCCGAAGCCGTAACGCTCGCCAAGGACACGGTATACAGAGCGCTGTGCGAGCATCCCGATACATCGGTGCGCTTCGGGCTTGAGACTATGGGAAAGATAAACCAGCTCGGTACGCTCGATGAGGTGCTCGACATCTGCGGACTTGATCCGCGGCTCTGCCCTGTCGTGGATTTCGGACATCTCAACGCAAGGGCTGTCGGCTCCTATTTCGTGACCAAAGACGATTATAAGCGTGTCTACGATACGGTATCGAGTAGGCTCGGTGCGGAATACGCCGAAAAGCTCCATTGCCATTTTTCCAAGATAGAATACACGGGCGCGGGCGAAAAACGCCATCTCACGTTCGAGGATACAACGTACGGTCCCGAATATGAGCCGCTTATGGAGGCACTTGCGGAGCTTGGCGTATCCTCGACCGTGATATGTGAATCCGACGGCACCATGGCGGAGGACGCGCTCACGATGAAAAAGCTATATTCCTCCCTCGTGAACGCAAAATGACCGTCCGATGTTTCGGATAAGATACCGCGAATGCGATACCTCGGGCACGGTGCTCGGATAAGATATCGCCGATATCCAAGAAAGGATCAATACGATAAAATGAAGATACTCGTCCTTAACGGAATAAACCTCTCAATGACCGGGATACGTGACACAGCCACGTACGGAAACGCCTCGCTCGATGAGATAAATACCTCGCTTGCGAGCTGGGCGGAGACGCAAAAAGACCTCGAGCTTACCTTTTTCACCACGAATTACGAGGGTGAGATGGCGGAAAAGCTCCATTCCGCACGAAATGTATTTGACGGAATAGTTATGAATGCAGGTGCGTGGTCGCATTATTCTCTCGGATTGCGCGACGCTGTAGCGGCTTGCGGAATTCCGACTGTGGAGGTGCATATGTCTAATGTCCATGCGCGTTCCGATTTTCGCCACACGCAGGTGATAGCCCCCGTATGCGTCGGTCAGGTGCTCGGATTTGGCGCGGACAGCTACCGTCTTGGCATAGAAGCGTTGGTCACGTATATCAACAACAAAGTTCTTGAGAGCTAAATTATTGACTTGTGATACCTATAAAACAGCAATTTTTCAGAAAGGAAATATATAAATGTCCAGATTATCTAAATTCCGCGAAGTCATTCCCGAGGTGGCAGATGCATTTCTCGTGACCTGTCCATTGAATTGCCGTTATCTTTCCGGCGTCAATTATACGGATGGCTTCCTTATAATAAACCGCGATACCGCGTATGTCGTAGCCGACAGCAGATATATAGAGCTTGCCAAAAGGGAGGCGGCTCCGGGCTTTGAAGCGATATTGCTCTCAAAGAAGAGGGGCGAGCTGATACGGGAGCTTGCCGCAGGAAAACGCATCGCGTTCGAGGACCACGTTACCACCTGTGCTGAGCTTGAAGCGTTAAAGAATGCTCTGCCCGAATACGAGTTCATCCCGGCAGACAGACCTATAGAGACACTGCGTAACGTCAAGGACGAAACGGAAGTGGAGAACATCCGCAAGGCTCAGTCGATAGCCGAAAAGGCGTTCTTGCACGTGCTCGGCTTCATTTCTCCTGAGCGCACCGAAAGAGAGGTCGCGCTGGAGCTTGAGTACCAAATGCGCAAAAACGGTGCAGATGGAATCGCGTTCGATACCATCGCCGTATCCGGCAGTGAGTCCTCGCTTCCGCACGGAGAGCCGAGAGACCATAAATTGAAAAAAGGATTTCTTACGATGGATTTTGGCGCAAAATATAACGGATATTGCTCCGATATGACAAGAACCGTCTGTATAGGTGCTCCCGACAACGAAATGCGCCGTATGTACGATACTGTGCTCTCCGCTCAGAACGCGGCGATAGAAGCCGCAGTATACGGGGAACGCGACTGCGCAACTCTTGACGGTGTGGCAAGGAAGCTTATAGACGACGCAGGCTACAAGGGCTTGTTCACTCACAGCCTCGGTCACGGCGTCGGTCTGTTCATCCACGAGGGCATACATCTTACCCCTCGCGTTTCCGAAAAGCTCACCGAGGGCAACGTTTTCACGGTCGAGCCGGGCATCTACGCGGAGGGCAAGTACGGCGTGCGCATCGAGGATATGATGTACATAGGCAAAAACGGAGCCGTCGACCTCACGAATTGCGAAAAGAGCCTGATAATTTTGTAACGAAAATGAAAATTTTTCCGAATACCCTTGCAATCGTCGGCGATATGATGTAAAATAATACAGTATCAGCTTGCCCGTGACGGAGCCGAGCTGTAAAAACACAATCAAATTTTCGGAGGATATATATTATGCCAACAATTACCGCAGGTGATTTCAGAAACGGCGTAACGTTCGAGATGGACGGAAACGTGTTCCAGGTAGTGGAGTTCCAGCACGTCAAGCCCGGAAAGGGAGCGGCGTTCGTTCGCACCAAGTACAAGAACGTCATTACCGGCTCTGTGCTTGAGAACAGCTTCAACCCGACCGCAAAGTTCGAGACCGCCTACGTAGAGAGAAAGGATATGCAGTATCTCTACAGCGACGGCGACCTTTATTACTTTATGGATCCCGAGACCTTCGAGCAGATGCCCCTCAACGGAAGCATCCTTGGGGACAGCTTCAAGTTCGTGAAGGAAGAAATGATCTGCAAGGTCATCTCCTTCAAGGGCAACGTTTTTGCGGTCGAGCCTCCTACGTTCGTTGAGCTTACGGTCACCGATACCGAGCCGGGACTTGCAGGAAACACCGCCACCAATACCTTGAAGCCGGCAACGCTCGAGACCGGTGCAGTCATCAAGGTACCGCTGTTCATAAACATCGGAGAGGTCCTTAAGATAGACACCCGTACCGGAGAGTATCTTTCCAGAGCTTGACCTGTACGACGATACCCGGAGGCTCTCGGTGGGGCTTCCGGGGTTTTGTTTGCGCGACAGGTGCATATCATACAGTGAACGCCAAAATCTAAGTAACGAAGGAGTAACATACTATGACTATAAGCGAAAAAGCCGCATACATCAAGGGACTTATGGACGGACTGAGCCTTGACGACAGCAAGCCCGAGACCAAGATACTGAAGCAGATGGCTGACGTTATCGAGGAGCTTGCCACCGCCAACAGCTCCCTTATCGAGGAGAACATCAAGCTTAAGGACTATATCGAGGAGATAGACTCGGATCTTGGCGATCTTGAGGAATACGTCTACGGATCCGGAAACGACGGTGACGACGACGGCTTCTGCGAATACGGCTACGATGAGGATGATGATAACGATGGCGATGATGACGACGGGGACGACGAGGATAACGACTGAAAATATTAAGCCGAAAAGGAATCAGGGAAAATGTCACAGGATAAGAAGATGGTGACGCAGATCACCTCAATGGAAGTTGATTTTGCTCAGTGGTACACCGATATCTGCAAAAAAGCGGACCTGATCGATTACAGCTCTGTGAAGGGATGTATGATAATCCGTCCTTACGGATACGCTATATGGGAGAATATCCAGAAGGATCTCGACGCTCGCTTCAAGGCGACCGGACACGAGAACGTATATATGCCGATGTTCATCCCCGAGTCCCTGCTTGAAAAGGAAAAGGATCACGTGGAG
>CAZMWM010000050.1:0-13240 GCA_964570105.1 uncultured Lachnospiraceae bacterium | reverse complement strand
CAATGCTTTCCAAAGAAATATATTCGTTTCTTCTCATTCTTGTCAAAATGTTTGCAGATAAATCAGAACCTTTCATCAAAGCGGCAGATGTAATACCTCTGTCAATAAGTTTGTGAAAAAGTTTGTTGTAACTGATAGGCATAGCAACTCTCCTTTCTACAGTCAACATCATATCACGAATTCGTGAAAAAGTCAACCGTTTCGTGAAAATAATTTGGGTTTGATATTTTTCATCCAATCAACAAAAAAACAAATCAAACCATAAAAACCTTATATTCTTAGAGCAAATATAAGTTTCTGCATATACATATAAATGCATATAAAAGCGAGACTTTTGGAAGTCACAACTCTCGTTTTTTTACCCAAAACGCGACATTTCAGAGTCTTATTCCGACCGAAAACGCCTGATATCTGCTCGGATACCAAGCGTTTTTGTTTTTTCCGCGCCCATTATGTGTGCACGTAGCGTTCCGTTGACGCCGCGGAGCATAAATGGCGGGAGAAAAATCGAGAAAAAATTAACAATGCGGCGCGACTTTGTGCCGTTAAGGTATTGAAATATTATTTAAAATATGATATAATGTTCTATGATGCGGTATGATATTACTTAAAAACCGTGAGTCATTGCGGCGGAAACAGAGCGCGGAAGGGTGCGGAAGAGCGCTTTTGCGCAACTCTCCGCGAAAGGAACACGCGAAAAGGAATAAAGCCGTGATATTCAGAAAGGCATGGTCATAAGCATAAGTCTGAAAGATAAATCTTTCAGAGGCGTTTTGTGCCTTAGCAAAGCCGAAACCGTCACAAAACTGCTGTGATTTAGAAAGGCATGGTCATAAAAATGGTCAGCCAGATAAAAGGGCTAATTCTCGGAGATATCATTTGGGGTGAGAACGACAAACTGCTTACGTTGCTCACTGCTGAGCAAGGCAAGCTCACCGTGGTCCTTAAGGGCGGCGAGAGCCTCAGAAGCAAGCTCGTCGGCGCTTGTCTCCCGTTCGCATACACCGAATTGACCGTCGCCGAAAAGGGCGGCAGACCTTGGGTGCGCGAGGCGGCGGAGATATGCGGATTTCACGGTATAAGAGAGGATCTCGAACGCTCCGCACTCGCGCTTTATCTGCTCGATGTCCTCACCGAGGTGTGCCTTGAAAACACGGACGAGAGCGAGATGCTCCGCCTTGCGCTAAACACCCTTTACGCTATCGAGAACGGTATAAAGCCGCTCGGTCAGCTGAAGGCGGCTTTCGAGCTGCGCACCGCGGCTGCTTGCGGATTTTCTCCCGACCTTGTCGCCTGTAAGGAATGCGGCAAGGACGACGGCAGTATCATGTATCTGGACGTTATGGACGGCGTTATGCATTGCGCAAGCTGCCGCAGGCGCCACGTCCGCGACCTTCCCGAGGAAGGACACACGAGTCTGATACTTATGCTCGACAGACCTATACTCGACGCTATGAGAGTGATCTGCTATTTCCCTCCGAAAAAATTTCTTTCCTTCGAGCTTCCGGATACGGAGCACGGGTTGTTTTGCGCCCACTGTGAAAAATATCTGCTTAACCATATAGACCGCGGTTTCAGATCACTTGAATTTTTACACTCGCTCGAGCGGCTCCCACAGCCGCATCCAAAGGCGGATAATGAGGAGCTATGACTAAATTTAAAAAAGCGATCAAGACGCTTGAATTTGATAAAGTTGCAGAGCTTGTCGCACAGAGAGCACGCACTGAGGGCGCAAAAGCTCTTGCAAGGACGCTGTTTCCGGAGACGGACGCGGTAAAGGTCAAAAGACTGCAAGCCGAGACCTCCGGAGCAAGACTTTTGCTCACAAAGAAGGGTATGCCCTCGTTCGGCGGCATCACCGACGTTTCCGACTCGGTCGAACGTGCGCAAAAGCACGCAACGCTGACGCCCCGAGAGCTTCTCGATATCGCCAACGTTCTCAAGACCGCCCGTTCGCTCATTAGTTACGCAAACGACGGCGAGAAGCTCGAGACCGCGCTCGACACCGTGTTTTCACGCCTTACGGCAAACCGTTTTCTCGAAGAAAAGATAACGCGTGCGGTGATAAGCGAGGATCTGATAGCCGACGAGGCCAGCCCGGCGCTCTCCGATATCCGCAGAAGGATACGCGCCTCACAGGGTAAGATCCGCGAAACGCTCCAAAAATTTGTTTCCGGCTCTTACGGCAAATATCTTCAGGAAAACATCGTCACCGTACGAAACGGCAGATACGTCGTTCCCGTCAAGGTGGAATACAAAAACGAGATCAAGGGCTTCGTTCACGACACTTCCGCCACCGGAGCAACGGTATTCATCGAGCCGTACGCAGTCCTCGAAGCCAACAACGAGCTTAAGGAGCTGGAGCAAAAGGAGACGCGCGAGATAGAGAAAGTGCTCTTTGACCTGTCATCCGACTGCGCGACCTTCGGCGGAACGGTATATCTCGATTATGTGAACATCACCGAGCTTGCTCTCGTGTTCGCAAAAGCGGAGCTTGCCGCTCAGACCGACGCCTGTGAGCCTCGCATCCTCGAGAACGAACAAAAGGTCAACTACCGCGGC
The DNA here is from genome assembly GCA_964570105.1 of uncultured Lachnospiraceae bacterium. Lineage (GTDB taxonomy): Bacteria > Bacillota > Clostridia > Oscillospirales > CAG-272 > SIG673. Next base: position 10,678 of record CAZMWM010000050.1, on the reverse strand, counting down.
GCGAGACATCCGCTCATCCCCGCGGATAAGGTCGTCAGCGTCGATATAGCGCTCGGCGGAAGCTATAACACCATGGTCATAACCGGTCCGAACACCGGAGGCAAGACCGTCGCGCTCAAAACGCTCGGGCTGTTCTCTATAATGGCTCAGTGCGGTCTGCAACTCCCGTGCACCTCCGCCGAGCTGTGCATCCTCGGAGATGTGCTTGCGGATGTCGGAGACGAACAAAGCATAGAGCAATCTTTGTCTACATTCTCTGCTCATATAACAAACATCGTCTCGATACTCGGAGACGTCAGCCGCGAATGTCTTGTTTTGTTCGACGAGCTTGGAGCCGGTACGGATCCCATCGAGGGCGCGGCTATCGCAATATCGGTCATAGAGGAGATAAGGAGCTACGGCGCACTCTGCGCGGCTACCACTCACTATCCGGAGCTTAAGGAATTTGCTCTGAATACCAAGGGAGTGATAAACGCAGGATGTGAATTTGACGTGGAGACGCTTCGTCCCACCTACCGTCTCATAACCGGAACGCCCGGGCGCTCGAATGCGTTTGCGATCTCGGAAAAACTCGGACTTCCAAGGAACGTCATCGAAAGAGCCGAGCGACATATAGACAGCGACGACCGACGGATGGAGGATATGATCTCGGGGCTTGACGAAGAGCGCATCCGTCTTGAAAAGCAACAGGCAGAGCTTGACGCGCGTCTTTCGGAGCTTGAGACTTACGAGCGCGAAAAGCGAAAATATATAGACGAGCTTACCGAGCGCACGCAACGCGACGCGCAGAGTCTCAGAGAACGCGCGATACGTATGGTGGAGAGCGCACAGGCGTCCAGCGCATTCGTATTCGACCGCCTTGAAAGGCTCCAGAAGCAGGAAAGCACCAAAAGGACGAAAGCCGAGCTGGACGGGGCACGCGACGATATACGGCGCGAGCTTCGCGGATTTGATCCGTCGATCTCGGACGAGGATAGGGAGCTTGGTGAGAGCTACGCGCTTCCGAGAGCGCTCAAAAAGGGCGACGAGGTGCTTCTGCGCAATATAAACAAGCGCGGCGTGGTGATGAGCTTGCCGGACAAGAACGGAGACTTGACCGTGCGCGCCGGTATCATAACCACCAAAACAAACGTTTCAAATCTCAAGCTCCTCGACGAAGGCGCGAAAAAGAATAAAGAACGCCCACGCGGTGCCGTTTCCAGATCGCTCGCGCCGAGCACCTTCAAGCTTCAGATAGATCTGCGCGGTATGACGGGAGACGAAGCTTGGTTTGCGGTGGATAAGTATATAGACGAGGCGATAGTCGCCGGCGTCTCGAGCGTTTCCCTGCTCCACGGAAAAGGAACGGGAGCACTGCGCCAAGCGCTCTGGCAACAGCTAAAGCGAGACAAGCGCGTCGAGAGCTTTCGCCCCGGAGAGTACGGAGAGGGAGACTACGGTGTCACCGTTGTCAACCTGATAACGCACATTTGAAAATGCGGCATCCGCGCTTATGAGTAAGTTTAAATTATATAAAACCGAAAACGAAAGGACATAAGGATAAATGGCAAAATTCGAACTGAGCGCATTCACGGACGAATATTCTCCGAGCATCGACGGACAGATAGAGGGAATGCTCAAGCACGGCATCAAGTACACCGAGCTTCGCGGAGTGGACGGTGATAACGTATCCGCGATCACCAAGGAAAAAGCGGCGGAGGTCAAGAAAAAGCTTGACGCAAACGGACTTGCGGTCTGGAGCATCGGCTCCCCCCTCGGTAAGATAAAGCTCACGGATGATATGGACCAGCATCTCGAGCTTACCCGACACTGCGCGGAGCTTGCTCATATACTCGGCACTCCGAGGATGAGGGTATTCTCCTTTTACATCCCCGATACCTCCGATATCGCGCCCTATCGCTCTCAGGTAATGGATCGGATGGGCAGGATGCTTGACGTAGCCAAGGCTGAGGGTGTCGTGCTCTGCCACGAGAACGAAAAAGGCATATACGGCGAAAAGACCGAGGGCTGTCTCGATATACAAAGGACGTTCGGCGGAGAATACAAATGTATCTTCGATCCGGCAAACTTCATCCAAGCTGGAGTGGAGCCGTATCCTGAGGCTTTTTCCGCGCTCGGCGAGTCGGTATATTATATGCACATCAAGGACTGCGACGCTTCAAGGACGGTCGTTCCCGCCGGCAAGGGCATCGGTTGCATTCCGGATATCCTCCGCAAGCTCAACTCGCGCGAGGATACGCTCGTTTTGACGCTTGAGCCGCATCTGCGTATTTTCAGCGGTCTCGAGGCTCTTGAGAACAAAGGCGAGGAAAGCGTGATCGGCACGGGATACAAGACGTCCGAGGACGCCTTCGGAGCCGCGGTATCCGCTCTCAAGTCCATACTTGCAGAGCTTTGATGACCGCCGAGCGGTAACAAAGCCGATTAAGCGCGCGAACGCGGAAACATATAAAAAAACAAAATATAAATATAAATACCACCGAAAAGAAAGGAACAGGCAATGAGTGAACTGAAAATGCTTGCCATAGACCTCGGAGCTACGAGCGGACGGGGCATAATCGGCAGCTTTGACGGAAAAAAGCTTACTCTGGAGGAAAATCACCGTTTCGATGATAATTCCTCGTACCTCGCCGGAACTCTCCATTGGAACATAGCCGACATATACGAAAACATCAAAACGGCTATCAAAAAAGCCCCCTCCGATATAAGAAGTATCGGTATCGACACGTGGGGAGTGGATTACGGACTTATCGGAAGAGACGGACGTCTGCTCGGACTTCCGGTGAATTACCGCGACTCTCGCACCGACGGTATGGTAGACAGCACCGACCGTTTGATATCCAAGGAAGAGCTGTACGGCACGACCGGTATACAGCTTCTGAATTTCAACACCGTATACCAGTTGCTCGCAGAGCTGCGCTCCGAGCCTCGGGCGTTCGATAACGCAAGAAAGCTCCTTATGATCCCGGATCTGCTCAATTATCTTCTCACGGGCGAGGAGCTTAACGAATACACCAATGCAACCACGGGCGCCCTCGTTGACGCGCGTACCCGTGATTGGGCTAAGGATATGCTCACAAAGCTCGGTATCCCGACGCATATCCTCGGAGATCTGGTCGCTCCCGGCTCCACCGTCGGCGGACTTCGCGAGGATGTACGCCGCGATGTCGGAGATATCTCGGCAAAGGTCGTTACCGTCGCCTCTCACGACACGGCGTCGGCTATCGTTTCCGTACCTGCCACGGGTGACGATTTCGTATACATAAGCTCAGGCACCTGGTCACTTATGGGTACCGAGCTGAAAGCACCGGTCATATCCCCCGAAACGCTCAAATATTCCTTCACGAACGAAGGCGGCGCCGAAGGACGCATCTGCTTCCTCACGAACATTATGGGACTTTGGATACATACGGAATGCAGACGCGATTTCGCCAAGCAGGACGGATATAAGACCTCCTACGACGAGCTTGCGGAGCTTGCCGCCAAGAGCCAACCGATGCGCTCCGTCATCGCCCCCAACGACGTCATCTTCACGCCTCCGGGAAATATGACAGGAAGAATAGCGGATTATTGCCGCCGCACAGGACAGCCCGTGCCGGAGACCAAAGGTCAGTTCGTCCGTTGCGTCTTTGACAGCCTTGCACTGTGCTATCGCGACACCCTTCGCAAGATAAACGAGCTTACCGGAAGAGATACTCCGTTCATCAACATCGTCGGTGGCGGCTCAAAGGAAACGCTGCTCTGTCAATACACCGCCGACGCGTGCGGCATACCGGTATACGCCGGACCGAGCGAGGCTACCGCCATCGGAAATTTAGCCGCACAGGCTATCGCCGCAGGGGAGATAAACGATATTTCCGAGGCAAGAGAGGTAGTTCGCAATTCCTTTGATGTCACCGAATACACCCCGAATACGGCAGACAGCGCCATCTGGGACGCCGGATATGAAAAATATCTGCGACTCACCGGACAGCTCTGAGCCGACGGGAACAGCTACGGCAAAAATAACAAATTACAAAACATACTAAATGAAAGGCAGATAAAAAAATGAGTACGATCAAGGCATACGAAGCGGCAAAGGAGATCTACGCCGGATACGGCATAGACACCGACAAGGCGATAGAGAAGGTCAGCAACATACCGATATCCATGCATTGCTGGCAGGGAGATGACGTTGGCGGATTTGAAAACCCCGACGGAGACCTTACGGGCGGCATACAGGTCACCGGAAATTATCCCGGCAAGGCAAAAACGCTCGGACAGCTCAGAGAAGATTTCGACAAGGCGGCATCCCTCATTCCGGGTAAGAAGAGGATAAACCTTCACGCCATCTATCTCGACGCGCAGGGAGAGAAGGTATCGAGGGAAAAGATACAGCCGAAGCATTTCGATTCGTGGATCGCTTGGGCTAAGGAAAGAGATTACGGCATAGACTATAACCCCACCTGCTTTTCACATCCGATGAGCGCGGACGGACTTACCATCAGCCATCCCGATAAGGCAGTGCGTGATTTTTGGATAGAGCATTGCATCGGCTCGAGAAGGATCGCCGCATACATAGGCGAAAAGCTCGGAAACACCGTCGTGACCAACTTCTGGATGCCGGACGGATACAAGGATATCCCTGCCGACAGATACGGCGCACGTCTGCGTATGAAGGAATCGTACGACGAGATATTCAAGGAAAAGATCGACGAGAAGTTTAACAAGGACTCGATAGAGAGCAAGGTGTTCGGTATCGGCGCGGAGAGCTGCACTATGGGCTCGGGAGAGTTCTGCCTCGGATATGCCGCCAAGAACGGTAAGCTTCTCACGCTGGACACCGGTCACTTCCACCCCACCGAGGTGGTATCCGATAAGATCTCCTCAACGCTTCTCTTCCTCGACGAGATACTTCTTCACGTTTCGCGTCCGGTGCGTTGGGACTCCGACCACGTGGTAATACTCGACGACGAGCTTAAGGCTATCGCAGGCGAGATACTCCGCGGAGATTTCACCGACAGAGTACATATAGGTCTCGATTTCTTCGACGGCTCCATCAACAGGATAGCGGCTTGGGTGATCGGCACCCGTTCCATGCAAAAGGCTCTGCTTTACGCCGCCCTCGAGCCGTCCGCTCAGCTTGCAAAGCTTGAGCGTGAGTTCGACTACACGTCGCGCCTTGCAATGATGGAGGAGCTTAAGACTCTTCCCTTCTCCGCCGTGTGGGATATGTATTGCGAGATGCAGAACGTTCCCGTACGCACCGCTTGGCTCGACGAAGTTAAGAGCTACGAAAAGAACGTCCTTTCGAACAGATGACGCCAAGTGCGCCGCATCCCACAAAAACAGATCATCAGAGCCGCCACGCGCGGCAAAACGGAGAATATTATGATAAATCTTGAAAAAGAAATTCGCGAACAGCCCGCCTGTCTTGCATCCATCGAGGAAAGACTCTCCCCGATGATACGGGAGATAGTGGCACAAGCGGCAAAGAGACAGGTAAAGATGGTATACTTTGCGGCAAGAGGTACGTCAGACCACGCCTGTATATACGGTCAGTATCTTATCCAGAATTACGTCGGTGTACCGTGTATGCTGGCTACCCCTTCCGTGCTTACCAAATACAACGGAAAGCTCGATCTCGGAGATGCTCTCGTTATCGGCGTATCTCAGTCCGGAGCGGCTGAGGACGTGCTCGCCGTGCTTGAGCGCGCCAAGAAATGCGGTGCGATGACCGTTGGGATCACCAACACCGAAGGCTCGCTCGTTGCGGTAAATTCCGAATATCATCTTTTCCTCGGCGTCGGAAACGAAGCAAGCATCGCCGCCACCAAGACCTATACCGCACAGCTTGCGGCTATGACATTGCTCTGCGCGGAATGGGCAGGCTCCGACGAGCTTAGGCAAGCCTTCCGCAAGCTTCCGGAGGCGGTAGAGGAGCTACTCTCCTACCTTCCGGAAAAGATAGAGAGCTTCATCTCGGACTTTAAGGATATGCGCGGAGGAGTTGTGCTCGGACGCGGCTACAACTACCCGACGGCGCTCGAGGGCGCTCTTAAGGTAATGGAGACCAACCGTCTCTGTATGAACGGTTACCCTATGTCCGACTTCTATCACGGTCCCTTCGCTCAGCTGACGGACGGAGGAATAGCCTTCGTTCTTGCCGCCAACGGAGTTATGTACGGCGACGCGCTCGCTATGCTCAAAAAGCTGGACACCACCTCGACCGTATGTGTGGTCATATCCGACCGCGACGAGCCTTTGGCAGACCGTAAATACGCGCTCAGGATTCCCGACATCGGAAACGAAGCCCTCTCCCCGTATCTCTTTGCGATAGCTATGCAGCTGTTCGCCTTGAAGCTGACGGTCGTAAAGGGCTTGGATCCCGACAAGTCGACCGTTATCAAAAAGGTCACCGTGACCAAATGAACTGCAATTCCCGACCTCCGACCGTTCGGTCTGAAGTCGGGAATTTGTCTTTTGTTGGTATCACAGAGTTTTTTTGGAGACCGAGGAAGAAACAGATTAAGCGTTTTTAATATTTGTGGGGAAAATGTACAAAAACCGACGGGTAAACGTCTGAATAATTTTATGGTGAGATAACGCGGAAAAATGCCGCAAAAGGTTGCAATCTGCCGTAAAGTTTGGTATAATAGGAATACGAGGCGATCCTGCGTTTGGGTGAACGTATTGTGCGGCACAGCTCCGTACCGTTATTTCACCTATGTGCACAGGTGACGCCGACACTAAGTAAAACTTAATATAATCGGAGGACGGATCTTATGGAACTTGATGATATCAAGGGTAAGCTCAGTATTGTCGGAACGGTAGGCTGTGACGAATTTTTGAGCGAGGTCGATCAATGGTTGCAAAGCTGGGGCGCGGCGAAGGAGAGCACGATAATCAAGCCGCAATTCATTCGCTTCGGCACCGGAGAAGCCAAAACTGTCATCAGCGACTCTATGCGTAATCACGATATCTTCGTATTCGCGGATATGTTCAATCACGGTGTCACCTTCAAGATGTACGGCAAGGAGTACCCTATGAGCCCCGACGATCATTTTCAGGACCTCAAGCGTCTGATATGCTCGTTTGCCGGTAAAGGCAGAAGGATCACGGTATTTATGCCGATGATATACGAGGGCAGACAGGACAAGCGTACCCTCCGCGAGTCTCTTGACGCCGCTATCGCTCTTAAGGAGCTTGCGGATATGGGAGTGTGCAATATCATCTCCTTTGACATACATAACATAGGCATCCAGAATGCTATCCCGATGTGCAGCTTTGATAACGTCCATCCGACGTATCAAATGATAAAGGCTCTCCTGCACAAGATACCGGACATCGCCATCAATCGCGATAAGCTTATGATGATATCTCCGGATGAGGGCGGAATGAACCGCTGTATGTATTATTCCTCCGTTTTGAAGCTGGAGCTTGGCACCTTCTACAAGCGCCGCGACTATACCGTGGTCAAGGACGGTAAGAACCCCATCAAGGCGCATCAGTATCTCGGAAGAAGCGTGCGTGATAAGGACGTTATAGTCGTCGACGATATCATCTCCTCCGGTGAATCGATGCTCGATGTGGCAAGACAGCTCAAGAGCAGAGGAGCTAAGAGAGTATTCGTGTTTGCTTCCTTCGGTCTGTTCTGCAACGGTCTCAGCAAGTTCGACCGCGCGTATAAGAACGGTATGATAGATCAGATATTCACCACCAACCTCATATACCGCACCCCCGAGCTTAGAGAAAGACCTTGGTACACCGAGGTCAATATGTGCAAATACGTCGCGCTTATGATAGCCGCTCTGCATCACGATGAGTCCATAAGCAAGCTACTCAGTCCTGCCGACAGGATAAACGCGCTCATCGCGGAAAAATTAGACGAGAACGGTATGCTCAAGCCCGAATTCAGAGACGTGGACTGATAAACCGACCTATCCGTATATCTTTTTTGCCTCAGGCACAGCCTGAGGCAAAAAGCTTTTTGGATCGTGCCTTCCGTTACTTTGCGCTCGGTCGGTAACAGCGCGTTTTCCTCGGGAAAGTGATGTGGTAAAATTTTACATTTTCCCCAAAATTCCGAAATCTGTACGGTGTATAATTATCCTGTCAGAAAGGAGCGACCGCAACCGTGAATACGAAAAAAAGCTTTGAAAAGGTGAACGACAGCATATACGTGCTGAAGGTCCCGTTCGAGAATACCTTCGTCGGCATAACGCTCGTTCTCGGCTCAACACCCTCGGAGACCGTGCTGATAGACGCAGGTCCGAACGGAAGCGTCATCAAGGGTTTGCTTGTACCCGCGCTCTCCGAGATGGGTATGACGCTCGAGAGCATCGGAAACGTCACCGTCACCCATTGCCACCGAGACAATATAGGAGGACTCTCCGAGCTTGTGCGTCTTGCCCCGAATATAACTGTGGCGGCTCCGAGAAAGGCTTACGACAGGATACAAAACCCTATGCAATATCTTCTTGAGACGCACAGATGCTATCCGGACGACGATCCGTCGTTTGAAGAGATACGCGGCGTTTTCGTGACAAGAGCGGTAAGTGACAGCTCGATGGTGTTCGGGCTTAAGCCCATACCGGCGCCGGGACACAGCGCAGACAGCACCTGCTGGTTTCACGAAGCCACGAAAACGCTCATATGCGGCGACGCGCTTCAAGGCTACGGAACGCCGACGCAGGGGCTTGCATATATAGAGTCGCTGAAGGATTACAGAAAAACGCTGAAAAAGCTCTCGGAGCTTGAAGCGGAATACATCGTCTGCTCGCACGATATGGACGAAATGGAATTTACGGAGCATTCCCCCACCGCGGTCACGGATGCGATAAACAAGAGCGCCGAGGCTATAAACCGCTACACCGAGCTTATTCGGTCATTGCCTGCGGAGCTTGACGAAAGGTCGCTCGCAAAAAAGCTGCTTGAGAAATACGGCAAGACCGACGTCAAAGCGCTGTCGTACTCGATGTTCACCGTTCACGAGCTTAAGGTTCTGCGCAGATCATCCTAAGCGGCGCGACGGAGATTTACGGTCATAAATAAAATACCGCCCCTGTGACTCGATCGCTCAAGTCACAGGGGCGGCGTTTTTCTTATCTTCGGACTTGCTTGCGCCACAAGCAAGAGTGCGTCATCAAAACGCTATCTCTCTGCCCATAAGCACACCCATCACGGAAGCCATCATAAGTCCGCGCGTCCAACCGCTCGAGTCTCCGAGACAGTGCAGTCCCCTGACGCTCGTGTTGAAGTGCTCATCCATCTTTATGCGGTTACTGTAGAACTTAAGCTCCGGAGAATACAGAAGCGTTTCGCTTGAAGCAAATCCCGGGGCAACGTGATCCACCGCCTTTATGAAGTTGATGATGCTTATCATAGAACGGTACGGAAGAGCCGAGGTTATATCTCCTGCCACCGCATCCGGAAGCGTCGGTCTGACATTGGAACGCTCAAGCTCCTTGGTCCAGGTGCGCTTACCGTCGAGTATATCCCCGAAACGCTGTACCATTATATGCCCTGCTCCGAGCATATTCGTAAGCTCTCCGATCTTCTGCGCGTAGGCGATAGGCTGATTGAACGGCTCGCAGAAATCGTGCGAGCAAAGGATAGCCAGATTGGTATTATCGCTCTTAAGCTCCTTATAGGAATGTCCGTTCACGACCGCAAGCTCGTTGTCGTAGTTTTCCTGACTTACAAATCCGCCGGGATTTTGACAGAAGGTACGCACCTTGTTCTTGAACGGTCCCGGATAGCCTATGAGCTTGGATTCATAAAGCACCTTGTTTATACTCTCCATTATCTCGTTTCGCACCTCGACGCGAACTCCGACGTCAACGGTGCCGGGCTGATGAGCGATATTGTGCTTGGCGCAGATGGTCTCGAGCCAATCCGCACCACGTCTGCCTGCGGCGACTATGGTATCGTCCGCCTCGACCGAGAGCGTTTGCTTTCCGTCGGATATATACACACCACCGCACCTGTCGTCGTTCAGGATTATATTCGTGCATTCATACCCGAACATTATCTCAACGCCGTTCCGGAGCAGATATTGCTCTATGGAATAGTATATCTCCTGCGCCTTTTCCGTGCCGAGATGACGTATGGGACAGTCAACGAGCTTAAGCCCTGCCTGTATGGCACGCATACGGATCTTTTTCACCTCATCCGTATTATCAAGCCCCTCAACGTGGGTATCCGCACCGAACTCAAGATATATCTTATCCGTATAATCTATCGTTTCCTGAGCGAGCGTCGAGCCTATCAGCGACGGCAGGTCACCTCCGACCTCGTAGCTCAGTGAGAGCTTACCGTCGGAAAATGCGCCTGCTCCGGAAAATCCGGTCGTTATATGGCAGTACGGCTTACAGCCAACGCATTGCTTGGTGACCGTTTTGGGACATTTACGGTTTTCTATCGCTCTTCCCTTCTCAACTATGAGTATCTTCTTTTTAGTGCCGAGCTTGAGCATCTCGAGCGCCGTAAATATACCCGCAGGTCCGGCGCCGACTATTACAACGTCTTTTTTCACTGCTTAGATCTCCTTTCGCCGAGACTTTCGACACAAACGCCGAAGCCGCACGGATCGATTTTCAAAAAGTAAAGCCCGACGAGCCTCCGCGGATGCCTGTCGAGCTTTGGGGTGAGTAATGGGATTCGAACCCACGGCCTTCAGGGCCACAACCTGACGCTC
>CAZMWM010000049.1:7762-13266 GCA_964570105.1 uncultured Lachnospiraceae bacterium | reverse complement strand
GTGTTAGAACTAATTCAGGGGCGTGCCTTGGCTCCCTTGTGTAAAGGGAGCTGTCGCCGAAGATGACAGTTACAGTTTACATCTTAGCGCGTAACGTGACTTCGTCACGCTACGCAACCCTTTGAAGGCAAGCCTTCAAAGGTATTCTGAGGGATTGCCGAACAAACGTTCAGATTTTAATTAAAGGTTTACATCTTAGCGCTTAAGTTCCCACCTATGGGAGCACCCCCCGCCCTACGACATATCCGTTGTCGAGATTGGAACTCAAAAGATATTTCGACGCGGTAATTACCCACAAATAGGATGTTACAGCGCTTAAGCTTTCACATACGGGGAGCAAGCTCGACCTTTCCGAGATAAACGGTAGCGCTCGGTCTTGGTGTCCGAAGGCTCCTGTGCAAGCGTGAATTCGGCTCTGCGCGTGGCTATATCCACCGATACGATCTTCACTCGCACGCTGTCACCGAGCTTGAAGCTCCGATATGCTCCCACCAAAGTGAGGGAAAACTCATTAAAGGAATATCTCCCTTCAAGAGCGTCGAGCGGAATCAAGCCCTCGCAGGTGTTTTCAAGCGTGCAGAACAGACCGAACGGGACAACACCGGAAATGTAAGCCGAATGAACCTCGCCTATGTGCGCGGATAGATACAGCGCCTTAAAGAGCGCATCCATCTCACGCTCGACGGTAAGTGCGCAAAGCTCCCGTTCCGAGGATATTTTGGCGGATGACGCGGCAGTTCTCGCATATTCCTCCGATATTTCGAAAGAAGAGCGACCGGATATGGCGGCGGACAGCATACGGTGCACGAACAGATCGGGATACCTACGTATCGGGGACGTAAAATGACAGTAACACTCCGTCCCAAGTCCGAAATGCGGAGAGCAGACGTCACTGTACCGCGCTTTTGCCATAGTTCTCAGTAGCATCGCGGAGACGGGAGCGCCGACACCGCGCACCTCTGCCTGCGCCAAAAGCTCACTGAAATGCCCTGCGGTCAGCCGAGGTATTTTTTTAAGATACGGAACGCTCAGCCCGAGACTGTACGCAAAGTTCATAAATGCGGTCAGCTTTTCCGTGTCAGGTTGGGCGTGGACGCGGTAAATACAAGGAAAAGAATGTTTTTGGAGCCAATTTGCCACACCTTCGTTGGCGCAGAGCATAAACTGCTCTATCATCCGTTCGCCCACACCGCGTTCGCGCCGCGTTATATCGATGGGCATCCCGTCACCGTCAAGCACGGTCTCGGCTTCTGCCGTGTCCAGCTCAAGCGAGCCGCGGCGTCGGCTCTTTTCGCTCAGTACCTCATAAAGTTCGATGGCGTTTTTGAATATATCTTCGGGAATTACCGCGTATTTCGCCATGATGCTCTCGTCGGCAACGCCCGAGATGAGCGCATTAAATTCCGAATATACGCCTCGCAGGCGCGAGCGTATGACAGACTTTTGGGCGGTGGTCTCAAGTATCTCGCCGCGTTCATCAAGCTTGACAGTCACGGAGACAGCGTATCGGCAGACGCCTGCATTAAGCGAACACGCGCCGTTTGACAGCGCTTCCGGAAGCATCGGTACGACGCGATCTGCAAAATATATGCTCGTGCCGCGAGCCTGAGCCTCGCGATCGAGCGTCGAGCCGTCTCTCACGTAATGCGAAACATCCGCGATATGCACACCAAGCTCCCATCCGCCGTCTGTCTTTTTGACAGATATCGCATCGTCCAGATCCTTTGCGCCGGCGCCGTCAAGCGTGAATATATATTCGTCGCGCAGATCTGCCCGTCCGTCGAGGGACAGCGGCTCGCTTGCAAGCGTCTCGGCTTGCGCGAGAGCCTCGGTGCTGAACTGCGTTATCACGGAGTTTTCCTCGAGAATTGCCGCGTAATTCGCATTTTTCGAGCTTGCGTCGCCGTAATCCTTTACGATCCTGCCCACGGCGTGGGGCATGCCCATAGCGTGGGGCATATCTTCATCGGGATATTCCGTTATCCTCACAAGCAACCTGTTGCCCTCGGCGGGAAATGCGTCGCCGCTCGGGATATCAATAATTATCGGAACGTTCACTCTTCTGTCGTAAGGCTCAAGCATTGGCAAACGTCTGCCAAGCTTGTCCTCACCCTCGACAAACGTACCGGATACTACGGTGGTGCTCCTGTGCAATATCTTTATCACGTCGGCATCGCGCCCGGAAACTACTTTCAGCAGTACCGTATCCCCGTTCATAGCACCGAGCGTATGATAAGGTCGGATATAGTATTTTTCATCCTCGCAGAGGATAGCCTTCGGTATAACGGCGCCGTCGCCGTCCGAGCGCACGTCGCGGTCAAAATAAGCGGTCAGCTCATCGGAATTTTTTATTCTCAGCGCGATATCGCATCTGTGCGCGGAGCGTATCTCCGCGATAAATCTGCACCGCTTGACGCTGTGCCCGCTCTTGCCGCCTCCGTGCCGTGTGCGAAAGGTCTTTTTTCTTTTTTTATTCACTTTATAACCACGCCTTTCTGAATATCACGGCAGTTTTGTGACGGTCTCGGCTTTGCCGAAATGGCGATCGCTCGGATCGTCAAGGCACAAAACACATCGTTTCCCCTTTAAAGGAAAAAGCGACCGTCCACCTACAGTGCGACAGCCGCTCTTTGAAGCTATTGATCACAGGCTCACTCCGTCTCGCCGACTTCGCTACCGTTAAGAGCATCTTCAAATGCTTTATCCTTCTCTTTTTCGATGGGCTTTTCCTGAACGACGTAAACGACCACAACGAGAACGACGAAGCAAACGGCAACGATGGTAGTAAGCTTAGAGAACATCTTATCGATGCTCTTTCCCTTGGTCTTGCCAAAGAATGTCTCGGCTCCGCCTGCGATAGTACCGGAAAGCTTATTTGACTTACCGGACTGCATAAGTACCGCTATTATAAGGAACAGCGCCGCGATCATAAGGATTATACCAAATGCTATCTCCATTTTCAAGTTACTCCTTTTTAAGTTTACGGAAGCCGCACGGTGCGGCGACCAAAAGGGCATAAAAGCCCCTTTTCAAAGCGCGTAACGGTATTATACCACATACAGCGCCAAAAATCAATAGACTTTATGAAAAGTTCACATTATTTTAAAACGGCGTATACATCAAGAATTTGAAGCTTCCATTACCGACATCAAACCGCGACCTATATCCAACGCTTTGATGCTTAAAAGCGAACCTCGGTCTTACCAATACAGCTCCCAATCGGCGTCGAGCATACGGTGCAGAGCCTCCATATAGAAATAATCTCCCCATATGTTCATCTCGTCCACGCCGTTGCCGCCCGGCTTGCTGTAGGTGGCGTGCAGGAGCAGACCGTTGGCGGTGGGGGTGTTTTTGGTGGAATAATAATCTATCAGCGAGAGCATTATGCGCTTGCAGGCGTTTATATACGTCTGCCGCAGGGGGTCGCTCTCGTCCATATACTTTATTCCCTCCAGCATAGCGCAAAGCGCGATGGCGGCTGAGGACGAATCGCGAGGCTCGTCGTCTCCGTCAGTAAACGAAAGATCCCAATACGCGACGCAATCCTGCGGAAGATGCGCAAGATAGTAATTCGTCGCCGCCTTAAATGCGGTGAGTGCGTCCTCGTCCTTTATGTACTTGTACGTAAGCAGAGGACCGTACATCGCCCACGCCTGACCTCTTGCCCAAGCGGAGTCGTCGCTCACACCCTGCGCGGTCACACCCTTGAGCGGTGCGCCCGTTTCGGTATCGAAATAATACGTGTGAAAGGTGCTTCCGTCCGAGCGGTAGCAGGTGCTGAGCGTCGTCTTGAAATGCTTGTACGCTATCTCGGAATACTTACTGTCTCCCGTGATATCGCTTGCCCAATAGAGCAGCGGGATATTCATCAGGCAGTCGACTATCAGACGGTAGCTGTTGCTGTCGTTCGTGTTTCCCCAAGCCTGTATAAATTCGCCTTTTTCGTGATATCTCGTGATGAGGTGATCCGCCGCCTTTACCGCCGCGCTTTTGGCGGTCTCGTCCTGCGTCAGCTTATACGCCGCGACGCACGAGGGAACGTACAGAAATCCCATATCGTGATGGTTGACGCCGAGCTTTTCATCTATCCTCGTATAGAAAGAAGGTATCTGACCGAGCGCGGTATCCTTGTAACGCCCGTCGTCCGTGAGCTGATACGCGTGCCAAAGTATGCCCGTCCAAAATCCGGTATTCCAGCCACCGCTCGTGAGATTATCCTCCGCCGAGTACACGTTGTTCACGCTTGCGTGCGACGGGAATTTGTCTGTGAACTCCGGAAGCATCATATCTATCTTTTTGACAGCTTCACCGAGCGCTTCCTCAAGCTTTTCACGCGAGAGGGTGATATCGGAATACTTTGCCCTCGTTGCATCTGTCATCTCCGGGACCTTTAACGTAAAGCTCGGAGCGGGAACAGGATCCGGTGTCGGCTTGGCGCAGGCGGCGCCGGTGATAAGAATGCAGGTCGCAAGCAGAATGGCTGAGACGTTCTTCAAAAGCTTCATTTCGTGACCGTTCCTTTCTCTTTTATTGACTTTTATATCGGCTTGGTACGCGCATTTTGCAGAGGACGGAGCACCGTATCAGCCCTTTCCGTCTCTTATATCGCGGTGAGTTACCGCGGCATTCTCGCCCCCGTCCTTAAGATGCGTGGCGAGCGCCTCGGCTATAGCCACGGAACGGTGCTTTCCGCCCGTGCATCCTATGGCAACGGTGAGCTGTTTTTTACCCTCAGCCGCATACAGCGGTATCAGGTAATCTATAAGGTCGTACAGCTTTTCAAGGAAAACGAGCGTGGCGTGAAAGCTCATTACATATTCTCTCACCGGGGCGTCAAGTCCCGTGTGCGCTCTCAGCTCCGGAATGTAATGAGGATTGGGAAAGCAACGCACGTCAAAGGTCAGGTCAGCCTCGGAGACGTTCCCGTTTCTAAATCCGAAGGAAACGATGTTTATCACCAGCGAGCTTTTGGACGTTTTCCCGAAGAGCTTCTGTATGTGCTCCTTGGTCTGCTGTGAGGAAAGATAAGTCGTATCGATCCTAAAGTCGGATATCGAAACGACCGGCTCGAGCAGCTCCCTCTCTCTTTTCAGTGCCTCCGTCATCGGTATGTTGTTCATTGCAACCAAAGGATGTATCCTGCGGTTTTCCTTGTATCGGTTGACCAGCGTCGAGTCGGAGCAATCCATAAACAGCACCTTGCAGTCATAGCCGCTGTGCCTGAGGGCTTCGATCTCTCCGATCAGCGGAAGAAACGAGCTTTCACCGCGCACGTCTATGCTGAAAACTATGTCGGTATGACGTTTTTCGGCTTGATCGTTCGCGGCATACAGCTCCGCGAATTTTGAAATGAGCGCTACCGGCATATTGTCTATGCAGTACATTCCCATATCCTCAAGAGTCTTTGTGGCTAAGGATTTTCCCGAGCCGCTCATTCCGGTAAGTATTATGTATCTCATTTTCGGACATATCCTTTCGGTCAAGTGTTTACGGTACGCCTTGAA
>CAZMWM010000049.1:0-7662 GCA_964570105.1 uncultured Lachnospiraceae bacterium | reverse complement strand
TTCAAAAAGCGGAGATATACGTGACCTCTTCGGTCAGCGCAACTCCGAAGCGTTGCATCACCGTGGCTTTGATCTTTTCGGCTAAGCGCAGAACATCGGAGGATGTCGCACCTCCGCGATTGACGATAAAGCCTGCGTGCTTCTCTGACACGACTGCGCCGCCGACCGCTGCGCCCTTGAGCAAGGCGCGGTCGATAAGAAACGCCGCCGGCGGAGCGTTCTCCGGACGCTTGAAATAGCTTCCCGCGCTCTTTTCTCCGCGTGGCTGAGTGGCGCGCCTTTTTTGTTCGCATTCCTCCGTTTTTCGGAGAATTGCCGCGCCGTCCGCCTTTGGAAGAGAAAGCTCGGCGTCAAGCACGATACCGCCGAGGTGCTTTAGCGGACTGCTTCGGTAAGAGTAATCGGCGGAACTCAGCTTTAACCGTTCCACGCGGTCAACGCTCGGAAAATATACGGTGCAGGCACAAAGCCCGTCGTATATATTACACCCGAACGCCCCTGCCGCCGTCATGAGCGCACCTCCGACCGTACCGGGAATACCGCAGAGTCCGTACAAGCCGTCAAGTCCGCTCCTTGCGGCAAACGAGCAAAGCAATGGGATAGGCGTGCCGCATTGGACCTTGAGCATACCGCCGTCGGCGGATATTCCGGAGACCGACGAGGTATTTACGACCACGCCGTCAGCCCCTGCGTCGTCAAAAAACACGTTTGAGCCTGCGCCGATGACGCGATACGGTATATCCGAGCGGACGAGCGCACGTATAACGTTTACGAGCGCCGCTTGCGAACGCGGCGATACGAGCGCCTGTGCTCTGCCGCCGACACCGATAGTACAGACGCGGCTAAGCTCGATATCGCGCACAAGCTTTATACTTCTTTCATTTTCAAACTGATCAAGCACCGAGAGCCTATGCATAGCAAGCTCCTTTCGGGAAAATGAAGCCGCCGGTGACGTTCGTCAGGCGAGCAGGAAGCGATGGAACACCTTTTTGCCCTTTCTTATCACCACCCCGTCGCCAAGCTCCGAGGATGTGACGGTGGCGGTGATATCCTCGACCTTTGCGTCGTTTACCGTGATTCCGCCTTGGATGATGAGACGCTTGGCTTCGCCCTTGGACGCGGCAAGCTTTCCCTTCAGTATCAGGTCGCAAACGGATATCACCCCGTCCGCAAGGTCGCCAGAGGTAAGCTCGGTCGTAGGCATATCTCCCGAAACTCCGGAGCCGCCGAACACAGCCCGAGCCGCTTCAAGGCATCTTACCGCCTCTTCCTCGCCGTGTATCATACGTGTAAGCTCGTAAGCCAAAAGCTCTTTTACCTTGTTTATCTCGGCGCCCTCGAGCTTTTCGTAATTTCTTATATCCTCCATCGGGATAAAGGTCAGGAGCTTCAAGCACTTGATGACGTCCTTATCTCCGACGTTCCTCCAATATTGGAAAAACTCATACGGAGGTGTCTTTTCGGGATCGAGCCAAACGGCGCCCTTCTCGGTCTTGCCCATCTTTTTGCCCTCGCTGTTGGTGAGCAGATTAAAGGTGAGACCGTAGGCGTCCTTGCCGGTCTTGCGGCGTATCAGCTCAACGCCTCCGATGATGTTCGACCACTGATCGTCTCCTCCGAACTCCAGCTTACAGCCGTATTTTTCGTTAAGATGATAAAAGTCGTAGCTCTGCATCAGCATATAGTTGAACTCAAGGAAGGTCAGTCCGCGCTCGAGCCTTGACTTGTAGCATTCCGCCGCAAGCATACGGTTTACGGAGAAATGCACACCGATGTCGCGCAGAAACTCCACGTAATTCATATCCAGAAGCCAATCTCCGTTGTCCACGAAGGTGGCTTTTCCGTCGGAGGTATCGATAAATTTAGCCATCTGCTTTTTAAAGCATTCGACGTTATGCTTTATGGTGTCGCGCGTCATCATCTTACGCATATCGCTCTTTCCGGACGGATCTCCTATCATTCCCGTACCGCCCCCGAAGAGTGCGATGGGGTGATGCCCGTGCTTCTGCATATGCGCCATTATCTTCATCTGGAGGAAGTGTCCGACGTGCAAGCTGTCGGCAGTCGGATCAAATCCGATGTAAAAAGCGACCTTTTCGGTGTCAAGAAGCTTTTCTATCGCTCCCGCGTCCGTTGCCTGCGCGATCATTCCGCGCTCCGAAAGTTCCTGATACAATCCCATTTTATCTGTTCTCCCGTCGTGTTATATAGATATATTTTTTGATCTTCGTTTTTATTATTCTTCGGTTTTTGCCGCGGCGATCATCTCTCTTGCCGTTCTCTTGACGTTCTCCGTTATCTCGATACCGCCCATTATGCGGGAAAGCTCCCCGACGCGTTCCTCGTCCGTAAGACGCATCACCGCGGTCTCCGCTCTGCCGTCCGTTTCCGTCTTGGTTATCCGATAATGAGTGTCGGATAGAGCGGATATCTGCGCCGAATGCGTTATGCATATCACCTGAGCCGTCTTTCCCATCTCCCGTAGCTTTATGCCTATCTTTTGAGAGGTCTTTCCGGATATACCGGTGTCTATCTCATCAAAGACCAGCGTTTGTGTTCCGTCGCATCCGGCAAGGACGCTCTTTATGGCAAGCATTATCCTTGAAAGCTCTCCGCCCGAGGCTATCCTTGCCAACGGTGCGAGCGGCTCGCCGGGGTTGGTGCTTATCAAAAATTCCACGCCGTCACAGCCGTTTGGAGAAAATCTGGTGACGCCCTTTTCGTTTTTCAGCGGCGTCAGCGATACCCGAAAGTTCACGTTCGCAAGATCGAGGTAACGAAGCTCCGCCGTCACCTTTTCGGACAGCTCCGAGGATGCGGTCAAACGCGCCGATGTGAGCGCCTCGGCGGCGGCAAACGCCGCTTTCGCAAGCGTGTTCAGCTCGCTCTTAAGATCCGCAAGTGTATCGTCAAATCCGTTAAGCTCTTTAAGTTCCTTTACCGCTTTATCGCGGTATCGGAAAACGTCCTCGGTATCCGGACCGTATTTTCTGAGTATACGGCTGACGGTGTCAAGTCTGCTCTCTATCCTGTCAAGCTCCGCCTCCGGGGAAAAGCTCTCGCCTCCCGTAAGCGCCGAAGTCTGCTCCGCTATGTCGATCATATCGCATCTTGCGCAGTCGAGCCGCGCGGCGAGCGCCTCGGCATCCGGAAGTATGCCGTCCAGTGCGTGCAGAGCGCTTATCGCCTTTTCCGTAAGCGACACCGCGCCGTTGCCGTCCGAAAGTGCTTCGGTTATAGCTCGGGTATGGCGCATTATCTTCTCCGCATTTTTAACTTGGATCTTGCGCTCTTGAAGCTCCTGCTCTTCGTTTTTTCGGAGTTTTGCCGCGTCTATCTCGGATATTTGATATTTAAGCGTATCTATCCGCTCGTCCAGCCGCTGTGCTTCCTTGCTCATTTCGGAGAGCTTGCGCTTAGTCGCGACCAGCTCGCGGTATCTCTCGGAATATTCGCAAACGAGCGGCTCGGTCTTTGCGTAAAGGTCAAGAAGCTCGATATGCCTATCCGGATCGAGCAGGACCTGACTGTCGTGCTGACCGTGGATGTTTACGAGTATCGAGCCTGCCTCCTTAAGAAGCGAGACGGGCACGCTCCTGCCGTTTATCCTTGCACTTGCGCGTCCGTCCGTCTGCATCGTCCTTTGGAGGTACAGAGAGCCGTCACCGTCCGGGGAGATGCCAAACTCGGCAAGGGATGCGACGGTGCGCTCGGAAAGCTCGGAAAAGCACGCGGATATGAACGCCTGCCGCTCTCCCGTTCGGATAAGCTCCCGTGCGCTCCTTGCTCCGAGCAGGAGATTGAGCGAATCGATTATTATGGATTTTCCTGCGCCGGTCTCGCCTGTCAGCGCGGAAAAGCCGTCGCCGAGCGACAGCGTAAGCTCCTTTATGACCGCAACATTTTCTATATGCAATTCGCTCAACATTTCACGAAGCTTCCTTTCGAGGCTCTGTCAAAGCTTTATCACCGAGCCGGTATAAAATTCAGACGCGAAGCTCTGCGCGTCGTTCTTGGTGCGCATTATAAGTATGACCGTATCGTCGCCGGCAATGCTTCCGACCTTGCCGGGCGTCTTTAAGCTGTCGATCGCGGCGGCGGCGGCGTCAGCCATTCCCGGAAACGTTTTTACCACCACAATGTTTTCCGCGTGATCGACGCTCGTTATCGTTTCCTTCATTATGTTATGGAATTTTGCCGCCGGCGGTGCGCCGTCTGATGACGAGAGCGCGTATTTATAACCTCCGCTTCTGGCTGAGACCTTGACGAGCTTAAGATCCTTTATATCCCTTGAGACGGTCGCTTGAGTGACGGAAAATCCTTCGCTCTTAAGAACGTCGGTAAGCTGTTCCTGTGTCTCTATATCCATGCTCGATATTATTTCAACTATCTTCGCGTGTCTGTTCTGCTTCATATAACGGATGTTCCTTTCGGTTGGGATCGTGGTTTGGCGTGCGAGCCTTTCGGCTACAGCGGTATCTTCTTGGCAAACGTGCTGTAAAAGCCTCCGTCGTTCACCCTCAGCATACGGAGCGGGCGGGAGCACCTCGTCAAGGTGATCTCGTCTCCCTCAAGAAGCGGTATGCTCGGCTCTCCGTCCACGGTAAGTATACAGCGGTAACCGGCTTCGGCGCGAAGAGTGAGCGTGCATTCGGACGAAAAGATCAGGGGACGCGCGGAGAGTGATTGCGGACACAGCGGCGTTACCGCTATACAGTCAAGTCTGGGATCTATCACGGAGCCTCCGGCTGAAACCGAATACGCGGTGGAGCCTGTCGGCGTGGAGCATATCAGCCCGTCACCTCTGTAGGTGTTCACTTTTTTCCCGTCGCAGAGCAACGTGACGTTGGCAGGATGTATGTTTTCTGCGCGAATTACCGCGTCATTCAACGCTGTGCGCACCACCCCGCCGTAGCACACGTTCAGCATCATACGGCTCTCCTCGCGGTATTCGCCGTTCAATATGTCGGCGAGCCGCGCGATCTCGTCGCTCTCAAGCTCCGCAAGATAACCTATCCGCCCGAGATTTATCCCGACGATCGGTATATCCAAAGCTTGCGCCACGTGGGAAGCGTGCATTATAGTTCCGTCTCCGCCAAGGACGATCATCAGCTCGGCTTCATCGGGCACGTCGGTCTCTATCGCTCCGCAGGAGCGCACGAGCCGCGTGATCGCTTCGCGACGGCTCCGGTCGGCGTCCTTGCCTTCACCGGTAACCGTATATATCCGTTGTATCTTCATCTTGATATACGCTTCCTTTCGACGGGATGACCGTCAATCTCACCGAAACTTATGCGAGCGCGTCGAGAAACGCCGCGTCGGGGCGCAGAGGGGCGATATCTTCCCCATCCGAAAGCTCGAAGAGCGCAAGATATTCGCGGTTTCCGTCTCCGCCCTTTATCGGGGATGACGTTATGGCGCGAAGCGCAAGACCGCATTCCTCGGCATTTGCAAGCACGCGCTTTATCGCGCGTATCCGTTCTTTTTTATCTCTTAGTATACCGCCGCCGCCGAGAGCCGAGCGTGCGGTCTCGAATTGAGGCTTTATGAGCGATACGAGCTGACCGCCCGGTCGTAGCACATCGCATACGGCTTCGTACAGAAGCGTCTGCGATATAAAGCTCACGTCCATTACCGCGATGTCACAGCGCTCCCCTAAAAGCTCCGATGTGAGCGTTCTGGCGTTGAGCCGCTCCATGCTTATCACTCGCGGATCGGAGCGCAGTGTGGGATGGAGCTGATCGCTTCCGCAATCGACGGCGTAGACCTTTTTTGCGCCAAACTGCAAAAGACAGTCCGTAAATCCTCCGGTCGAGGCTCCGAGATCGACGCAGACCTTTTCGGAAACGTCGATATTGAATGCCTCTATGGCACCGAGAAGCTTTTCACCTCCGCGGCTGACAAATCTCAGCGGCTCGGTAACGGTCACACTGTCCGTTTCCGATACCTGCTCGGACGGCTTTTTCACCCTGCTTCCGTTAAGCATCACCGTTCCTGCCGATATCATAGCCTGAGCCTTGGAGCGGCTTTCCGAAAGACCGCTCTTCTGCATATATACATCTATTCTCATTTTCGTAAGTTTACGCAAGTGCTTCTTTTAATATCCGATATCAGCGCTTGCGGTCGCAAAGATAGAGAGCAAGCTCCGTGAGCATACCGTTGCCCTCAGATCCGCTTATCGCGTCGATAGCTCTTTGGGTAAGCTCCTTCGCGTAGCTTTCGGCGCCTTCTCTGCCGTAAAAGCTGAGGAAGGTGGTCTTTCCGTCCTCCTCGCCGTCGTCAAGAAGATCGTCGGTCACCTGAAAAGCAAGCCCGAGAGCCTCGGAATATTCCGTGGCGGCGGCACGCTGAGACTCGGAAGCCTCCGCGGCTGTGCAACCGAGAAGCGCGGCGCAACGGATAAGGCATCCGGTCTTTAGCCTGTTCATCTTTTCGTGCTCCTCACGGCTTTTACCGAGAGCCGCGTCACAGGAGGTATCCATCTGCTGTCCGCCGACCATACCGTATATACCGGCTCCGCGTGCAAGCAGTCTTACAGCTTCTATCGCTTGATCGGGTTTAAGCTCGGGAGACTCCGCTATCACGCAAAAGGCGTGTGTCAAAAGTCCGTCACCCGCAAGGACTGCCGTCGCTTCTCCGAACGCCTTGTGCGTCGAGGGCTTTCCTCTGCGCATACAGTCGTCGTCCATACAGGGAAGATCGTCGTGTATCAGGGAATAGGTATGTACCAGCTCGACCGCCGCCGCAAGCGGAAGAGCAGTCCTTACATCTCCGCCGAAAAGACGGCAAAATTCCAGCGTGAGCACGGGACGTATCCGCTTTCCGCCGCCCTCCACGCTATAGCTCATAGCATCAAAGAGCGTCCGATACGAGGGATCTGTCACCGACAAGGTGCGACGAAGCTCCCCTTCTATGAGAGCTATATCCTCATTCAGTCTTTGTAAAAGCGCACTCATCGTATCCACCGTTTCCGTTGCTTATCAGCAGTCGCACCTTCTGTTCTGCCGCGTCAAGCTTTGCAGAGCAGAGCTTCACCAGCTTCACGCCCTCTTCAAAGAGCGCAAGCGCTTCGTCAAGCTGTCCGCCGTCTCGCTCAAGCTCATTCGTTATCTGCTCAAGACGCTTGATGGCGGCTTCAAAATCCATTTCGGTAGTTTCCTGCACGTCGATAACTTCCTTTCAAGATAGTTTAAGATAGTTTTTTCGTAAGATCGGCATATGAGAGAGCATCCTCGTAAACGGGAATTTAAGCGCTACGGCATCCTATTTGTGGGTAATTGCCGCGTCGAAATATGTTTTGAATTTCGATCTCGATAGCGGGTTGTCGTAGGACGGGGACTTGCTCCCATAGACGGGAACTTTCGTTTTAACAATCCCTCAGTCAGCAAAGCTGACAGCTCCCTTTACACAAGGGAGCCTACGATGCTTTGTCAGCGCCACTTCAGTGGCGAGGTGCGCCCGCTTTTCGAGAAAAGCTGGGCAAAAGCTTCTGTATAGCTTCGCGGTGGGGAATTGTTGTTCCTTCACATTTTTCTGTGTTCGCACTAAGCACCGAGGTACGCCAATCTGTGTTCGCGCTAATTTAGGGCGTGTATCCACAACCATCAAAACTCTGCGCCACTTTAGTGGCGAGGTACGCCCAATCTGTGTTAGAACTTATTT
>CAZMWM010000048.1:0-13773 GCA_964570105.1 uncultured Lachnospiraceae bacterium | reverse complement strand
TGTGTAAAGGGAGCTGTCGCCGAAGGCGACTGAGGGATTGTAAACTTTAGCAAAAACTTTCGAGTAGCTTCGCGCCAGCTTTTCGAGAAAAGCTGGGCAAAAGCTTCTGTACAGCTTCGCGGTGGAAGTTTGTTGTTCCATCACAGAGGTACGCCAATCTGTGTTCGCACGAATTTAGGGCGTACCGTTATGAAAGGACGATCAAATTGGAAAAGACGAATTACCAACTGCTTCTTGACGAAAAGCTCAAGGCGCTGACAACCGCAGGGGAGCGTCCGAGCCTACTCCTGCACTGCTGTTGCGCCCCCTGCTCCTCATATGTTCTGGAATATCTCGCAGAGCATTTTGATATCACCTGTTATTTTTACAACCCGAACATCTCCCTGGCAGAGGAATATGAAAAACGCGCCGCGGAGCTTTTATCGCTCATTGACAGGATGGGCTTATCCGACCGCGTCGGGCATCATATAAAGGAGTATGCCCCCGAGCCGTTCGAGAAGTTAGCGCTCGGACGTGAACAGCTCCCCGAGGGTGGCGAGCGTTGCTTTGAATGCTACCGTCTCAGGCTCACCGACACCGTGGTCTACGCTAAAGCTCACGGTTTTGAGCTTTTCACCACCACGCTCAGCGTAAGTCCGTATAAGAATGCCTCAAAGCTAAACGAGCTTGGCGCGGCTCTTGCGGACGAATACAGCGTACCTTACCTGTTTTCGGATTTCAAAAAACGTAACGGCTATCTCCGCTCCTGCCGTCTCTCCGAGCAATACGGACTGTACCGTCAGGATTATTGCGGATGTGTATACTCCAAAGCCGCATCGGAGAAAAAAAGAGCTTGCGCGAGCGAGCAAAATTCGTCAAAATGACCACTTGACTTTTTGCGCATTCCGCGGTATAATCTTGTCGAGTGAGTAGCCAAAAGGCGTAAGTCCGACTTAAAACGGACCTACGCCTTTTTCTTTGCTCGCGATATCAATGAATACGCGGCGCACCCGTTGCCGCTCGACCGAAAGGAACTTATCCAAAATGAACAAAAACAAGATGGGATCGAAAAAAATACTGTCTCTCATCATCTCGATGGGCATTCCAATGATGATATCGATGGTGCTCCAAGCGGTATATAACGTCGTGGACACCGTGTTCGTTATCAATATGGGCGCCGACGGAACGCTGGGAAATCTCGCGCTCTCCGCGGCATTTCCCGTACAGATAATGATGATAGCCATCGGCGTCGGGACGGGCATAGGAATAAACGCCCTGCTCTCAAAAAAGCTCGGCGAGGGAGATCGCGAGGCTGTCAGCAGAGTAGCAGGCAACGGCATCCTGCTTGCCGCTGTTTTCTATATCCTTTTTCTTTTCTTCGGCATCCTTTTCGCAGAGCCGTATATGAGGCTCACGTCAAACAATGAGACAGTGATCAAAATGGGAACGGATTATCTGAGGATCTGTTGCTGTATATCCGTAGGCTCGATCGGATACGCGATAGTGGAACGCTTCCTTATGGCTACCGGAAAAACTCTTCATTCGATGATAGCGCAGATATCGGGCGCACTTACGAACGTCGTTCTCGATTACGTATTCATCTATCCGCTCGGAATGGGCATCTCCGGAGCCGCTTACGCAACCGTTATCGGGCAGTGCGTATCGCTTGCAATAGCGCTTATATTTCACTATACTTCAAACCGTGAGATAGACGGACATCTGCGGTATATACGACCGGATATACACATCCTAAAACAGATATACAGAATAGGGTTTCCCGGATTTCTGATGCAGGCAATGCTCTCCGTGATGATGTTCGGAGTGCTTATGATCATCGGAACGGTCAAGGATACATACACATCGGAGCTGCTCTCGGGGAGCTACGGTATTTATTACAAGCTCATGCAGATGGCTCTGTTTGCCTGCTTCGGACTTTCAAATACTTTGATCTCCATAAATTCCTTTAATTACGGTATGAGAGATGCAAAGCGCGTACGCAGTACTGTGCGGTACGGAATATTGACCTCACTCGTCGTCTCGGCAATGCTCACCGCAATATTTCAAATATTCGCAAGCCCGATATCGGAGCTGTTCGCATTGACGCTCGACGCGTCCTCACCGATATCAAAAAACGATATACTGTCCGTTTGCCGAACGGCTCTGCATATCTCAACGCTCGGATACGTCTTTATGGGACTGAGCATAGCCGTACAGGGAATACTGCAAAGCCTGAACGAGGTATATTCTCCCCTCTTGATATCGGCATTGCGCCTGATAGCTTTCCCTCTGCCACTTGCGTGGCTGTTCACGCTGAGCGAAAACGTCACCGTTTTGATATGGTGGACGTTTCCGATAGCAGAGGTCATCACCTCGGTAATATCGGTCTTACTTCTCCGTCACTCCCTTAAGATACGGCTCGCCGACCTCCAAAACGTCCAATGAGCGTAAGGTGATCGAAAATATCTCAAAATCTCAAAAAACTTTTAAAAAAACACTTGACAAAATGCAGATATCCGTGTATAATGATTGAGTATCCGAGGATACCATAAATTTGGACGCTTATAGCCGATGCGGAGGGAGGGATAAAGAATGGCAGAGGTCAGGATCAAGGAAAACGAATCGCTCGAGAGCGCTCTCCGCAGATTCAAAAAACAGTGCGTTAAGGCAGGCATAACCGCAGAGCTTCGCAAGAGAGAGCACTACGAAAAGCCCAGCGTAAAGCGCAAGAAGAAGTCTGAGGCTGCAAGAAAGCGTAAATACAAGTGATTTACGTACACAGAGCTTGAAATCAAAAAAGACGCTATTCATTTACGAAGAGCGTCTTTTTGCTTGATATACAAAAACGCAAGGTGCTTTTTCAGGAGGTCGAGCTATGCCCGAAAAGAACGAGATATACGAGCTTACGGTAACGGATATCAACCCCAAAGGCTACGGAGTCGGCAGGATTGACGGTATGGCGACCTTCGTCTCCGACGCCGTGACAGGCGAGAGGCTCAAGGTCAAGATAATAAAAGCGGCAAAAAATTATTTGGTGGCGCGTAAGGAAAAAACGCTCGCTCCGTCCCCTCACCGCATCCCGTCCCCCTGCCCCGTCTCCGGCCGTTGCGGAGGATGCGTATATCAGCACATCACGTACGCACACGAGCTTGAGCTGAAAAAAGCGCGCGTCAAAAACGAATTTGTCAAGGTCGGGCTGAGCGACGCGAACGTTCTTCCCGTTCTGAGCACGGGGGAGACGGTCGGATACCGCAATAAGGTCGAATGCCCCCTTGACGGTGAGCTTAACGCCGGATTTTACGCCGAACGCACGCACGAGATAGTTCCGCACACCCGTTGCCTGCTACAGCCCGAGATATTTGACGGTATCATCGCGTTTACGGTCGACGCACTCAAGCGCGCATCCGTCACCTGCATACGCAATATATACATAAGACGCGGCGATAAGACCGGCGAGATCATGGTCTGCCTCGTAAGCAAGGCTCGCTCATTTTACGGCGAAAAGGAGCTTGCCGACAGCATCGTCCGCGCATTTCCCGAGGTGGTATCCGTAGTTCTCAACTATAATCCCGAGGACACGAACGTCATTTTGGGCAAGGAATGCCGCACGCTCCGCGGAAAGGCAACGGTAGACGATATACTTTGCGGCTTGCGCTTTACCGTACATCCGCTCTCCTTCTATCAGGTAAACCGCGACGCCGCAGAGCTGCTGTATAAAAAAGCGGCAGAGCTTGCGGATATACGTCCGGACGAGACCGTTACCGACCTGTTCTGCGGCATCGGAACTATCGGACTTTCGCTTTTGGCGCAGAAGCCGGCAAAACGGCTGATAGGAGTAGAGATCGTCCCGGAAGCGGTAAAAAACGCCGAATACAACCGCGACCGAAACGGCATAGCGAACGCTTCCTTCATCTGCGGAGCGGCAGAGAACGTGGAATTTCCCATCTCCGATACGCTCCTGATAGATCCGCCGCGTAAGGGCTGTAAACCGGAGCTTATCGAATATATAGCCGCCCGGAACGTAAAGAAGATAGTGTATATCTCCTGCTCTCCCGACACCCTCGCAAGAGACGTTTTGCTCTTTACCAATCTCGGATACCGCTATTCCGATATCCAACCCGTCGATATGTTCCCAAGAACGGGACATGTCGAGACGGTAGTTTGTCTTGTAAAACAATGAATTGCCTACGGTATAGATCGCACCGTGGTGCGTGAGGAAGTGTGGCAATTCAATTCACGACGGCTTTCACCCGGAAGATGATATTTTAAAAAACAAGGAGACCGAAAATGAATGTTTCTGTTAAACGAGACCGCGGAATGTTGAAAATAGACATAGACGGCAAGCTTTACGCACCTCTGTCGTTTAAATCCTTTCGACCGGATCCGCAGAACGTATCCGAATTTTACGCCGCCGGCGTGCGGCTCTTCAGCGTACTTTCAAGCGGTATAATATCCGCGCTCGGAGTTCCGTACTCACTTTACGGTGAGTCTTGGATAGGTGACGGCAAGTATGATTTTTCCGCCATCGACCGACAGATGGATATGTTTATCGAAAACGCCCCGGACGGTTATTTCGCCCCCATGCTCCAGCTCGACACCCGTCCGTGGTATCTGGCTGAGCATCCGGAAGCCCCCAATTCCTTCACGCACCTCTCTTGGGCGGCGTATAACGAGGATTGGAAGAGAGCCGCGGCGGAATATCTGAAAGCCGCGATCCGTCATTGCGAAGAAAGATACGGTGATCGGATATACGGATATTTCATACTTGGCGGAATGACGACGGAATGGCTCGCGCATCCCGACAAGGAAGCATCCAACCCACTGAAGGAAGCCGGATACCGCCGTTATCTGAACGACGGGAACGCCGCGCTTCCCACCGACGCCGAGCTTTCGCGCACCGGACGCGTATTTTTGGAAGCTGACGAGGATAACGTGCTCAAGGCAAGGCGTTTTCACGCCGAGACGGTCGCCGATCTCGTGCTGTATTTTGCCTCGGAAACGCAGAGCGTCCTCTGTCACAAAAAGCTTCTCGGCTGTTATTACGGCTATCTTCTCCACCTCGGCGGAGAGTTCCTGTACGACTCCGGACATCTCGGGTATGAAAAGGTCTTTCTCTCCCCCGATATCGATATGATATCCAGCCCCTCCTGCTACCGTTACCGAGCACTTACCGATCCCAGTGCCTTTATGCTGACGCAAAAGACCTTGGATATACACGGAAAGCTGTATTTTCTTGAATTTGATCACATCACGCACGTTGCCCCGACCATGATAAACGAGCCTTGCGCGGACACCTCGGGAAACAGCTGTCTGCGCGAGATCCCCGGCGCCACGAGCAAATGCAAAAACGCCGAGGAGTCCCTTGACCTTATGTGGCGCGACTATATCCTGTGCTACGCCAACGGCGCGGCTATGTGGTGGTTCGATATGTTCGGCGGCTGGTTCCGCTCAAAGGAGATGATGGACGCCATCGGCAGGATGATATCTCTTCACGGTGAGCTGTCAACGATCGACAGGCAGAGCATCGCGCAGATAGCCGTATACGCCGAGGGCGAGTCGATGTACCGCGTAAGAAAGAGCGCCGGCATAGGCACGGTCTGTCTTTCGGATATGAGACGCACTCTTGCGGAGACGGGTGCGCCGTACGACCTTTATTCCATTTCGGATATCGAGCTTTGCGACGCCAAGCGTTACAAGCTCCTCATCCTTCTCAACGAATACGACATACCGGCGGCACGTATGGAAAAGCTGAGAGAGCTTGAAGCTCAAGGCGTCACCGTGCTTTGGATGTACGCCCCCAACTACGCAGGCGGAAATTCGCCCGACGTCGCTCGGATGACCGAGGCGACCGGACTTAAGATACGCGAAACGGACAGCTCCAACGGCGGTCTCCTTTACAGGGGAGAGCTTACCCCATGCAAGGTAGCGGCGCCCTATTTTTCGGTAACCGACGAAAACGCCGTTCCGTACGCGTATTTCGAAAACGGAGAGGTAGCGGTCGCAGGTACACGTGACGGTCGCTCGATATACGCGGGTACCCCCTTCATCCCCTCGTCTCTTCTGCGTGATCTGGTGCGCGAGCTAGGTATTTTCGTATACAGTGAGGAGCCGCGCGTCTACACCTACGTCAACGCAGGCGCGATATGCGTCTATAACGCCACCGACGCGGACGCGAACATATCCGTGCAGAGGGACGGCACCTATACCGACCGCATCACAGGCGAGCGCTTCGTATCTGATAACGGTCGTCTCACCCTTCCCCTCCGAAAGCTTCGGGCGTATCTGCTTACATATTAAACCATTTTCGGAGCGATGACCGGTCGTGCAAATAATTACGTAAAAAATCACGATTTGGCTTGATATTTTTTCACTTTTATGATATACTGTACTCAAACCTTAAAATGAAAGGATATAATGATGGAAAAGATCGATATTTCAAGCTTTATCCACGAGGTAAAGAAGATCGTGGAGCGCCATTATCTCGGAAACGGTGAATACTGCCGTTGGCTGTGGCAGAACGAAAAGGGTGACCGCGAGCTGGGATGCAACGAATACGGCTGTGCCGACGCCGCAAACGTCCTGTACACGATCGACGAGTTTGTTTTCTCCGATGAGGAGCGAGCGGCAAGGATAGCGGCTCTGCGTGCGCTTCAGGATCCCGAGACCGGAATGTTCACGGAAAGAACGCATCATACCATACATACCACCGCTCATTGCACCGCCGCACTTGAGCTTTTCGACGCGCTCCCCCTTCATCCGATAACGGGGCTTCACAAGTATTACGATAAAAAGGAGCTTTACGCTCTGCTCGACGGTCTTGATTGGCAATACAACCCGTGGGGCAACTCTCATCAGGGCGCCGGAGTTTACGCCGCTCTGGTAAACGCTGACGAAGCGCCTGCCGAGTGGAGAGAAACATATTTCGCCTGGTTCCGTGAGAATGCGGACGAGCACAGCGGATTTTGGAAGCGCGGCACCACCGACGAAGCGCCTTGGGAGACAGACGACAGATACAAGACCGGCGCCGCGATGTTCGAATATATGGCAGGAGGATTTCACTACCTCTTCAATCACGAGCACGCGCATCAGCCGATGCCGTATCCGGAAAGAGTAATCGATACCTGCCTTGAGCTTTACAAGCGTAACGCCTTCAACGGGAGATTTGTAAACGGAGTTATGGATTTCGTGGAGATAGATTGGCTGTACTGCATCAACCGCGCACGCCGTCAGGCTCCGACCTACCGCGCGGAAGAGGTACAAGCATCCATCGAGGATTTCGCCGTCAGATATACATCTGCGATACTTGAGCGCGATCCCGAAAAGGACGAGGCGATGAACGATCTGCACTTCCTCTTCGGCGGAATGTGCGCCTTTGCAGAGCTTCAGGCGGCGCTTCCGGGCAAGATAGTCACGTCCAAGCCCCTGCGTCTCGTGCTCGACCGCAGACCTTTCATCTGAGCACCGAACACCCGAGCAATACCGCATAACGCATAAGCATAAAACAAAAAAGGTGCCCAAAGGTCACCAAAATAAATTTTTACAGAAAGACGGTATCTAAGATGGAAAAGATCGATATCTCAAATTTTATACACAACGTAAAGAAGGTCGTGGAGCGCCATTATCTCGGAAACGGTGAATACTGCCGTTGGCTTTGGCAGGACGAGGACGGGAGCCGCGAGCTGGGATGCAACGAATACGGCTGTGCCGACGCCGCAAACGTCCTGTACACGATCGACGAGTTTGTTTTCTCCGATGAGGAGCGAGCGGCAAGGATAGCGGCTCTGCGTGCGCTTCAGGATCCCGAGACCGGAATGTTCACGGAAAAAACGCATCATACCATGCATACCACCGCTCATTGCACCGCCGCACTTGAGCTTTTCGACGTGCTTCCCCTTCATCCGATAACGGAGCTTCACAGGTATTACGACAAAAAGGAGCTTTACGCCCTGCTCGACGGTCTTGATTGGAAATACAATCCGTGGAGAGACTCGCATCAGGGCGCCGGAGTCTACGCCGCTCTGGTGAACGCCGACGAAGCGCCTGCCGAATGGAGAGAGATGTATTTCGCTTGGTTCCGTGAGAATGCGGACGAGCACAGCGGATTTTGGAAGCGCGGCATCACAGACGGAACGCCGTGGTTTACAAGCGACAGATATAAGACCGGTGCCGCGATGTTCGAATATATGGCAGGAGGATTTCACTACCTCTTCAATCACGAGCACGCGCATCAGCCCATCCCTTACCCCGAAAAAATGATAGACACCTGCCTTGAGCTTTACGCTCGCGACGCCTTCCAGGGCAGATTTGCAAACGGAGATATGGATTTCATCGAGGTGGACTGGCTGTACTGCATCAACCGCGCACGCCGTCAGGCTCCTACATATCGCGCGGAAGAGGTACAGGCATCCATCGAGAATTTTGCCGTCAGATATTTAACGGCTGTACTCAAGCGCGATCCCGAAACGGATGATATGATGAACGATCTGCACCGTCTTTTCGGCGGAATGTGTGCCATTGCGGAGCTTCAGGCGGCGCTTCCGGGCAAGATAGTCACGTCCAAGCCCCTGCGTCTCGTGCTTGACCGCAGACCTTTCATCTGACGGGACACATATAACAAAAACGTCAGTTCTGCTTTTGAACGCTCTTATATTCGTTATAGTAACGGTAATACGGGCATCCGGAGCTTTTTCCGGTAAGCAGGCTGACGTTTTCGTCCTCGTCCATATCCACGCCGCACACGTCCTCCCCCGCATCCTCATCGTAATCAAAGTACATACAGCTCTCGCAAGGCGTCTCCTTAGGTCTTGGCGCGATATAAAGCTTTTTCTTATCCGACTTTTCCATTTTATGACCATGCCCTTTCTAAATCACAGCAGTTTCGTGACGGTTTCGTATATATTATAGCCGCGATCACGGAAAAAGTCAAGTATCCCAACCTCGCTTGCTTTGAAAATATCTCCCGTCCGTTACATCAAGAGCGACTTTTCGGAATATAATATCAAAGCGATATCAATGCACTGCGGAGGCTCGATGATGGGAACGGAACGGATAAAAAAGCTTGTTATTTTCGCTGTCGCGGCGTTTGTGCTCTGGCTCATAATGAAATACGTTTTCCCCGTTTTTTTGCCGTTCATAATAGCTTGGATAGCGGCGTGCTGTCTCCAGCCTGCGGTGACACTGCTCTCCGAGCGGCTCAAAACGAGCAAAAGGCTCGTGGCAGGAATATTCGTCACATTAACGGTGAGCGGCATCGGAGCCGTCGTTTTTCTGACCGTGAGCAGAGCGCTCTCCGAGCTTGGCGCGCTTCTGTCCGACCTTAATACGAACGGAGGGGCGGAGTTGTTCCTTAAAAAGGCAGAGACCTTCGTTTCGCACATACCGTTCATCTCCGCGTACGGAAACGACATTTCCGACGTGCTCAAGGACGCGCTGATGGGTGCGCTTACGGAGCTTACAGCCACGCTTCCGGCACTTGTGGCTTCTGCCGTCGGCGCTCTGCCGGAGCTTATACTCTTCACGGTCATCCTGATAACCTCATCATACTATTTCACCGCAGATCACGCTAATATATCAAAAAAGCTTCGCAAGCTCTTACCGCCGTCGCTGAGATGCGCATACGACAGAATGCGCCGTCGGCTCGCCACCGCGGGGCTACAGTATCTTAAGGCGTGCCTGATACTCACCTTCATCACCTTTGTCGAGCTTACCGTCGGACTGCTCACGCTCGGTATCCCATACGCGTTCACGCTCGCGCTCGTTATCTCACTCGTCGATATGCTGCCAATACTCGGAGCCGGCACGGTGCTCGTTCCGTGGGCGATATGGGAATGGGTGATCGGAGACGTCTATTACGCCGTCGGCATCCTTATAATATTCGCGGTAGTCTCGCTCGTACGCAGATTTGCCGAGCCGCGAATAATAAGCTCCGGCATCGGGCTTTCACCAATAACCACCCTGTTTTCAATGTATCTCGGCTCGCGCGTTTTCGGCATCATGGGACTTTTCTTCGCGCCGCTCCTTACCGTTATCCTTTTGAACGCTCTTCCCGACGGTATAGCCGAGACGCTCGGCTTGCGTTTCCGGTCTACCCCCGATAACAGCACATCCGAGAGCACGGCACACAGGTGACCGCCAACGCTCACCGAGCGCAAAACTATTATTACTCATCATCCAAAAAAGAAAGGAAGGCTACAGAGACCATGAAAAATTCACCGCGTACAGTAACTTATGACGGAGACACGCTTTTGGAATTAAAAGGCTCCCTCTCCGCCCCGAAGCTTGAGATATTAAAAGAAAAGGCAGAACGGGCGTTAAAGCTCCCCCGTGTGTCCGTCGTCGACCGCAAGCTGAAAGCCCCCTCGGGAAATGTGCACGACTATATGTCCATGGGACCGTATTGGTGGCCGGATCCCACCAAAAAGGACGGGCTTCCGTACATACGCCGCGACGGCGAGATCAACCCGGACACCAAGGAGGATATCACGTTTGGGAAGATGTCCGGCAACGTACACACCCTTGCCCTTGCGGCTTTGCACCTCGAGGACAAGCGTTACGCCGAAAAGGCGGTAAGGATGCTCAGAGATTGGTATCTTGAGCCTGAGAGCTATATGACACCGCATCTCGAGTACGGTCAGGCAATACCGGGTATATGCAGCGGTCGCGGCATCGGACTCATCGATCTTACCGACACCCACAGCGTATACAACGCAATAGCCATACTTGAATATCTCGGTGCGATAGATGCCGAGACCTTGAACGGCATCAAGGATTGGGTAAATAAATTCGTCGATTGGATGCTCACGAGCGAGATAGGAGTCGACGAATGCAACCAGCACAACAACCACGGAGCGTGGTACGACGTTCAGATAGCTTCCGCCGCGATGTTCACAGATCGCCCCAAGCTCGCCGAAAAAACGCTCAACTCGGCTTACGACCTCAGAGTAAAAAAGCATATAATGAGCGACGGCTCCCAACCGCACGAGCTTGCACGCACCAAGGCAATGAGCTATTCGATAATGAATCTGGACGCGCTTACACTTCTCGGAAATATGGCTGCAAGGCTTGGTATACATCAGCCGTATTGGACGGAGAGAGACGGGGAGAAATGTCTGCTCCGCCGAGCGGTCGATTACCTTTATCCTTATATCGCCTCCCCCGAGACCTTCCCTTATCAGCAGATAAGCAACGAAGCGACCAAGGAGCCGTTCGCCAAATTGCTCCTTCGTGCCGACCGCTATTTCCCGGAGACCGGCTACGCCGAGCGTGGCGCCGCTCTCTTGAACAACGCTACCCCCACGTGGCTGTACCACCCGTTGGCTTAAGCTACCGATACCCCAAAAACACGGATAACGAAAGGATACCGATGATATGAAAAACGATGCCCCTATATTTGCCGCGTCCTTTATAACCTGCCCCGACGAATGGGATAAGATATGCCCCGTATTTCGCCGTGACTTCGCTATATCCAAGCCTCTCAAAAACGCCACGCTGTACGCATCCGCCCTTGGAGTATACACGGCTTACATAAACGGAAGCCGCGTGGGAAAGCAGGTGCTCACGCCGGGCTGGACGGATTACAAGACAAGAGTACAGTACCAAACAGAGGACGTCACCGCCCTTCTCCTTGACGGCAAAAACCGAATAGATATCTCTGCCGGTCACGGCTGGTTTTCGTCGCGTATCGGTACGCCGACGACCAAAAAAGGAACATACGGAGACAAGCCACACGTCATCGCCGCTCTCGATATCACGTATGCAGACGGAAGCCGCGAGCTGATCTGCACGGACGGAAGCTGGAGCGTTGCCAAGAGCGGAATACTGAAAAGTCAGATATACGACGGGGAGACCTTCGACGCCCGTATCGTACCGTCCGATTGGCAGTCTCCGACGGCATCCGACGGCTCCAACTCGCTTCTGATCCCACAGGAGGGCGAGGACATTATGGAGCTTCGTCACACGGCGGCTGTGGAGCTGATACATACCCCGGGGGGAGAAACGGTGATAGATTTCGGTCAGGAGGTCACCGGTTACGTTGAATTTACCGTTACCGGACACTCGGGACAGACCGTGCAGATACAGCACGCCGAGATACTTGACAGTGACGGGAATTTTTACAACGCCAATTACCGCAGTGCGGAGTCGCTCGTCGTCTATACGCTTAAGGAAGGTACCCAGACGTATAAAGCGTTCCATACCTTCTACGGCTTCCGATATATCAAGCTGATCGATTGGTGCGAGGAGGTCAAGCTCGAGAACTTTACGGCTATATCCGTCTATTCGAATATGCGCAGAACTGGTTGGTTCGAGTGCGGCGTTCCGAAGGTGAACAAGCTGTTTTCCAACATCATATGGGGACAGATTGATAATTTTCTCGATGTCCCGACCGACTGTCCTCAGAGAGACGAGCGTCTCGGCTGGACGGGTGACGCCGAGGTGTTCTGCCGTACCGCGTCCTTGAATTACGATACGCAAAAATTCTTCAAAAAGTGGCTCCGCGACCTCAGCTCCGAGCAAAAAGCTCTTGACGGGGTAGTTCCGTACGTCATTCCGTACCTTTGGGACCACCGCCACCACTCCGCGGCATGGGGAGATGCGGCGACCGTTTGCCCTTGGGAGATATACACGGCATTCGCCGACAAGGAGGTGCTCGCAGAGCAGTTCGACAGTATGAAGGCGTGGGTGGACTTTATACGCTCACAGGGCGATGAGTATCTGTGGAATACCGGCGATCACTTTGGAGATTGGCTCGGACTTGACGCCCCGGAAGGCTCGTACACCGGATCGACGGATAAATACCTTATCGCCACGGCATATTATTACCTGTCGTGCTCCCTGCTCGTCAAAGCCGGACGCGTGCTCGGTAATGATATGAGCGAATACGAAAAGCTGTGCGCAGGCATCAAAAAAGCCTTCAACGATACGTATGTATGCGAAAAAGGAAGGCTCGTAAGCGACACTCAGACGGCGTACGTTTTGGCGCTCGATTTCGGTCTCGTAGACAGTAAAGCACCGTTTGCGAAACGCTTGGTCGAGCTTATAGAAGAGAGAGGCGACGCGCTTGCGACCGGCTTTGTCGGCACTCCTTATCTCCTTGAAGCGCTCACCGAAAACGGATATACCGAAAAAGCTTACACCCTGCTTCTGCGCGAAAAATACCCGTCGTGGCTGTTCTCCGTAAATATGGGAGCGACCACTATATGGGAGCATTGGGACGGAATGCGTGAGGACGGCTCCGTATGGTCTACCGATATGAACTCCTTCAACCATTACGCTTACGGCTCCGTTGCGGCTTGGATGTACAGATACGCGGCAGGTATAAAGCTCGACGAGGAAAGACCGGGATACGAGCACTTCTTTATTGAGCCGCATCCCGATAAGCGGCTCGGTTATGCAAAGGCACGTTACGAGAGCCGCTACGGCACCATCCGCTCCGAATGGTGCTACGAGGGAGATCGGGTAAAGTATTGCCTTGAGATACCGAACGGCACCACCGCCGATGTCACCCTTAACGGAAAGACCAAAACTCTCGGCGCAGGCGTATGGTACTTCGGCTGAAGCTCCGCGCCGAAAGCTCTGCATTCCGAAAATGAGTAACCTATCCCGGCAACGGATGTGTCGTAGGGTTGGGGGCTTGCTCCCATAGATGGAAACTTTGACTTGTCAAGAAAAATGCAGAGGAGTGCTTCCGCATTGGTCACTTGCGTATTCGTTTACGCGAATCTCGCTTTAAAACATTGGCTCACGGTCGCCTCCCTTGTGTAAAGGGAGGTGGCACGGCTTGCCGTGACGGAGGGATTG
>CAZMWM010000047.1:0-14135 GCA_964570105.1 uncultured Lachnospiraceae bacterium | reverse complement strand
AAGTACAGGAACGACAGAACGAAAATATTGAACGGTTCATTCAGACCGCTGAAAAATATGTGGATATTGAAGAATTGGATGCGTATACCCTCAGAGAGCTTGTCCATGCGATTTATGTAGAAGCACCCGACAAGTCCAGCGGTAAACGCAGACAGAACATCCACATCCAGTATGACGGCGTTGGGTTCATCCCACTGAGTGAACTGATGCAAAAGGAAACGGCGTGACTTTCGTCACGCCGCCCCTTGAAAACCATACAGCTTTCAGCTTTTTTCAAAATAACTGTTTTACGAACCCCGCCCTAACACGGTGGTTTTTTGGTTAAATGCCAAATGAAATTATTCGAAAGCTTTTTAGCTTCTATTATGCACAATGCCACCTGACCGCTTTGTGAGATCACCTACCGCGCGGTCATTCGACTGTTTCGCGGAGCTTACGAAGTCGGTCAAGCTCTTCCTTTGAGGCTTTGCCGATGGCGGAAAGCTCGCGCTTCGTTATTGCTCTGCGCAGGGTGAAGGCGTAGATAGCGCGGTGTATATAGCAGAAGGGAAGCAATATCGGAGCCTTTTCGAGCAGCTCGTATTTTTTCTTCATCTCTCCGTAGCTCGGGAAGGCTCTTTTTCTTACGTAGCCGAGCCTTGACATTGTGCCGCCGTTACTGCGGCGCATTGCGACCTCAGTCTCGAGATCGCCGAAAATTCCGCCGTTTATCATATGCTCGAGCACGGAGGTGGCGTCATCGCTAAGCTCGCCATCCTCGAACAGTGCGTTGCAGATCTCTTCGAGAACGGAAAAGAATTTCCACAGTCCCAGCGACTCGAGAGTAGAGCTGAGGTGTTTTTCGTCCGTTGGGAAGCCCGTTCTTGCGATACGGTGATCGAGCACCGTGCGAAGTCCCGTGCCTCCGGTGAGGAAATGCCGCTTGGCGTGGGCGGTATGAAGGATCAGTATATCCTCGTTTCCCATAACGTATTCGGCTCTGCTTCCTTCTTTTAGCTTCATACGCTTGAAAAGTCCTCTGAAATACGCGTTCAGCTCCGGCGACTCAAAAAACAGCTCGTGGTGCGCCTCGAAGCTTATACCTCCCTTTGTGAATTCGTCGTGGTTTACGTCGCGATGTCCTTCGGTAAACCCGTTCTTCATTAGCACCCTTCTGACTTTTTCGCGATCCGACGCTTTGACGTAAAAATCAACGTCGGCGCACGCTCTGACCGTTCCGCTCGGGTAGAGGTCTCCGAGGACGTATCCCTTGATGCCCACGAAATCGACTTCGTTTTCCTCGAGCAGGGTGCGAAGAGATGCGGTATGCTTCTTTTGTATCGCATAATATGCGCCCAGCTTATAAGAGCTGTCCCGAAGCTTTTCGAGAAACTGCGGCGGCAGTCGGTCTCCGAGCGTTCGCGCCGCCGGGTAGATCACGCCCGTTATATAATTCAGCTTTGCCAGCCCGAGCAGCTTCCCGAGATCGACGTCTGCCGGAAGCTCTGCCGGGTGCGAGCCTTTCAAGGCGGCGACCGAAAGTTCTATCAAGGCTCTCTGCTCGGCGCTGAGCGCAGAATATCCCCTTTTTCCGTCGCCGACAGCTTTACGCTCCATACATCCTTCCTCTCAAAGGTCTTACTTTTTTTTGATACCGAGTTTTCTTTTC
Organism: uncultured Lachnospiraceae bacterium; assembly: GCA_964570105.1. Lineage (GTDB taxonomy): Bacteria > Bacillota > Clostridia > Oscillospirales > CAG-272 > SIG673. The sequence continues at coordinate 12,487 of CAZMWM010000047.1, read as the reverse complement.
GTCTCGTAGCCGAGCCATTTGATGCCCAAAAAGCGGCTCCTCTTTTTCACGTACCCGAGATATTTCGGCTCGTCCGCCGACATATAGGTGCCGTTGCGCATAACTCCCTCGAGTATGCCGATGACCTGCTCTTCCTTGACTCCGCTCTCGCCGTGATATCTGTTATCTCCGCAGACGTACAGTCCCTTTTTGGTCACCTTGAGCACCCTATGCAGGACATACTGACCGCTTGCGCGCTTGTATAGCACCGCGTCCCATCTTTTGCACCGCTCGCCCGGCTTTTTCGCTCTTATCACCGCAACGTCGTAGCCTTCGCGCAGTAGCGGAAGCATACTGTCGCCCTTGATATGATACATGAGCTTTCCGTGAAGGGCAAGCTCCCTTTCGAAGTCGGAGAGGGAAGCGCCGGCGCCGTCGAGGCTCTCCCCGTCGAGCAGACCGGCGGCGGAGAGCTTTTCCGTAACGAAACGGACGTCACGGGCAAGCACCTCTCGCGGAGCGTCGAATTCGGAAAGCAGGCTATCAACTATCTCGTCCTCGGTCATATCCTTCTCGAGCATACGTATTATCAGCGCCGCGGAGGCGTTTCCGCGGATACAGCCTTGGTTTACCGCTTCGTCAGCGCTGATGATCAACACTTCATCGCCCATATTATGTGCGATCAAGCCGTCTCTAAGCTTCATTTTACGATGATCCTTTCTTTATGCTCAGACGCATCCGTCCATTTGCTTCGGTAGGCTCAATTGACAAGATAATTTATCTCTCCCGAGAGCAACGCGAGTACACCTCTGTACACGACCTCCGGGTTATTTTCGAAATTATATTCCATCTTATCGAGCTGTGCCTTGTTATCGAGGAACACCGAGACGTTCATTATCTCCTCTTTTTCCTCAACTATACTGCACACCAGACGGTATCCTCCGTTTTCCAGCGGATAGCTCCTGTGACGTATATCCGAGCCTTTTTTTTTGAAGGAGAGCAGTCTTAGGGCGCTCTTTAGGCTCTTTTCGCGTATGGCTGTCAGAATATTGCTCTGAAGGTTGTCTGCGACGTGGATGCCCTGCTCGGTTATACGGTAGTAGCACACCCCGTCGAGCTTTTCCTCCGCTATATTGCCGGTATCCAAAAGCTCGGCAAAGCAGTCCGCAAAATCGAAATACCTGACCACGCCGTCCTGCACCACGATATCGTTTATATTTGAAAAATCCAACGGATATCCGATATTTCGCAAAAGATACAGAATGAATATCTTTACGTCGTTCTTATCCTTCAATGGAGCTTGCATAGTCTAAAAGATCCTTTCGTACCGTATTTCGACCGTACCGTGATCGCATCTCACCTTATTTCGACCTTGCATCGGGGGCAAAAATGGGGTTGCCGCATTTATGTGCAAACAACCCCACGTTTCTCTAAATGATGATATCACTTATCATCTTCGTCGTCCGGAATGTGATCCTTCCAATTCTTAAGCTTGGTCTTATTGAATATCATATATCCCCAGCCGGTCGACTCTACGTTCGAGAGCTTGGAGCTTTTGAGGGTTACGTTCTGGTACTCGAAGATCGGAATTACGGGCATATCCTTGAGGAGCGTTTCCTCAGCTTTGTGGAGCTTCTCCGAAAGAAGAGCGTTGTCGCCGTTGATGTACGCCTGATACGCTTCGGCTATCAGCGTATTGTACTCGGCGCTGTTATATCCCGTGACGTGTCCCATGCTCTGGTACATCTCGTACTGCTCGCTGTCACCGTCGAAATTCAACTGACAGCCGCTGAAATCCTGTGCGAATACCGAAAGCAGAGAGAATGCCTTGGTATCGAGCATCTGATAATCCAGTGCGATCACGTCGAAGCTGCGAGCCTCGTATGAGATCGTCTCACCGCCCTTGACCGCGGTATTGGCTCCGTAGAGCGTATCCACGATCGTATCGCTGAACTGTACCAGCTCAGACGTGGTCTCCTTGTAATCCTGCGCGTTGACCATCTTAAGCTCAAAGTCAAATCCGAGCTTGTTCCACTGCTCCACGACCATTTCGGCGACCATAACGTCGACCGTCTGGCTCATTTTGTTCTTGTCCTTGTTTTTGATGGTGGTGTAGTCAGCTCCGTTATCGGATCCCTGAGTGGAGTCGCACGCCGCGCGCACGGTGAGATAGAGCGTACCGTAGCTCTTGGGATCTATGCCGGCGGCGGTGAGCTTCTGCTTGGCGGAGGAGATATCGCACGCCGTGGTGGAGAGCTTATTCGTGCTGTTTGCCGCAAAGGAGTCCTTGCCGGTGAGATCGTTGACTGCGGAGGGGAGCATTCCGGTGGCAGCCTTGGCAAACACCACGCTCTGCACTATAGCTTCGCGGTCTATGACCTCGGAGAGCACCGTTCTTACCGTGGGATCGTTGAATGGCGCTTTGTCGGTATTGAAGTAATACATGCACATAGCATAAGAATCGGACACCGAGACCTTGCTCTTATACTGATTGCGTATCTCGGTATCGGCAGGAAGCTCACCGAGGAAGAACAGATCGCCGTCGGAATACTTTTGCATGATCTCCTCTGAGTTGAGGGTATAGTCAACGGTTATTCTGTAGGGAGTAACGTACTTTTTGGGCGTCGGCTCCTCGTCCTCGCTCGTATCATACTTATAATAGGTGTTGCGCTCGAGCACCAGCTTCTGACCGGGGAAATTGGCTCTGAGTGTGAACGGTCCGTTCGTGAGGATGGTGGTGCTCGCGCTTGACCAATCGTCGTAATAGCTGACGTTCGACTCGCGGAGCGGGACCAGCGCTATGCTTGTGCACTTGCGAAGGAACTCGTCGGGATCGATGGAATGGGCGAATTCGATGGTGAGCACCTGCTTATCGGCATAAAGTCCTATATCGTCGGGCGACTCAGCCAAGGTCTTTCTTTCTATAGCGCCCTTGACGTCATAGAGCAGCTCAGCCGCGTCCGAGTCGAAGTCCGGCTCGAGCAGACGCTTCCACGAATAAACGAAATCCTCTGCGCTGAGAGCCGTACCGTCGGACCACGCACTCGTCTTGATCTTTATCTCCATGGTGTAGGTGTCGTCATCCGCGGAGTTGGGATCCAAGCCCTCGTCCACTTTGTATTTCCATTCGTCGCAGAGAGCCTTGACGACCTTGCCGTTGTCATCCAGCCTCATAAGTCCCTCATACATTAGACCGAGCACCTTGGTGGCACTGCTGTCGAGGTACGCGTATGCCGGATCGAAGTTGTATACCTCGGACGAGAGATACATATTTATGTACGCTCCCGGCAATCCTGAGTCATCGCATCCGACGAGAACTGCTGGGCATGCACTCAGAAGCGCAAGGCACAGCACAAGGCACAAAAGTCTTGTGAATTTTTTCATAAGGTGTTTTCCTCCTAAAAATCGCTACTCGAAAACTTACACATAATTATACCACTAAGTCATCTTAAAATCAATGGTTTTTTGTTTCAATCCCATTTTTTTCGATGTTTTGGTTACTTGCACAAAATGCGGTCGCGTTTTTTGTGTGTTTCAACAATGCTTAACGGCAAAAAATGCTATGTTGAGCCACGAAACCTTCGCACTCACCGTGTTGATTATACACTAAAACGGCGTGATTTGCAATAGCGCGGCTTGAAATTTTCAAATATTTTTCAATTTGGTAAAACGTCGTCCACCGGTATATCGGCTCGCCCATGTGCAAAAAATAGATCGGTACGGATTTTTTATGAGCCAAGCAGGCTTTTTTGAAAACGGAGATGAGAGATGCGTTTTGTGCCTTAGCAAAGCCGAAACCGTCACAAAACTGCTATGATTTAGAAAGGCGTGGTTATAAAAATGAATGTGACGACAGGCGAACGCTATGTTCATACCGACCTTGCCGCAGAAAGGACTGCCTTTGGCGGTCACGCGTTCGGGGGAATAGCGGAGAGGAACGAAAATATAAACGGTTTTCCCGTCCATGATCTGAGGATAAGTGTTCGTGCGGACGGACTACCGCCCCCGGGAAGATATATAACGGTATCGCTCGGCAGACTTTGGCTCGCATCGCGCGAAAGAGCCTTCGATGCGGCAAAGACCGTATCGGCTCTGCTCGGCAGGCTCATATCGGAACGCTTGGGAGCGCATCCCTCGTCCGTGCTCACCGTATGTCTCGGTAACAGGCGGATAACGTCGGATGCGGTAGGTCCTCTCAGCGCCGAGGGGCTGATAGTCACGAGGCATCTAAAGACCGAAGCGCCGAGTCTGTACCGCGGATTTGGAGAATGCGAGCACTCCGTCGTGATCCCGGGCGTGGTCGGGGATACGGGTATCGAGACCTCTGAGCTTATACGCTCCGCCGTTAAGGCTACGTCCCCTTCGCTGATCATAGCCATAGACGCGCTTGCGGCAAGAAGCTCGGACAGGCTTGCAACGTCGCTTCAGCTGTCGGACAGCGGCATCTCTCCCGGCTCGGGCGTGAATAACCGCCGTGGCGCGATAAATTTCGAGACTATGGGCGTGCCCGTGATATCCGTCGGCGCTCCGACCGTCGTGCATTCGTCTACGCTCGTATGGGACGCTCTCGGGAAAGCCGGTATCACCGACGTTCCGCCGGAGCTTCAGCGGATACTTGAAAACGAGAAGAGCTTTTTCGTTACGCCCAAGGAAGCGGATACGGCGGTCGCCGCTCAGGCTCAGCTCATATCCGCCGCCATCAATCTTACGCTTTTCGGCGTGCCGCATATCTGAGACTATCCGAGACTTTGTTTTTTATGGCGACACGGGTATTGACGGGCGGCGCGGCTTGTGGTATAATAAATACGTTATGTATTATGATGAGTTTCGAGCACGCTTATCGAGCTTTTGTCCGGGTGGGAGATGATCGGGTTGAACGACAGGGTGATATTTCACATCGATATGAATAATTTTTTCGCTACGGTAGAGGGTATAGACCGACCGGAGCTTTCCGGCGTACCGTACGCCGTATGCGGAGATCCGGAAATGCGTCACGGAATAGTGCTTGCCAAGGATCAGCTTGCCAAGAGCTGTGGCGTCAAGACCGGAGAGCCGATATTTATGGCAAAGCAAAAATGCCCTTCGCTCGTCGTGATAAGACATCATTATGAAAAATATGAAGAGGTATCGCGTTGCGCGAGGGCTATATACGAAACGTACACGGACAGAGTCGAAAGCTTCGGTATAGACGAATGCTGGTGCGATATGAGCGGAAACGTGGATATGAAGAACGCCGCGATGCTTGCGGACGAGATACGGGAGAGGATAAAGAAGCTCCTGCGCGTTACCGTCTCCGTCGGCGTATCGTTCAACAAGGTGTTTGCAAAGCTCGGCAGTGATATGAAGAAGCCCGACGCGACCACGGTCATCACACGCGATAATTATAAGGATGTGGTATGGGGGCTTCCGGCGACGTCACTGCTCTTCGTCGGGGGTGCGACCGAAAGGATGCTCTCGCGATATTCCGTGGATACCGTGGGGGATATCGCAAATGCCGATCCGAAATTTTTGTCGCTCATACTCGGAAAGAACGGTGAGCTGCTGTACAGATACGCAAACGGGGGAGACACGGAGCCGGTGGCGCTTGCGGGAGAGTCGGATAAGCCGAAAAGCATCAGCAAGAGCTTTACGACGGCGAAGGATATGGTCTCATTTGACGAGCTTAAGGCGCTCGGAGCTTATCTGTGTGACGATACGGTGTTCAGGCTTCGCTCGGTCGGTATGCTCTGCTCGACCGTCGGGATAACCTTGAGATATTCGGAGATGCGCTCCGTCAGCAGACAGTGCAAGCTGGAAAAGCCCACCGACGTTACGTGCGATATAATGAATGCGGCTATGGAGCTGGTAAGGCAGAATTACAGCGAGGGGGTGCCCGTGAGACTGCTCGGAGTACAGCTTTCCGATCTGTGTAGCGGAGACGATCTGCAGCTCACGCTCGAGTCCGAGAGCGAGCAGAAGAAAAAATTGCTCGAGGATACCGTGTTCGGTCTGCGCTCAAAATACGGCGTCGATATATTGCGCTCGGGCGTACGGCTCACACAAAAGAAATGAAGCTTCACGGTCGCGTTGATGTCCGCGCGACCGTGAAGCTTCATTTTTTGAGGATCCTTCGCTTTACCGAGGGATGACGGGAAGCTCGGTCATTCTCAGGTGTGTACAGCCGTACGGAATAAGCTCTATGCGTTTTGGGGCTTGGGACGGGAGATGCGATGAGGGACGCTCGGCGCATCTCCCGTATTCTTTTTCCCACGGTATCTCAAATGCGTTCACGAAGATACTGCACGGCGCTCCCTCGGCGGAAAAAATGTATCTTCCCGGCTCGCGCAGTACAAGCTCGGGCGACAGCTCGGACGAGAAGGCGTACCCCCACGTGTCGGGTGTCGTTACTTTATAGTCACAGAACGGATATACCCTTTCCGTGCCGGTATCTCCCGGGGCGTGGGGGTAATCTATCCTTTCCCATTTTTCTTCAAGCTTCAATGCGTAGAGCAACGCCCCTCGCTTTACTGCGCTCATTCCGCTCGGGCGTTTCTCAAGCTTTATAGCGAAGGTCATTTCGAGCGATATCTCCGTTTTGGCGTCATTGCCCGTTATGTGCACCTCGGCAAGCTCCCCGGGCACGACCGCTCTGCCGTTAAGCGTCGCGGTCGCGGCAAAGGATGGTATCCTTATGAACAGGTCAAATTCCGCTCCGCCGTTTTCGACGGTGTATTTAACGTTATCGCGGAAGGGATACAAGGTCTCGCACTTCACTCGCACGGGAATGCCGCCGTATTCGCAGTTAAGCTCAGCCGGGTAGGGGAGCCAAGCGACTATTCCTCTTTCGTTACGGTAAAATACCGAGAGCGCGAGCTTGGGAAAGCCTTGATGCATATTTGAGGTACAGCAACCGAAATTCGGCTCAAGTCCGAATATACCGGCGTCGGCGAAGTTCGTACCGTATGCGACGTGTCCCTCGGGCTGTACGGAGCATTCTATCTGGTTAGCCATCTGGTCGTATTGATGCGAGCACATATCCGGGCTTAACGTTGCCGGCAGGGCGTTGAGTGCGACCTCCTCCAGACGGTCTCCCCATTTGGTAAGAGAGGTGACCGATGAGAGGATTTCGTACGAGTACATAGCTTCGACCACTCCGCACAGCTCGGTCCCGCGCGTAGGCTCCGTCCCGGCGAGACATTCGTCACCGGAAAAATGACCGTACGCCTGTCCGTGGTGTTGCATCAGCGCGGAATACGCCCTCTCCGCAAATGCGTCGGGATCTTTTCCGGAATATCGGGAATACAGCGCCTCGCTCTTGAGCATCATAGCTTGGTTTACCACGTGCGAGAGCTGATTCCACCTGTTTTCGGGCTTTTCGTATATCCAATTTTCGAACAGTCTCGGATAATTTACGCCCTGACAGGAGAGCTTTACCGCAAGCTCCTCCATCCACGGCTCGTATCCCTTGACCTCCGAAACTCTGTAAAGCGATATGAGACCTTCAAACCATCTCGACGCGCCCCAATCGAACAGAAAATGCGACGAAAGATGCGAGTTCAATTGGCGGAGCGCACGGTATGCGGCGTCGATACTGCGGACGTCTGACGTGCAATCGTAATGTACGCATAAGGCTTTGCATATGAGCAGTGCCGCCCACGTGTCGTAATGCGCCCTCTCGCCCTGCTCGCACGGACATATCCATCCGTCCTCGCGTTGACGCTCGATTATTGCGCTGATGAAGCGTTCTGCCTTGCTCTTCAGTGCGCCGTCGTCCAAAAGATATGCAAGAGGTATGAAGCCGTCGAGCCAATACGGTACTCTTTCCCAAGCTTCCCTATCACCGCCTATCCATTTGCTTTCCTTTATGTCGAGCCAAAATTCATCAAGATGACCGCTCAGCCCGTCCGCCTGTATCCTGAGCTGATCGCGAAGCCAGCCTTTCGGCTTTATCTCGTTTGCCGTGAACGGTCGAAGCCTTGGTGGGGTAAATCTGCTTTGCATACGTTGTTCTCCTTTTCTTGTCGTGTTATCGGGGAGGTGGGAGCTTTTAAGGGAAGGGGATACGCCGAGGTCAGGAATATTTCTTTTCCTCGAAGCATTTTTGTGCGAAGTCATAGAAATCGGAGTTATTCGGATCGAGTGCTTTGACTTTTGAGACAAACGAAGGATAGTAGCGTTTGGTTTGCAGGTATTTTCCGTATTTTTTGGAGCCGGAGCAATTCTCAAGTGTATTCATATTATTGATACGGTCGGCTATCTTGATTACAGCCGCTTTCGGATCCTTTGATATATTATCCAGATATTCGTTCATATTCGCGGGATCGTGGTAATCCTTATCGGGGTCCTTGGAGAGCAGTTTTACGCGAGCGGCGATCTCCTCTCCGAACTTTTCCTTCAGCGTCTCATAGGTGCATCCCTCCACGTCCTCGATGCAGTCGTGGAGCAATGCGGCGGCGATCACCCCGTCGTCCTCGTTGGTATGATCGAGCAGTAGCTTGGCTACCGCTATGGGATGGATGAAAAAGTCCTCTCCGTTATAGCGCTTATGACCTTTATCCCTGCTCATCGTCTTTACCACGTATTCGAGCGCCTTTTCCGAGCTTGAGCCTTTGCCGAACACGGTCTCAAAGGCTTCCTTAAGCTCGTTTGGCGGTATCCGCGGATCGTATTTATCGTACATAGCCTCCTGCTTCGTTCGTTGCTTTTGCGCTTCCGCTATCGGTGTGACTATCGAGACGATTATCGGGATCACGACCACTGCCTTGGAGTATATTCCGATCTCTATAGCGTACGCGACGATCCCCGATAGGATGAGCAGAGCGAATATCACCCACACGGTGCATACGAGAAACGCGTTTCTGGTAAATTCGATGATCCTGTCGGATATCAGTGCGCGCTTTTTCTCGCGGCTCATAGGCTTTAGCTGTTTCTTCATATCGCGCTTGAGCTTGCGTTTGCGCTTACGCTGTTGCCATTTGGTCAGGGTGCTGTTTTCGTTACCGTCATCGATCTTTTTCATCTGTTCTCTGTAATGCTTCGCGATGTTATAGAAATAGAAGAACAGCTCTGCCAGCGCGTAGAGCAGGAGAGTTATACACGCCAAAGTCACCGACAGCTTCCAACTTGCCAAGGGGATCTCGGCATCCTCAGGACCGAGCTTGTGATATATCAGCTCAAGCGTGACGACGGCGGTACCCAGAGCGAAGCTCTCGCAGAAGGTGGAGAGATGGGACATTAAATATTTGTTGTTATATATCTGCTGACACAGTATGTATGCGACGGGCAGTGCGAATGCGAAATAATAATTTCCCAAGGCTATCTTTTCCGATATGAGCACCACCAGCCACAGACCGAGCATATATCCGAACGAGCGCAGGAGCGTGAACACCTGCTTGAGCGTGGCGTTCTCGTCCTTGCTCAAAGCTTCTCTTGAGTGTGATTTATACACGAGATAGGTGACCTCGTACGCTATCGCGCCGAGGAGCGAGATGGCAACGGAAAAGCCGGAGCTTGCGAGGCTCTTGTCTCTGAATACGCAGAACGATGCGTAGACTGCCGCGGCGATTGTCAGCTTGAAGAATGTACGGTAAAGCTGTACGGGCAGTTTGGTGGATTTGTGTCGCAGGTTAGCTTCCTTATTCAAGGTGATGCTCCTCCTTTTACGGATATATCTTATAGAGCCGTCTACCATAAAGGTGACGGCTCGGGCTTTTTAGGTATTTGGGATCATTTTTTGCGCGACGGGAGCACCCAAAAGCGCAGGACTGCGTATATGACTGCCGCTACGGTGAGGACGTATCCGACTGTCTCCCCGACGATCCCTCCGGTCATGAGCAGAGCTATACCGTCGCAGATTAATGCCGCAAGGCTCAGGAGCAGGACCGCCTTTGAATGCGAATATCTTTCGCTGAGCAGGTGATGTATGTGCTTCTTATCACCCTTGAATATGTTTGCTCTTGCACGTACTCTGCGTACTATCGCATAGAGCGTATCGAATATCGGTATTCCGAGAAGGACTATCGGGAGCATTGACGGGACGGTGGTATCGCTCACGAACGTGACGTCTATGCAGAGCGTGGCAAGCATAAATCCGAAGAACATAGCGCCGGTGTCGCCTGCGAATATCTTCGCCGGATATCTGTTATGCGGAAGAAACCCAAGGCACGCGCACATAAACAGCATAGCGCAGAAGAACACGTCGGTGTGACCGTTGAGCAGAGCGGTAAGTCCTATTCCGCCCGAGATTATCACGGAAAGTCCGGTACAAAGCCCGTCAAGCCCGTCTATAAGATTGAGGGCGTTGGTTATAGCCACCACCCAGAGCACCGTAAGCGGGTATTCGAATGCTCCGACGTCGACGGCATGTCCGAAAAAGCATATATGCTCGACCGTTACGTCAAAGATACACAGCACTGTGCCCGAGGCTATCTGGAATAAAAGCTTGATGCCGGCGTGCAGTGATATCTTGTCGTCGATAAGTCCTCCGAGCACTATTATCGCGCCGCCGATAATATACGGAAGCGTGAGTGTCGGATCGTTTATAAAGATGGAGGAGATACAAAACGCCACGTATACGGCAAGCCCTCCTATAAGAGGTGTTGCATCGGTGTGCATCCTGCGCCCGTCCTCCGGGATATCCATAAATCCGGCTTTGGGCGCAATGTATCTATAGATCAGTACGGTTACGAGGAAGCTGATGACAAAAGCGCAAATACAGGCAATTATTATCATACCGTTTGCTTTATACAAGCTCCACTCCTTTCCTTGTTTGTAAGGTCTGTCAGCGAAGCTGTACGAAGCCCAGCTTTTTATGTACCTTCGACAGTGTGCGCGAGGCGATGTGAGATGCATCGTCCGCTCCGCGCTTCATTACCGTCTCAAGGTACGCCTTGTCCTTCATAAGGCGGTCAAATTCAGTTCTGATCGGGGCAAGCCCGTCCGCGACCGTCTCGCCGACGGCAAGCTTGAAGTCGCCGTAGCCCTTGCCGTCAAATTCCTTCTCGATGTCCTCAAAGCTCTTTCCCGTAAAGCAGGAATATATTGACATAAGGTTATTTATTCCGTCCTTGCCCTCGGCATATCTTACCGCGGTGTCGGAGTCGGTGACCGCACGCTTGAATTTTCTTATGATATCGTCGCGTCCGTCAAGTATACCGACGCTTGCGTTGGGATTGGCGTCGGATTTGCTCATCTTTTTGGTGGGATCGGCAAGCGACATTATCTTCATTCCGGTCTTGGGAATGTATCCGTCCGGAACGGTGAAGGTGTCGCCGTATATGCCGTTGAAGCGTTCGGCTATATCTCTTGCCAGCTCGAGATGCTGTTTTTGATCTATGCCTACGGGCACGAGATCCGCGCGGTACAGGAGGATGTCCGCCGCCATCAGCACGGGATAGGTGAACAGTCCTGCGTTTATGTTGTCTGTATTCTTCTGGCTCTTATCCTTGAACTGCGTCATCCTGTTAAGCTCGCCGAACATCGTGAAGCAACCGAGATCCCACGAGAGCTGTGCGTGCCCCGGGACGTGGCTCTGCACGAAAAGAATGTTCTTTTCCGGATCGAGACCTGCCGCCATATAGAGCGCTAATGTCTCGTATGTCCGTCTGCGCAGCTCGGACGGCGTTTGTCTAACGGTTATGGCGTGCATATCCACGACGCAATATATGCAATTATAGCTCTCTTGAAGAGATGTCCAATTGCGTATAGCTCCGAGGTAATTTCCTATCGTCAGATTTCCGCTCGGTTGAACGCCGGAAAATATGGTCTTTTTAGCCTGCACGTCGGTAATATCATTCATATTTATGATCCATTCCTTTCTTAACGTCTTGATGCCTTGGAGTAAGCTTGGAGACGGAGCTTGGGTGTTTGAAAATGTGACTGATGCGGAAGGACACCTCATCCACCCCGCGTAGCACGGCAAAGCCGTGCAAGCTGGAGTTTTCTCGCAGAGAAAACTCATTTTCCCACCGCTGGGGAAGGCTAAAGGACTACCGCTGTATTTGGAATTTTGCTTAAACGCGGATGGTTGCCTTTAACAATCCCTCCGTCACAGCAAGCTGTGCCACCTCCCTTTACACAAGGGAGGCAACGGTGCTTAGTGCGAACACAGAAAAATGTGATGAAACAACAATTTTCCAGCGCGAAGCTATACGAAAGTTTTTGCTCAGCTTTTTTCAAAAAGCTGACGTACCTCGCCACTAAAGTGGCGCAGAGTTTGGGTGGTTTAAGGATACACGCCCCGAAATCGGTGCGAACACAGACGATTCACCGATGTTGTCGTTTTCTGCTCCGGGGCAATGCAAACACAGACAGGAGCGTTAACGCGGGCGGATGATATCCGCCCCTACCGAACATCGGGCAGGTGCAAAACCTCTGCACGCGTTCCGTACGATCACACCCGTAGGGGCGGATATCATCCGCCCGCATCTCCCAAAACACGCGGTAAGTCTTTAATTAAAATCCTTGCTTTTATTTGACAATCCCTCAGTCAGCTTCGCTGACAGCTCCCTTTACACAAGGGAGCCTACGG
>CAZMWM010000046.1:0-14204 GCA_964570105.1 uncultured Lachnospiraceae bacterium | reverse complement strand
GTCATCTTTGGCGACAGCTCCCTTTACACAAGGGAGCCTTTTTCGGCGCTCCGCGGCGGTAGTAGCGTCTGTGTTCACACCGATTTCAAAGCGCACCGTAAACAAGGGCGGTCTTTCGATGTTTTTTCGCGCCACTTTAGTGGCAGAGCTTGGGCGGTTATGGTTATCCATATTTCCGGTGATTTGGTTTAAACGCCGAGCACGGGCGAGCTTTTAGATAAGTTTCCGCAGAGTCACAGTATTATCTCCGCGTGCCTTGCAACGTGGCAATTCACGTTCACGGCTACCGGCAAGCCGGCTATATGCGTTGGGTAATACTCTATATTTACGCCCAGTGCCGTGACGTCACCTCCAAATCCCTGCGCCCCGACGCCAAGCCCGTTAAGCTCAGCCAATATCTCATCCTCAAGCTCGGCATAACGCGGATCGCGGCTATGCGATGAGATATCTCGCGTGAGCGCCTTTTTTGCAAGCAATGCGCAGTAATCGAACGTACCGCCGATGCCTATGCCGATCACCACGGGAGGGCACGGATTGCCGCCGGCGTCACGCACGGTATCGAGCACAAAATCTATGATATCCCGTTTATCCGCGGACGGCGCAAACATCTTTATGCGGCTCATATTCTCCGAGCCGAAACCCTTTGGAGCCACGGAAAGCTTGAGTCTGTCTCCCTCCGTTATCCGCGTATGTATGACTGCGGGCGTATTATCTCCGGTATTGACACGCGAAAAAAGCGGCTCCGAGACGACCGAACAGCGAAAATATCCGTCGGCGTACGCACGTCTCACCCCTTCGTTTATCGCGTCCTCGAACGCTCCGCCCACTATATGAGCATCCGCCCCCAGCTCCGCAAACACGACCGCCATCCCGGTATCCTGACAAATCGCCAAACGCAAGCTTCGCGCCGCATCAATATTGTCACAGGAGACCTTAAGCGCACTTGCGCACACGGGCGAGCTTTCTCTTTTACAGGCTTCGCGAAGCGCCGCCTCCGTGTCGGCAGACAGGACTGTGTTAGCCTTCAAAAAAAGCTCCCTCACCGCCTCGGTTATCTCATCGGCACTTATCTCTCTCATAAATACTCACCTCTCCCAAGCGTTCGGGGAGCGGCTCCCGTCTCGCAGTTTTCTTATACGGCGGCTCAGCATCAGCACGGAAACGGTGAGCGCCACGCCAAAGCATCCGCCGGCAGTGTCTATCAAAAAATCCTTAAACAGCGCCACCCGTCCCGGCACGAACAGCTGATGAAGCTCGTCCCCGGCGGCATACAGTGAGGTGACCGCCACCGCGATAAGCGCCTTCAAGAACTCCGGCAAGCGTTGCGAAAACGTCAAGCCGAGTGCCACACGGAGCAATGCGCCGAGCACCGCAAATTCAACAAAATGTGCGACCTTCCGCACCGTTATATCCATCCTTGCGACCGTGTTCTTTTTTTCGACCTCGGAGAGCTTTTCGTAATGAGGCACGACGCTCTCGGCAACCTCCTTCGTGACCTCGGTGCTGGTATTACCGGACTGCTCCACGGTCTGTGCGCTCATAGAAAATATAAAGCCCATCCACAAGGCGACTGCTATCCAAGCGACCGCCGCACGCCACCTTGCCGATATTCCGCTTCGCATAACGCTCCCCCCTTTTTTCAGACTTACGCCACCGCTTCAGACATCTTCCCTTGCTTTGTCTTTTTTCAGTTTTTCGCGCAGGAACGCACCGGTATACGATCCCGGCGTCTCTGCTATCTCTTCGGGCGTTCCGACAGCTACGACCGTACCGCCGCCCTCTCCGCCTTCCGGTCCCATATCGATTATATAATCGGCAGTTTTGATAAGATCGAGATTATGCTCTATCACTATCACCGTATTTCCGCCGTCCACAAGACGCATCAGCACCTCTATCAGCTTTTCCACATCCGCCGAATGAAGTCCCGTGGTCGGCTCGTCGAGGATATACACCGTTTTACCGGTCGCGCGTTTTGCAAGCTCCGTGGCAAGCTTTACGCGTTGCGCCTCTCCCCCCGAGAGCGTTGTCGACGACTGACCTATCTTTATATACCCAAGTCCTACCTCGTACAGCGTATCCAACTTGCGCTTCAGCTTGGGAAGCTCCGAGAAGAACTCTCTTCCCTCTTCCACCGTCATATCCAAAACGTCGGAGATATTCTTGCCCTTATATCTTACCTCGAGCGTATCGCGATTGTAACGCTTACCGTGACAGACCTCGCAGTTCACGTAAACGTCCGAAAGAAAGTGCATCTCGATCTTTTTCAGACCGTCACCCTCGCACGCCTCGCACCGTCCGCCCTTCACGTTGAAGGAAAAGCGACCTGAGCGGTATCCGCGTATATTTGCATCCGGAGTTGAAGCGAAGAGATCGCGTATGTCGTTAAAAAGTCCGGTGTACGTTGCGGGATTTGACCGCGGCGTACGACCAATGGGGCTTTGATCTATCGCTATGACCTTATCGAGCTGTTCAACGCCCAAAACGTCGTCGTGTACGCCGGGAAAGGTGATCGCGCGATTGAGCCTTTTCGCAAGCACGCGGTAGAGCACGGAATTGACGAGCGAGGATTTGCCCGAGCCGGAAACACCGGTCACGCAGGTGAACACACCGAGCGGAAAGCTCACCGTAACGTTTTTCAGATTGTTCTCACGGGCGCCGACGACGGTAAGCACTCCTCCGTTGCCCGCTCTTCTCTTTTCCGGTATCCTTATCCGACGTCTGCCGGAAAGGAATGCCCCCGTGACGGACGTCGGATGCATCTTTATCTCATCCGGTGTTCCGCTCGCAACTATATATCCGCCGTGTATACCGGCGCCGGGACCTATATCGACGATATAGTCGCTCTCCTCCATCGTCTCCTCATCGTGCTCAACCACTATCAGGCTGTTTCCGAGATCGCGCAACGCCTTGAGCGTATCTATCAGCTTTCTGTTGTCACGCTGGTGCAGTCCTATGCTCGGCTCGTCAAGTATATACAGAACGCCCATAAGAGACGAGCCGATCTGTGTTGCGAGCCGTATGCGCTGGGCTTCACCTCCCGAAAGCGTTCCGCTCTTTCTCGAAAGGGTGAGATATTCAAGTCCCACGCTCTTCAAAAATCCGAGCCTGCTACGCAATTCCTTGATTATCTCCGCCGCTATCCTGCTCTCCGACTCCGAAAATCTCAGCGTATCTATAAATCCGAGCGCATCTCCCACGCTCATATCGCAAAACTGACTTATGCTCTTTCCGCCCACCGTAACGGACAGCATCTCGGGATTGAGCCTTGCGCCCTTGCACACCGGGCAGGTAACGTTATCCACGAAATTATCGTAATAAGCGTCGTGGAACATATTCATCCGCTGTTCTATGATATTCAGTATTCCCTTGAATTTGACCGTCTGGTGCTTGGTGTTGCCGTCAAAATGCCGATCGCATGTGTACAGCTTGTCACCCGTTCCGTGACAAAGCGCCGCAAACGCCTCCGGTGTATAATCCTCAAGCTTGGTATCGAGCGTAAAGCCGTATTCGCGTCCCACCTCGGCGATGAGCGGTCCGTTCCACGTAGTATCCTCATCCATCGTTTTGAAGCCGTTGACCGCTATACCGCCCTCTCTCAGCGAGAGCGAGCGATCCGGAAAAACGCGCTCCGGCGATATCTCGACAAGCTCTCCGAGTCCACTGCAACGTGGACAGGCTCCGAGAGGATTATTGAACGAGAACGTCCTCGGCTCAAGCTCCCCGAAGCTCACGCCGTGCTCCTCACAGGCATAATTCTGCGAGAAAGTAAGCTCTTCCTCGCCAACGTACCCTTCGGGCGCCGACACCACGGATATCACGACGATTCCGTCCGCCGCCGACAGAGCCGCCTCGACCGAATCCGAAAGACGCGACCGTATCCCATCGCGCTTCACCAATCGGTCGACCACTATCTCGATATCGTGCTTTAAATTCTTATCGAGCTTTATATCCTCCGACAGGTCGTACAGGCTTCCGTCCACCCTCACTCGGACGTATCCGCTCTTCCTCGCATCCTCCAGCACCTTTTCATGCTGTCCCTTTTTACTCCGCACGACGGGGGCGAGCACCATAAAACGTGCGCCGTCTGGAAGAGCAAGTATCCTCTCGATTATCTGATCGAGCGACTGCTGACGTATCTCTTTTCCGCATATCGGACAGTGCGGTATCCCGAGACGGGCGTACATCAGCCTGAGATGGTCGTATATCTCCGTCACCGTCCCGACGGTGGAACGTGGATTTTTCGATGTGGTCTTTTGATCTATCGAGATAGCCGGAGAAAGTCCGTCTATGCTGTCCAGCTCCGGCTTGTCCAGCTGACCAATGAACATCCTTGCGTACGACGAGAGCGACTCAACAAATCTCCTGTGTCCCTCCGCGTATATGGTGTCGAACGCGAGCGAGGATTTTCCGGAGCCTGAAAGCCCGGTAAATATCACAAGCTTGTCGCGCGGTATGTCGATGTTTACGTTTTTAAGGTTGTTGGCTCTTGCGCCGCGTACCCGTATATATGATGAAGCCATTGTATTCAGTCCTTTCCGATACCGTCAAGCTCACTGCTTTTTATATCCTCTAAGCTCTGCGAGCTTGTCTCGGTATTTCGCCGCAAGCTCAAATTCAAGCCGCCTTGACGCGTCTTTCATCTTTTCCGTGAGAGCCACTATCTCTCTTTCGCGCTCCGCTTCCGTCATTTTGTTTTTCTTCTTTTTGCCGCCATCCGCGCCGCCGGAGGAATTATCGCTTCCGGATGCGCCCACGTCTATGATGTCGCGCACGGGCTTTATCACCGTTTTCGGCGTTATACCGTTTTCGGCGTTGTACTCGCTCTGGATCGCGCGACGTCTTTCCGTCTCACTTATCGCACGCTTCATAGTACCCGTAACGGTATCCGCATACATTATGACCAACCCGTCCGCGTTCCTTGCGGCGCGTCCTATGGTCTGTATGAGCGCCGTTTCGGAACGGAGCATACCTTCCTTGTCCGCATCAAGTATAGCCACAAGTGATACCTCCGGAAGGTCAAGTCCCTCGCGGAGCAGATTTATACCGACGAGCACGTCGAACACCCCGAGCCGCAGATCTCTTATTATCTCCATACGCTCCATGGTGTCCACGTTGTGATGAATATATTTGACTTTTATTCCGTTGAGCTGTAAAAATTCGGTCAGATCCTCCGCCATCTTTTTCGTAAGCGTCGTAACGAGCACCCTCTCTCCGCGCTCCGAACGGGCAAATATCTCACCCATAAGATCGTCTATCTGCGCTTCCGTGCCCCTGACCTCAACTCTCGGATCCAAAAGCCCGGTAGGTCGGATCAATTGCTCTACCACCTGCGTGGAATGCTCAAGCTCGTACTGTCCCGGCGTCGCACTTACGCAGATGACCTGACCGAGCTTTTCGGTAAACTCGTCAAAGCTCAGCGGACGGTTATCGAACGCGGACGGAAGGCGGAAGCCGTACTCCACAAGATTTTCCTTTCGCGCTCTGTCCCCTCCGCTCATTCCTCTGACCTGAGGGAGCATAACGTGCGACTCGTCTATGAACATAACGTAGTCGCGCGGAAAATAGTCCAAGAGAGTGTACGGAACGCTTCCGGGCGCTCTGCCCGTCAGAACTCTCGAATAATTCTCCACACCGCTGCAATATCCGATCTCGCGAAGCATCTCCATATCGTAACGCGTTCGCTCCTCGATGCGTTGCGCTTCTATCAGCTTGTTCTGCGAGCGAAAATATTCTGCTCGCTCCTCCATCTCCGAGAGGATCGCGTCAATGGCGCTTTCCCTTCTGTCGGCGGATACCGCATAGTGCGTAGCCGGAAATATCGCCGCGTACGAAAGCTCGCGAAGCACCTCTCCCGTAACTCCGTGTACCTCCGTGAGCCTGTCTATCTCGTCTCCGAACAGCTCGACGCGGATAAGCGTTTCCGAGCTTGCCGGATGTATCTCGATAACGTCGCCGCGCACACGAAACTTGTCTCTGGTCAGGCTCAGGTCGTTGCGGTCGTAGCTTATCGCGACCAGTCTGCGCAGAAGCTGTTCACGCTCGATCTGCATTCCCGGACGGAGACTCAGCACCAGCTTCTCGTATTCCTCCGGATCTCCGAGGCTGTATATACAGGACACGGAGGAAACTATTATCACGTCTCGGCGCTCGAAAAGAGCCGACGTGGCACTGTGCCTTAGACGGTCGATCTCGTCGTTGACCAGCGAATCCTTCTCTATATAGACGTCCTTACCCGGAATATACGCCTCCGGCTGATAGTAATCGTAATAAGAAACGAAATACTCGACCGCGTTTTCCGGAAAGAACTCTCTGAACTCGGAGCAGAGCTGCGCCGCAAGCGTTTTATTGTGAGCGAGCACGATGGTCGGTCGGTCGATACGTGCAATAACGTTTGCCATGGTGAACGTCTTTCCCGATCCGGTAACGCCGAGAAGAGTCTGCATCCTGTCACCGTTTCTGATGCCCTGTGTGAGCTTTTCGATAGCGGCAGGCTGATCGCCCGTCGGGATAAAATCCGAATGTAATTTAAAGCTTCCCATCTTTACGTATCATCCTTCGTTACAAAGCCTTACCCAAGACGCCGAGCGTCCGCATATCTTCAAGTATATCAATATCATATGAACTGAAAAAGAATTTTCCTCCGCGCATAAGTTAAATCTGTGACCGAGCGGCTCCATCGCCCGTCTCTCCGTCTATCAGCGAGTACAGCGTCGCATAAGACGCAGAGCCGTCAAAGCATCGGTCTTTCAGACCGTCCGCAAACCCTTCGATCAGCTCCGGATGTTCAAGGACGCGGCAGATCCCCGAATAAATGCCCTCTTCGCTGTTTTCCACCACCAGCCCGTCCACGCCGTCACGCACCTGCTCACGGGCGGAGGAATAATCTGTAACTATACACGGAAGTCCGAGTATCTGAGCCTCTGTCACCACCATAGGTCTCGCTTCGTGGCGCGAAGTCACCGCAAGGATGCTTGCGCGTCTGAAAAACGGATACGGAGAGGAGACCTCTCCGAGCGGAACAACGTAACCGTCAAGTCCGTATCGCAAGTACAGCCGATGAAAATCACCCGAGTCCGAGACGCCGAGCAGTCCCCAACGGAAGCGATAACCGTTTTTGCGGAGCTTTTCCGCAACACTCAACAGTCTGTCCAAGCCTTTAACGTATATATCGGCGCGGCAGACCGTTAGGATGTCGAAATGTCCGATCCCATCGGGGAGCGCAGTACCGTCCGCAGAAGCCCTGACCGCCGGCGGATCGAACACGTTCTCGATAACGTGAACACGCCCTGAAAGCTCCGGAAACACCGCAGAAAATCTCTTTCGACAGCTTTCCGAGACGGTAACTATCGCGGATGCCCCGGCAAATGCCCGACGGTCGATATCCGGAACATCTCCAGCCGAGGCGTAATCGTGGTGGATAAATACTATCCTGCGTTCCGCACGAACGAGTCGGGAGAGCGCGTAAGCATTGCTCCATCCTTCAAGGTAACCGATAACAGCATCGTATCTTCCTTCCGTCTTGCGACTGAGTCTCAGCCGCGCGTAAGCCATATGCTGCTGAACGGCGTATTTGGAAGCGCCGCGACGCTTTGCCAACATCGCGCGGTAAAAGGAAGGTGAAAAAGCCAGCTTTAAAGCCTTTACAGCGACCGCCGGAGACGTTTTCCCGTGTTTTGCCGCGTCATCCAAGGTCCTCACCCACCCCGGAAGCATATCCGCACACTCACTCGGGGAACGTCTGTAACGGATAAGATCAAGCTCGTACCGTTCGCTATCAAAGCCACGAAGCAGATTTATAAGGCTCGTAGTGCTTCCGCCGATATTAAGGCTCTCGTAAACTATGAGCACTCTTTTTTTTTCGGACATAGACCATCCTCCCTTGTTCGTTCCTATGCGTTTTTTCGGGGAATTACCGCGTCATCGGCGTTTGAGACTGACATTTTTATGACCATGCCTTTCTTAATATCACATATTTATCCGTTAAACCTTCCGACCAGCGCATTGTATATCCGTCTCAGCCACCGTGGCGAGCCACCTCCGGCAATGCGACTGCGCAGACGTCTCATACTGAAAAACAGAAGCGCATCGTAACGGCGTCTTTGAGATGCGGTAAAATACTTTTTTCTTATGCTCTTAAGCTCCGCTATCCGTTCGGCTCGCCTTTGGCTCTCCTCGGAAAATCCACCGCCCTCATATTCGCATACCAACCGTTTTATATGCACAAGCTCGGTGCCACCTCGCCAAGCACGCAGGGTAAGCTCGTGATCCGCGCGCGTTGCGTAAGCAAGCCCGTAAACGCCGTGCGCATCAAAAACTCCGCGACCGAAAAACATACTTTGATGATTGATGGGACGGCGGTAAAGATAGAAGTCCGTGATACGTTCGGGCTGGCGGTAAAACACCCCGTCGACCTTTATATCCCCGTAAATTACCGCGTCGGGCGCGGAAACAGCACCGTCAAACAAGCTCTCGGCGAAGGTGTGAATATCCTCAAGCACGTTCGCATCGGCAAAGGTGTCGCCGCAATTCATAAAGCAGATATACCTGCCACTCGCAAGCGCTATCGCCGCATTCATAGCGTCATATATCCCTGCATCCTTCTCTACTACAACTCTCAGCCGCCTGTCGTCTATACCGCAGAGAGTCTCTATCGATCCGTCGTCCGAGCCGCCGTCCTTCACTATCAACTCAAGGGAAGCGAAGCTTTGTGCCAGCACGTTTTCAACAGTCCTTAAAAGCGCCTCTCCGGCTCGGTACGAGACGGTTATCACGGTGAAATACGGTCTTACCAATGTTATCCCCCCTTCGTTTGCATCAGGCGCCAAAGTCGATCTCAGAGCCGACTCGCCGCCCGACTGAACTGATACAAAAAACATTTTACCACGATAAA
Source organism: uncultured Lachnospiraceae bacterium (assembly GCA_964570105.1). Lineage (GTDB taxonomy): Bacteria > Bacillota > Clostridia > Oscillospirales > CAG-272 > SIG673. The sequence continues at coordinate 5,314 of CAZMWM010000046.1, read as the reverse complement.
TTCGGTTTGTCAATAATTTTCACTTAAATGACAGGCGATACACAGACTATTCACAATTTGCGTGTATAATACTTGGTAGACGATAATATCCCATCTAAAGAAAGGATCTGAAAAAATGGCAGCTTCACTTAACAAACTCAAGAGCTTCAAGGGCGTTGAAGGTCCGGTGGTAACGATAGTAATGGACGGAGTGGGTTTGGCTCCGGATAACTGCGGTAACGCCGTCGCGCTCGCCAACACCCCGACGCTCGATATGCTCATGGCAAAATACCCGATGCGCCGCCTAAAGGCTCACGGCACGGCGGTCGGACTTCCCTCGGACGACGATATGGGCAACTCCGAGGTCGGTCATAACGCGCTCGGAGCCGGACAGGTGTTCGCACAGGGCGCAAAGCTCGTCTCAAATTCGATAGAGAGTGGCAAGATATTCACATCCGACACTTGGAAGGCACTCACCGAGGGTGCAAACGGTCATACCCTGCACTTTATCGGTCTCTTCTCGGACGGAAATGTCCACTCGCACATAGATCATCTTAAGGCGATGATCGCGCAAGCTAAGAACGACGGCGTACAGAGAGTAAGGATACACATCCTTCTTGACGGCAGAGACGTCGGAGAGACATCGGCGCTGGAATACGTCGAGCCTTTCGAGGAATTTATCTCCTCGCTCCGTTCGGACAGCTTTGATATAAAGATCGCGTCCGGTGGCGGAAGGATGAAGATAACCATGGACCGTTACGAGGCTAATTGGGCTATGGTGGAAGCCGGCTGGCACGTCCACGTGCTCGGCGAAGGCAGACAGTTCTCATCAGCCGAGGAAGCCATAAAAACGCTCAGAGCCGAGACCAAGGCGATCGACCAGGACCTTCCGCCCTTCGTCATAGCCGAGAACGGCACACCCGTCGGAACGGTAAACGACGGAGATAGCGTCGTGTTCTACAACTTCCGCGGCGACCGCGCGATAGAGATATCCAAGGCGTTCGAGAGCGGAGATGATTTTTCCGCATTTGACAGAGTGAGAGTTCCCAAGGTATTCTACGCAGGTATGCTCGAATACGACGGTGACCTCCACGTTCCTTCCCATTACCTCGTCGCTCCTCCCGAGATAACCGACACCATGAGCGAATACCTCGTAAAGACGGGCGTAAAGCAATTCGCACTGTCGGAAACTCAGAAATACGGTCACGTCACCTACTTTTGGAACGGCAACCGTTCGGGCAAGTTCGACGAGACGCTCGAGGATTACCTCGAGATCCCCTCGGATGTCGTTCCGTTTGAGCAGAGACCGTGGATGAAGTGCGCAGAGATAACCGACGCACTTATAAAGGCTATTCGCTCCGGAGAGTACGGATATATCCGTTGTAATTTCCCCAACGGAGATATGGTGGGACATACCGGCTCACTCGAGGCAACGAGGATCTCCATGGAAGCACTCGATCTGCAGCTTGCAAGGATACTGCCCGTTATCGACGAGGTCGGTGGCGTAGCGATAATAACCGCAGACCACGGAAACGCCGACGAGATGTATGAGATCGACAAAAAGACCAAACAGCCTAAAGTTGGCAAAGCCAAGACCAGCCACACCCTCAACGCAGTTCCCTGCATCATCTACGATAACCGCTACTCCGATAAATATACCGTCAAGGAAGGCTCCTTCGGACTTTCCAACGTAGCGGCGACCACCGTCAACCTTTTGGGCTACGAAGCGCCCGACGTATGGGACGAGTCCATCGTAGACGTAAAATAACGCCCGAAGAGACGACATCCTGCCCCCGAGAGGAGGAGAACAACGTGGAGCGTAAATATGACAACGGCAATGTAACGCTCAGTCTCGTCATACCTGTATATAACGAAAAAAAGACGCTCCCCTCCACTCTTGAGCGTCTCAGGTGTTGGCTCGGCAAAGCGCCCGGCAGACGCGAGGTGATATTCTCGGACGACGGAAGCACGGACGGAGGCGCAGATATGATAAGCGCCGCGGTAGCCGCGACGCCCGGTATGCGCCTGATAAAAGGCGAGCACAACGAGGGAAAGGGAGCGGCGGTAAAGCGAGGTGTGCTCGCATCCGAAGGACGCTTCGTGATCTTCACCGACTGCGACCTTGCGTACGGAATGCAAGCGGTACGTAGGATAGAAGATGCGCTTTTGAGCGGACGGTACTCTCTCGTGATAGGCTCCCGAGCTATCCACCCGGACGGCTACAACAGCTACACCGCACTGAGAAAACAGGCTTCGATGCTCTATATAAGGCTTCTGAAATGCCTTTCCGGGCTTAAGCAGACCGATTCGCAATGCGGCATCAAGGGATTTCGCACAGACGCGGCAAAACGCATCTTCTCGGAATGTAAGATAACGGGCTTCGCCTTCGATCTTGAGGTGCTGATACTTGCAGACCGTCACGGAATGGCGGTAAAGGAATTGCCCGTAAGCGTTATAAGCCACGACCAAAGCTCGTCCAAGGTGCTTCTCGTGCGCGATATGCTGAGGATGCTCTCGGACGTGCGCACCATAAAAAAGCTCCACCCGTAAAACCTCAACACCGCATAGCTCTCTCACCCTTGCGCCGAGAGCATATCGGTGTCTCCGCTTCATTTTCACGCTATCATCACAACGCCGTCGGTCGGATGCCGACGGCGTTGCTTTTCTTTGCGTCAAGCATATAATGTAATAAAAACACGTAACGAAAGGCGATACAGTGACAAGTGACGTTATAACGCTTGACAGAGCATCTCAAGGGCGAGTGTACACCGTTACCTCGGTCGATACCGACTCGGATATGCGCAGGCGACTGTGCGAGCTTGGGATGATAAACGGAACGGAGATATCACCGATCATAGTAAGAAAAGGGATAAGCTCGTACCGCATAAGAGGGGCGCAGATAGCCTTGCGAAGCGAGACCGCGTCCCGTATCTGCGTAAAGGATATGGGGGAGTGCTGACGTGATCAAAGAAGAGAAACGGTACGAGATAGCGCTCGCAGGTAATCCCAACGTCGGAAAGAGCACGGTCTTTAATGCCCTCACGGGAATGAAACAGCACACCGGGAATTGGGCAGGAAAAACGGTCGGCATCTCGGTGGGAGAATATCGCTACGACGGAGACGTATACCGCATATTAGACCTACCGGGGTGCTATTCCCTGAACACTCAGACGGGCGAGGAGCGCGTTGCAAGAGATATGCTCTGCTCCCAAAAAGCGGACGCCGTTATTGTCGTCTGCGACGCCACCTGCCTTGAACGCAACCTAATACTCGCATTACAGATAGCCGAAATACACAAAGACGTGGTAATTTGCGTGAATTTGATGGATGAAGCCAAGCGCAAGGGCGTGAACGTCGACCTTGAGAAGCTGTCAACTCTCACAGGCTTGCCGTGCGTCGGAACGAGCGCAAGAAGCAAAAAGGGGCTTGACCAACTGCTTTTTGCGATAAAGAACGTCTGCGTCTCACCGTCCGAATACCGACCGCCGTTCGACTACCCCGAGCCGACGGCATCAATACTGAACGCCGTCGCAAGCACCGATGATATCACGCAAAGACGCGGCAATTCCCCGAAAAATGTACCGCTAAAGCGTTGCGCCGCGATCGGAGAGCTGACCAAACTCTGCGAGATCGCCACATCAAAAACAGACGGAGATGAAGCTTTTGAGAATGCGGATAAAGAGGATACCAAGCTCGCCCGACAGCTCAAAGCGCGACTGCGGGAGACGGAGAACTCGCCTCAAAGCGTACTTGAGCAGATACACCAAGCGCCGATAAAACGCGCGGAACAGCTCGCAGATGAATGCGTATTCCGCTCAAAAAAACGCGCAAAAGGCGACGCCGACGCGCGAGCGGATCGCATAATACTCGGCAAATTCTCGGGAATTGCCGTAATGCTCGCGCTTCTCGCCCTGATACTGTGGATCACGGTACGGGGCGCGACCGTTCCGTCTCAATTATTGCAAAGAGCGCTTTTCGGACTTCAGGACGTACTGTACAACGGCGCTTTGACGGTAGGCATCCCGACGTGGCTCGCAGGCGCACTTATCCTCGGGATCTACCGCATGGTCGCATGGGTAGTATCCGTGATGCTTCCGCCGATGGCGATATTTTTTCCTCTGTTCACACTGCTCGAGGACCTCGGATATCTGCCGAGAGTTGCTTTTGAGCTTGATCCGTGCTTCAAACGTTGCCGCTCCTGCGGGAAGCAATCGCTCACGATGTGTATGGGACTTGGCTGTAATGCCGTGGGAGTTACCGGATGCCGAATAATCGACTCACCTCGCGAACGCCTAATAGCCATAGTAACGAACGCATTTACCCCGTGTAACGGACGCTTCCCCACACTGACCGTGCTGATGACGCTCTTTCTCTCGTTCGGCGGTATATGGGACACGGCAGTCGCCGCGATCGGACTGACTGCGGCTATCTGCTTTTCCGTCGTCATAACGCTCGCAGTCTCACGTCTGTTATCGGCAACACTCTTTCGCGGCGTTCCGTCTGCGTTCATCCTCGAGCTTCCGCCATACCGCCCACCGCAGCCGGGACGGATACTCGTAAGCTCCGTTATCAACAGGACCTTGTTCGTTTTGGGCAGAGCGATAACGGTAGCGGCTCCGGCAGGTCTGCTCATTTGGATAGCTTCAAACGTCAGTATCGGCGCATCACCTATGCTCACGTGTGTAAGCGAAGCTATCCGCCCCTTCGCAAAGCTATTGGGACTTGACGGCGTTATCCTGCTCGCATTCGTGCTCGCACTTCCGGCAAACGAGATATTTCTGCCGCTAACAGTGATGATATACACGCAAAGCTCGCTGATAACGGAGATAGGTAACGACACCCTAAAGACCGTCCTTGTCTCAAATGGCTGGACTGCCGAAACGGCTGTATGCACCGTACTGTTCTGCATCTGCCACTTTCCTTGCGCCACAACACTCGCAACCGTGCACAAAGAAACTCATTCACTTTGGCTGACCACGCTCTCAGCCATCCTCCCAACACTCACCGGAATGCTCCTGTGCACGGCAGTACACCTTGCATTTCAACTCTTTTCTTGACACCGTTTTTTGAAAAAAGCTTCGGCAAATAGAGTTGACCTTCGGTCAAAATAGTTTTCTCTGCGAGAAAACTCGGCGTAACAAGGCTTCGCCGTTGTTACGCGCCAGCTTTTCGAGAAAAGCTGGGCAAAAGCTTCTGAGTAGCTTCGCGGTTGAAATGGGATATTCCATCACAGAGGTACGCCCAATCTATGTTAGAACTAATTCAGGGCGTGTATCCTTAAACCACCCAAACTCCGCGCCACTTTAGTGGCGAAGGTACGCCCTGTCTGTGTTAG
>CAZMWM010000045.1:0-14336 GCA_964570105.1 uncultured Lachnospiraceae bacterium | reverse complement strand
AGGATAAACAATGCCCCCGAGCTTATCATGATCGAGCTTGGCTAAAAAACGTCCCCCTTGATAGCAAAATGCACAAAACCGTCCTACGGCGGGAAAAGAAATCGTTTTTGCACAGAGGTAACAGAAAATGGAATATATACGCAAGGTACATTACCACGAAACGGACAGGATGGGCGTGACGCATCATTCAAATTATCTTAAGTACGCCGAGGAAGCGCGGATCGAGTTTTTGCGGCAGATCGGTCACGGTTACGCAAAGCTCGAGGCGAGTGGGATAACCTCCCCTGTGCTCGAGCTGGAATGCAGATACTGCCGCTCCACGACGTTTGACGACGTGCTGAGCATAGATATAAACGCGGAGAGCTTCAACGGAATAAAGCTTGTCTTTTCGTATCGCATCACAAATTCAAGTAACGGAGAGGTCGTGTTCACGGGAAAGAGCGCTCATTGCTTTCTTTTAGACGGCAAGCGCCCAATGAACGTAAAAAAAGAGCTTCCGGAAATGTACACGGCACTCTCGGAGCAGATCAAATGCCGCAGCGAATAATTCCCTCATTTAGGTAATTTTCGACGCCAAAATTTTTTACGTAGAAATTTCAGTGAGATTATTGTACAATTTACCGATTGACAAAGAGCAGATTATATAGTATAATGGTCACGCTGAAAACACGATATATTGTGTTTTTTATGATGTCGGCGTATTTTTTTACCGGGAGCGTTCTGCTATATATGCTACTTGGCGGACTTATGAAGAATACCCTTCTCGATTTTCCGGGAAGGATCGCCTGCACGGTCTTTACCCGCGGTTGCGACCTGCGATGCCCTTACTGTCACAATCCTTCGCTCGTCCTCGGAGATCGCGAGCAGCTGTCCGAGGAAGCTTTTTTTTCGTTTCTTGACAGGCGCGTCGGACTTTTGGACGGCGTCGCGGTAAGCGGCGGCGAGCCGCTGATGCAGGAGGATACCGTCCGTTTTCTCAGGGAGATCAAGGCTCGCGGATTTGCGGTAAAGCTGGACACCAACGGAACGTATCCGTCACGTCTCGGGGAGATACTTGACTTGGGGCTTGTCGACTACGTCGCCATGGATATAAAAAGCTCTCCGGAAAAGTATCGGAGCGTCACCGGTATCGACTGCGCGGATAAGGTAAGCGAAAGCATAAAGCTGCTGATGCGCGGAGACGTCGAGTACGAATTTCGCACGACCGCGGTGCACGAGCTGCACGATGAGAGCGATATATCGGGCATAGCCGAATGGATACGCGGCGCCGAGAGATACTATATACAGTGCTTTAGGGACACGGGCGACCTTCTTGAAAAAGAACGGCGTCTCACCCCACCGAGCATAACGGAGCTTGAGACGTTTCTGAACGTCGCGCGACGCGCAGTTCCGAATGCCGCCTTGCGCGGCGTATGATCAAAGTCAAAAAAACAGATCTGACAAAGAAGATCTGACGCAGATACGCAAAGGAAAGGATCGGTATACAGAAAAATGTATCAGGTACAAAAAAGAGACGGAAGCATAACGGATTTCGACATCTGCAAGATATCCGGCGCCATCGAGCACGCCTTCGATGCGCTTGACAAGCAGTACAACAGATCAGTGATAGACTTCATAGCCCTCAAGGTCACGGCAGACTTCGAGCCGAAGATAAGAGACGGTCTTATCGCGGTCGAGGATATACAGGACAGCGCCGAGACCGTACTCGTTCAGGCAGGCTATGCGGACGTGGCTAAGGCTTATATCCTCTACCGCAGACAGCGCGAAAAGCTCCGTAATATGAAGTCCACCATACTTGATTACAAGGAGATAGTGGATAATTACGTAAAGATCAACGATTGGCGCGTAAAGGAGAACTCCACCGTCACCTATTCCGTCGGAGGTCTTATCCTTTCAAACTCCGGAGCGATAACCGCCAACTATTGGCTCTCCGAGATATACGACGACGAGATAGCCAACGCTCACCGCAACGCGGACATACACCTTCACGATCTTTCCATGCTCACCGGATATTGCGCCGGCTGGTCGCTGAAGCAGCTGATAACCGAGGGGCTTGGCGGAATAACCGGTAAGATCACCTCAGCTCCCGCGAAGCATCTTTCAACGCTCTGCAATCAGATGGTAAACTTTCTCGGAATAATGCAGAACGAATGGGCGGGCGCTCAAGCCTTCTCATCCTTTGACACGTATCTTGCCCCGTTCGTAAAGACGGACGCGCTTTCGTATCCTCAGGTCAAAAAATGCATCGAATCCTTCATCTACGGCGTGAACACACCGTCCCGTTGGGGAACTCAGGCTCCCTTCTCGAACATAACGCTTGACTGGACCGTGCCGGACGACCTTGCGGAGCTTAACGCGATAGTCGGCGGCAAGGAGATGGACTTCAAGTACAAGGATTGCAAGCCCGAGATGGATATGATAAACCGCGCGTTCATCGAGACCATGATCGAGGGCGATGCGAACGGACGAGGCTTCCAATACCCGATACCCACCTATTCGATAACGCGTGATTTCGATTGGTCGGAGACGGAGAACAACAAGCTGCTGTTCGAGATGACCTCGAAGTACGGAACGCCTTATTTTTCAAATTACGTCAATTCCGATATGCAGCCCTCGGATATACGGAGTATGTGCTGCCGTCTGCGTCTGGATCTGCGGGAGCTTCGCAAAAAGACCGGCGGATTTTTCGGAAGCGGCGAGAGCACCGGCTCTATCGGCGTCGTAACGATAAATATGCCGAGGATAGCGTATCTTTCGAGCACTCCGGAGGAATTTTACAAGCGTCTGGATAAGATAATGGATATATCGGCGCGTTCGCTCAAGACAAAGCGGACGGTCATAACCAAGCTGTTCGAGGAAGGTCTCTATCCGTACACCAAGCGTTATCTGGCTTCGTTCGAAAATCATTTCTCCACCATAGGACTTGTCGGAATGAACGAAGCGGGACTGAACGCAAGATGGATAAGAAAGGATATGACGCATCCGGAGACTCAGCGCTTCACAGCCGAGGTGCTCGAGCATATGAGGGCACGTCTGTCCGACTATCAGGAGGAATACGGCGACCTTTATAACCTTGAAGCGACGCCCGCGGAATCCACCTCTTATCGTCTTGCAAAGCACGATAAGAAGCGTTATCCCGATATCATTACCGCCTCGGAGGACAGCGGAGTTCCCTATTACACCAATTCCTCAAATCTTCCCGTCGGATACACCGACGACATCTTCGAAGCGCTCGATATACAGGATCCCATCCAGGTGCTGTATACCTCGGGAACGGTGTTCCATGCATTCCTCGGAGAAAAGCTTCCGAGCTGGAAGAGTGCGGCGGCGCTCGTTAAGAAGATCGCCGATAATTACAAGCTGCCGTATTACACTCTCTCGCCCACGTATTCCATATGCCCGACTCACGGCTACCTCGCCGGCGAGGTCAAGCTCTGCCCTCATTGCGGAGCACGTGCGGAGGTGTACAGCCGTATAACCGGATATTACCGTCCGGTACAGAATTGGAACGACGGAAAAGCACAGGAATTTAAGGATAGGTTGGTATACAATATAGACCGTTCGCTCGAAAATCATCCCACGCTCAAGAACTCGTTTGCGGATGCGGACGCCTCGCAGTGTGAGGACGGGATATCGGAGAACGCTCCCCGTATGCTCCTGTTCGCAACGCATACCTGCCCCAATTGCAAGGCGGCAAAAAGATTTCTCGACCAAGCCGGAGCGGAATACGAAACGATATACGCGGACGAAGCGGAAAATCGCGCACTTGTGAACGAATACGGTATAAAGCAGGCACCGACGCTTGTCGTTATAAGCGAGAACGGAACGGAAAAATACCAGAACGTTTCAAACATCAGAGGCTTTGCGGAGAATGCCCTCAGCACCGTCGCCAAATGACCGTGGGTATGCTCACAAGAAAAAAACGAGGTGATCCCAAACGATGGACAACGGTAATATCTACGATATCGCGATAGTCGGAGCAGGTCCTGCAGGGCTTACCGCCGCTATCTACGCAGGAAGGGCGAATAAAAGCGTCATCATCCTTGAAAAAGAAGGTATCGGCGGACAGATGGCAAGATCCCCGAAGATAGAAAATTATCCCGGGTTTCCGAGCATAAGCGGAAACGAGCTTGCCTGCAAGCTCTCGGAGCAAGCCGAAGCGCTCGGCGCAAGACTTGATTTTGACACCGTGACCTCGGTGGATACGGATGGCGATATCAAGGTGCTTAAGGGCGAATACGGAGAGTATCGCGCAAGAAGCGTAATAATAGCTTCAGGCTCCAAGCACCGCACCTTGGGACTTGCGGACGAAGATGAGCACCCCATATCATATTGCGCGGTATGTGACGGCGCGTTTTACTCCGGAAAGCGCGTTTGCGTCGTCGGCGGCGGAAACTCCGCGCTACAGGAAGCGTTGCATCTTGCGGATGTGTGCGCGAATGTGACCGTGATACAAAATCTCGCTACTCTTACAGGCGAGAGCAAGCTCATATCCAAGCTTTCACAGTTAAAGAACGTCAACGTGATATTCAACACGGTCGTCGAAGGGATAGAGAGCGACGGGGAGCAGATCACATCGATACTCTTAAGCGATACCGCCCACGGCACGCATACACGGCTCGAGACCGACGGCTTGTTCGTCGCTATCGGGCTTATCCCGGAAAACGCACCGTTCACGGCTGTCTGTTCACTGGATGCACAAGGCTATATAGCATCAAACGAGAGCTGTAATACGCAAACTCCCGGTGTTTTCGTTGCCGGAGACTGCAGAGCCAAGACGATACGCCAGATAACCACCGCCACAGCCGACGGCACGGTCGCTGCAGTTGCGGCTTGCCGCTATCTTGACGGACAGAACAGTTGAGATATACACACCCGAATACGACACAGCGAAAGCTCCGATGAATGACGGTCATCGGAGCTTTTGTGCGTTCTCCTCTCTCATCATCCGTCCGAGACGGTGATATCCGCACCGAGCGCACGAAGCTTCTCCGGAAGGAAAGAATACCCTCTTTCGATGTACTCCACGCCGCTTATCACGCTCACTCCCTCGGCGCATAACGCGGCGATGACGAGTGCGGCACCTCCGCGCAGATCCGTAGCCATCGCCTCTGCCGATAAGAGCGAGCCTCCTCCCTCTATCCGCACCGTATCTCCTTCCACCGATGCGCTCATCCCCATAGACATAAGACCGTCAAGATATTTAAATCGCGCGGATGAAAATATTCCCTCGGTCATTCTGCTCTCACCGCTCGCCACGCTCATCATAACGGCAAGCGGTGGGTGAAGATCGGTCGGAAATCCGGGGTACTCCTCGGTCTGTACATGACAGGCTCGCAGAGGTCCTCTGCCGTTCACTGCCGCGCCGTACCTCCCCACGGTCACCTCCGCGCCCATCTCGCCGAGCGCTTCGAAAAGAGCGGCGAGCTGGACGCTCTCGATGCCATTGACGCTCACTATTCCGCGGCTCGCCGCACCGGCTATCAGGTAAGTGCCGGCTTCTATCATATCACCGGAAAGCGTAAATTCACAGCCGTGAAGCTCTTCAACGCCGCAAACGTGCATCTCGGACGTTCCTATCCCGTCGATCTTGGCGCCGCATCTGCTTAAAAAGCTCGCAAGATCGCATATGTGCGGCTCTCTTGCGCAATTCGATAATGTCGTCTCCCCGGTAGCGCAAACGGACGCAAGCAATGCATTCACGGTTCCGCCGACGGTGATCCTCGGGAAAACGATCCTCCCTCCCACACCGACACCGTCGGGAAATCCGATAGAGCCATCCTCCCCTTCACCGTATGAACGCGCACCGAGCGCCGAAAATGCATACAGATGCAGATCTATCGGACGGGCACCGAGCGCACAGCCGCCGAGCTTCGGAACACGGCAACTACCGAAACGGCTCAGCTCCGCCCCCATAAGGTACGAGGATGCTCGCAATCTTGACGTAAGCGTCTCCGGCACGCCGTTATGAGAAAGCTCCGTACAATCGATGCTGAGCATACCGTCTCCGCAACGTTCGACCTCGGCACCAAGACATCTGATGAGCGATATACAGTCCGAAACATCCGATATGGACGGCACGCGTCTCAAAAGCACCCTACCCTTGACCGCAATACACGCCATAATGACCGCAACGGCGGAATTTTTCGAGCCTTGCGCCTCCACGTTACCGTAAAGCGGTCGCCCACCGCGGATAAAATACCGTCTCATTCCCCTGTCACCTCCGTACGAAACCGAACGGCACTCGGACGGTACCGTTCGCCCAAGACCGTCTAACCATTCGCAGGATATGCCGTTTGGAGCTTATGGGTTACCAAGTAACGGAGCTTACACTTTCAAGGAAAAACAAAAAAAGCAAGCCAAACGACTTGCTTTTATGGCGCGCCCAGCGGGATTCGAACCCACGACCTTTTGGTTCGTAGCCAAACACTCTATCCAACTGAGCTACGGGCGCATCACACGTATTCCCAACGTGCTTAGTTATTATAGCACCTTTCTATCGGTTTGTCAAGGGCTTTTCGGAAAAAAATCAAAATTTTCTCTTATCTTAATTTTCCTTAATTTTCGACACCTCCCCATCGCACACAAGTCGTCCGTATATCCGCATAAAGGGGAAAACTCAACCAGCACCAACAGCTCGGCAAGCGATATTGAAATTGTAAACAATTGTGAACAAAGCCTTGACATTGCCCCTCAAAAAGTAGTATCATATTTACAGGCGCGGCTACCGTATCGGTAAGCTCGCATCCCGACGCCCCGTTCCCACAGTGAAAAGGTGCGTCATCCGCTTTGTTCTGCGCTTATCGGCGCGGGGAAAGGATTTTTTACATCATGGCATACAGTATGACCGCTTACGGCAAAGCCACGGGAGCCTTCGGCGGAAAGGATTATACGGTGGAGATAAGATCCGTAAATAACCGCTTTTTCGACTGTTCCGTAAAGGCTCCGTTCTCATACGGCTTTCTCGAGGAAAGAGTAAGGTCGTATATCCAGCAGAACGGTATAACCCGAGGTAAATTGAATGTTTTCATCGGTATTGACGTGGTCGAAGCCGAGGACACCGAGATACTTATAAACAACGCGTACGCCGCCAAATACGTAAAGGCACTCGAGACGCTTAGGGATACGTTCTGTCTTAAGGACGATATCAGCGTTTCGCGCGTGGCTCAGAACAAGGACGTGTTCATCGTCAAGGCGCCCCATGAGGATACGGAGAGCGATTGGAACGCGCTTCTTCCCGTCCTAAACGAAGCCCTCGGCGCATTTTTGGATATGCGAAGGAGCGAGGGCGAAAAGCTTCGCGCGGATCTGTGCGGAAAGATGGAGACGGTGCGTGAGCACGTGGAATTTATCCGCGCCCACGCCGACGATGCGCAGGAGGCTTACAGAACTCGGCTCGAGACCAAGCTCCGAGCCGCCCTTGAAGGACTGAACGCCGAGCAGGATCAAGCGCGTATCCTCACAGAGTGCGCCATATTCGCGGATAAGACCGCGATAGACGAGGAGCTGGTGCGCCTGGACAGTCATTTCGCGGCATTTTATGACGCTATGTCCTCGGAGGAAGCGACGGGAAGAAAGCTGGATTTCCTTTTCCAGGAGGTAAACCGAGAGGTGAACACCATCGGCTCCAAGGTATCGGATATCCGTCTCACAAAAGAGGTCATAGAGATAAAAAACCTGCTTGAAAAGATACGCGAGCAGCTTCAAAATCTCGAATAAATACCCCGATAAGCTCGGGCTTGGGATAAGGATGAACGTCAAATGAAATTCGTAAATATAGGCTTCGGCAATACCGTATGCGCCGAAAGAGTCGTGGCGGTCGCCTCTCCGGAGTCCTCCCCCATAAAGCGGCTCGTCTCCGAAGGCAGAGCGGACGGCAGAGTGGTGGACGCCTCTTGCGGAAGAAAGACACGCTCGGTTATAGTGACCGACAGCGACCATATCGTTCTCTCCGCGCTCCAATGCGAGACCGTATCCGCGCGTCTCAACGGCTCGGACGAGAGCGGCGAGGATCCAGTGGACTGAGCAGAGACACCCCGGGAGCATTAACAAATACCGACCGAAAGGAATTATATGATAATGTCAGAGGAAGGCTCGATAATAGTTATCAGCGGTCCTGCCGGAAGCGGAAAAGGTACCGTTGTAAAAGGATTGCTCGCAGACAGGGAGCATTTCGTCACCTCGGTATCCGTCACCACGAGAGCTATACGCGGAGACGATATTCCGGACGTGACCTACCACTTCATAAGCGAGGATGAGTTCAAGCGCAAGATAGAGGACGGCGAATTTGCCGAATACGCAAGATACGTCGGCGGATATTACGGTACTCTCGTATCCGAGATAAACAGATATACAGGCTCCGGAAAGCACGTGATACTCGAGATAGATACGCAAGGCGCATTACAGATAAAAGAAAAATATCCGGACGCTCTGCTCATATGGATATGTCCGCCGGATTACCGAACGCTCGCTTCGCGCCTTGAGCGAAGAGGAACAAATTCTCCCGAGGATATCCACCGTCGGCTGGATACCGCCAAAAAGGAGATGCTTCTCATACCACATTACGATTATATCGTTATAAACCGCACGGGAGAGATAGATGCGACCGTAAAGCAGGTCAAGGACATCATATCCGTGTACAAATGCGCAGTTACGAGAAATCCGGGCTTCATACAGGATTTTTTCAAAGAGCAGTGATCGTTTAAGATCCGCGACCGTTTAAAATATCAATCTGAAAGGAATATATACCATTATGATGATCAAACCGGGAATCGAAGAGCTTTCCAAGGACGGAAAGTACAACCGCTACGTTCTTTGCGTTGCCACGGCAAAATGCGCAAGGATAGTTACGGACGAATACGTAGAAAAGTTCAACCGTGCGCAGAGTCAGGTCGCCAACAAGGAGACGGACAAAACCATCATACAGCTGATCCCTCAGTCGCTCTGCAACGACAAAGCCGTAAAAATAGCCATCGAACGTCTCAGCAGAAACGATTACGAGATCGACGACAGCACGATAGTTGCGCCCGGAGACAATGTGCGGTAATTCGGGGCATCGCCCTCACTTCGGAATAGTCACCGCGTACGTTCTGGAGCTTCCATATCAGCTCGACCGTCCGTTCAGCTACAGACTTCCGGGAGAGCTTGACGTATCGGCAGGCGATTTTGTCGCCGTGCCGTTTGGCGGCGGCAACCGACCGCATACTGCACTTATAACGGCGGTCGAATACTCGGATGATCTCGAAAAGGCTCAGAGTCTCAAGCCGATATGCTCCGTCTTTGACCGCGCGTATTCTCTGAACGCGGAACAGCTTGCTTTAGTCGGCTTTTTGAGAGACTATACCCTGTGCACGACGGCGGACGCGATCCATACCATCACCCCCGCCGCCGCATTTTCGCGCTTTGAAGAGCGCGTCGTGTGCACCTCTCCCCTTCCCGATATCTATCCGCTCACATCATACGAGCGCGAGCTTTATGAGCTTGTTAAAAGTAAAGGCTCGGTACTCAAAAACGAGCTTTTGCTAAGCTCAGACAAAAAAACGGCAAAAGCTCTTGAAACGCTTGCGGGCGAAGGCTGTCTCAGAGTGGAGCTTAGCGTTAAGGAAGTCTCAAACGTACGCTTCACCACGCTTTATTCCCTTTCGCCCACCCTGACCGGCGATACCGATGCTCTCGCAAGCCTCAAGCTTCGCTCCGAGGCGCAAAGAAGGGTACTGCTCTATCTTGCCGAAAACGGAACGGTCGAGCAAAGCAAGCTACTGTCAGCCACGGATGCCAATCACGCACAGCTCCGTTCACTTTTGGGGCGCGGATATATAGTCTCCGAACGAAAGGAGACCTACCGTATACCTTATTCGGCATCGGGCGCGGCGTCCCCCGTCAGTCTCAGTCCGCACCAGCGTCTCGCGGCAGATCGCCTTACAGAGCTTACCCGTTCCGGCGAGCCGAAGGCGGCACTGCTTTACGGCATAACAGGAAGCGGAAAAACACAGGTGATACGCGCGGTCATGGATGCCGTGATAGCCTCCGGAAGGAGCGTCATAGTCCTCGTTCCCGAGATATCGCTCACACCTCAGACGATATCCGTCTTTTCCGCTTGCTACGGAGAACGAACCGCCGTTCTGCATTCAGCACTCTCCGCAGGAGAGCGTTTTGACGCGTGGCGAAGGATAAAGAGAGGAGAGGTCGACGTCTGCATCGGCACACGCTCCGCGGTATTCGCACCGTTTTCAAACCTCGGTCTCATAGTACTGGACGAGGAACAGGAGCACACCTATAAATCCGACTTCTCCCCGAAATATCACGCCCGCGACATCGCACGCTTCAGATGCGCAAAGCATAACGCGGTTATGCTACTTGCCTCCGCCACCCCATCGATAGAAAGCTATTACAAAGCCAAAAAGGGCATATATACTCTCGTGGAGCTAACCGAGCGCTACGGAAGCGCCACGCTTCCGACTGCCGAGATAGCCGATATGCGAAGCGAGACGCGCGTGGGAAATTTTTCGCTTTTCAGCCAAAGCTTGATAAACGAGCTTAGCTCCACCGTCGCCGACGGAGGGCAAGCGATACTTCTTTTAAATCGCAGAGGATATCACAGCTTCGTCAGCTGTCCGTCGTGCGGCGCGGTAGCCACGTGTCCTCATTGCAGTGTCTCTCTCACCCATCACCGCTCGCGCTTTGATCCCAACGGCTATCTGTGCTGTCATTACTGCGGTCACAGGACTGCCGTTCCGGAAAAGTGTCCGTCCTGCGGCTTCGGAAAAATGAGATTTATGGGCTACGGCACCCAAATGGCTGAGGAACAGCTCGCCAAGCTCTTGCCAAACGCCAAGCTCTTGCGTATGGATGCCGATACCACGTCCGGAAAGTTCTCGTATGACGAGATACTCGGAAAATTCCGCCGACACGAAGCAGATATACTGCTCGGCACTCAGATGGTAGCCAAGGGACACGATTTTCCGAACGTCACCCTCGTAGGTATACTGTCGGCTGAGCAATCACTGTATCTTGACGATTACCGCGCGAACGAACGCACCTTTTCAATGCTTTGTCAGACCATAGGCAGAGCAGGACGCGCTTCGGACAAGGGCAAGGCGCTCATACAGACCTATTCCCCGGAGCATAACGTCATACAGCTTGCGCAGAAGCAGGATTATCCGACCTTTTACGAAGGCGAGCTTAAGCTCCGTTCCGCCCTCTGCTTCCCCCCTTTTTGCGATATCGCGGTATTCACGGTCACAGCCGACGACGAGCGTAACGCCTTCAAGGCGGCAACGACGCTGTTTGAATGGCTGAGACAAACGGCGGCGGAACACTTTTCCAAAGAATATTTCACTATGTTCGGACCGTTCGAAGCTCCGATATACAAATTGAACGAAAAATACCGCGCACGGCTCGTGGTCAAATTTCGAAACTCGAGACCTCTGCGCACATCCTTCCGCGAGGCTATGACGCGCTTCGGAAAGGAATTTCCCCCGAGCGTATCCGTTTCCGCGGACATCAATCCCAATTCTATATGACCGAAAGGACGGTAGTACAGTTATGGCTATCCTTCACATAATAAAAGAAGATGATCCCATGCTCCGCAAGACCAGCCGCGAGGTGACCGAGATATCACCGAGGATAATCAAGCTTCTTGACGATATGAAAGACACCTTGCACAAAGCCAACGGTTGCGGACTTGCCGCCGTGCAGGTGGGAGTGCTCAGGCGCGTAGTTTTGGTCGAGGTCGAGGACGGAAAGCTTTACGAGATGATAAATCCCGTTATCACAGAGCGCTCCGAGGAGCTTCAAGAAGAGCTTGAGGGCTGTCTTTCGCTTCCGGGCAAATGGGGATTGACCTCGCGCCCTATGACGGTAACGGTCGAAGCCACCTCACGTGACGGAGAGCGTTACACGGTAACAGGCTCCGGACTGCTCGCCAGAGCGATCTGCCACGAATGCGACCATCTTGACGGCATACTGTATTCCGACAACGCGCTCAGAATGCTCACGCCGGAAGAGATAAAAGAATATATAGATTGACAACTCCGCTCGGGCATCTCGGCGCGGAGCAAAGAGCCGCGCGACCGCCCGAGCCTTCCAATACCGCAACTCACCCATCAGCGCACCGAAAGGAGCTTTCAAGTATATGAAGATAATGTTTATGGGAACCCCCGATTTTGCCGCGACGGTGCTGGAGCTTATGTGCTCGGGCGGACGCACGCCCGTCTGTTGCGTCACACAAAAGGACAAGCCGGCAGGCAGAGGATATAAGCTGATGCCGTCGGCGGTAAAGACCTACGCCCTCGGTGCCGATATACCGATATTACAGCCGGACAGGCTGTCGGATCCGGAATTTACGGCTGAGCTTGAGCTGTACGCTCCTGACGTGATAGTGGTGGCGGCGTACGGCAAGCTGCTCCCGAGATCGGTGCTGGAATATCCGCGCTACGGTTGCCTTAACGTCCACGGCTCCCTGCTTCCCAAATACCGCGGCGCGGCTCCTATGCAACGCGCGATAATGGATGGCTGTGACGTTACCGGCGTGACGATAATGCGTATGGCTGAAGGGCTTGATACCGGTGATATGCTGCTCAAGCTCGAAACGCCGATAACCGAGAGCGACAACCTTGAGACCGTACACGACAGGCTCGCACGACTCGGTGCCAAAGGAATGCTCAAAGCGCTTTCGATGCTTGAAAGCGGGGACGCGGTCTACGAAAAGCAGGACGACACCCTCGCATCCTACGCGGCAAAGATAACAAATCGCGATGCTACCATCGACTTTTCCGACACTGCCAAGGCGCTTTCCGCGCGTATAAGGGGACTTTCCCCCTTCCCTTGCGCTTATTGCAGGAACGGCGAAACGCTTCTGAAGCTGACCGATGCACGAGCATTGGACGAGCGTGCTCCGAACGCCGCCTACGGTGAGGTGACGTCGCTCGAAGGCGGCGTCATAGACGTAGCTTGCGGAGAAGGAACGCTCAGAATACTCGGCGTATTTCCGGAAAACAGGCGCAGAATGCGCTCCGCAGACTATATAAACGGCGGAAAGATCAAAAAAGGCGATCTTCTCAGCAGTCCGCTTTGAGCCGACGCAAAAACCGTCATCGCGACCTGCTCAAAGGAACGAACACATAAAAATGTCGGACGCCCACATATGCGACCGTAGGGATAACGGTATAGCGCGAAATGTGGGCTTCCCGAAAGGAATGTTCATATCTCATATGGAAAACAACGTTTTGATCTGTATAAACGACGAGCAAAAAAAGAATTTCTTTTCAGAGTTGCTCTCAAATCAGAATTTCGATATAAGCTTTGCCATGACCGGAAAGGAAGCGCTCGACCATGCGATGCGGCTCCAGCCGAACGTCATACTTACCGAGGCGCACCTTCCGGATATGGACGGAGCGCGCTTTATCCGCGAATACAGATATTGGTCGTACGAGCCGATAATATTCATCGGCGACACCATGTCTGACGAGGAGCTTGTTTTCGCGCTCGATTGCGGTGCCGACGATTATATCAAATATCCCATAAACCCCTCCGAGCTGCTCGCAAGACTAAGGGTGCACATCCGTCACTCCAAGCGTATAAGAACGTTTCCCGATCCCAAGGAAACGACCTTCACCAACGGAGATCTTCATATAGATTATTCCACGTGTCAAGTGAGCATAGCCGGAACTCCCCTCCACCTTACCCTGCTCGAATACAAGCTTCTTTGTCTGCTTGCGAAAAACATCGGTAAGGTCATAACCTACGAGACCATCCTTAGCGAGCTGTGGTCAAATCCGATAGGAAACGAGATACTGTCGCTTAGGGTATTCGTGGCAACTCTCCGAAAAAAGCTTGACGTCAACGGAAAAAACCACAAATTCCTTCAGACACATATGGGCATCGGATACAGAATGATAAAGGTCGAAGCCACCTGAATCTCAGATGTATTCAAAGGCACGATTTTTGCCGCGACTTGCATCTCAGCGCGGCAAATTCGTGCGCAAGGCGCCCTACGGTACACCACAAGATAAGTGTGAACATAGACACTACTACCGCCGCGTAGCGGCGATCGGCTCCTTGTTTACGGTGCGCCATTTTTGCCTTCCCCCGCTGGGGAAGGCTTGGAGGCTTACGGCTTAAAAAAATTCGAGCAAACGCCACTGTCTATATTATAGTTACCAAAGTTAAAAATATTTGAATACGGTATGCGAGAAATTTGACGATTGAAATTTTGTTCGCGTTTAAATTATATTTCAAAAAAGATGGTACCCCTTGAGCCTTCCCCAGCGGGGGAAGGGGGACCGCGGTAGCGGTGGATGAGGTGTCATACACTTCAAAGGCAAGCCTTTGAAGTG
>CAZMWM010000044.1:0-14550 GCA_964570105.1 uncultured Lachnospiraceae bacterium | reverse complement strand
CTTTACCGCCGCCGATCGGAAGTCCGGTAAGTGAGTTTTTGAATATCTGCTCAAAACCGAGGAATTTGATTATTCCTTCATATACCGACGGATGGAAGCGCAATCCGCCCTTGTACGGTCCGATAGCACTGTTGAACTGTATCCTAAAGCCGCGATTTACGACGACTTCACCCTTATCGTTCACCCACGGTACTCTGAATTTGATTATGCGCTCCGGCTCAACTATAGACTCGATAACACCCTTCTCTATAAACTCGGGGTACTTTTCCACCACCGGCTCAAGAGACTCGAGCACCTCGCTCACCGCCTGATGAAATTCCGGCTCACCCGGATTACGCTTTTCGACTCTCGTCATAAGGTCTGCAAGATATGCATTTTTGATCGCCATAGCCCATTACCTCTCTTGATCTTGATTTTTGTTTTTGCTATCGGATACGAAGGCTCAAAATTCTCACCCGACCGTAAGATTATAACACACGGATTTTTCCAAGTCAAGTGTTTTTTGACATTTGACATCTAAGTTGCGTATTTTTTGTGCATACGCCATCGGTAACGCTCATTCCCGTTCCGTATGAACGTATACCGCCGACCGTGACACTTTTGATACCGCTCATATCACAGATATCTCTTTATGCTTATGAATATCCTACCCTTTTTCGAGCGCTCGCCAACGCTTTCGAGTACAAATTTTCCGTATCCTCTGACGGATACGACAGTTCCCTCGCCAAGCTGTTTTTCTCCGCGCTGACAAGGAAAGTGATCCACCTCGACCAGCCCCTTTGACACCGCAGAGGAAGCCTTTTCTCTTGATATACCCAAAGCCGAGGAAATAATGCCGTCAAGCCTCAATGATGCCACCGTATCCTTGGTGAGCACCGTCTTTTGCTCCGGCACGAACAAAAGCTCGCGCGATATCTCATCCACCCTCAGCGTCGCCCTGCCGGCGGAAGTAAAGCTTTCGAGCGTCCATGGCAATATCGCGGCACTTATTATCATATCCGCTCTATGCTCCGCATCGTTAATGAGTATGTCTCCGACAGCACTGCGCGAAACGCCGCTTCCGAGTATAGCTCCGAGAATATCTCTGTGCGAAAGACTGTACTCACGGTAGTATGAAATACGCACGAACGCAAGAGGACTGTTTTCGGAGCTTATCACCGTTTCGGATGACATACGTTCGGGAGGAAAGATGAGCATCTTTCGCAAAGCGCCACCGTATCCGCCGTCAAAAATATATTCTCTACGGTCAGCTCCGATATGCTCCAGCATACGGTCGGCAAGCAGCTGTACGCGTTCGGAGATAAAGCCTGTATTCGTCATATATCCCTTATTGCGTGCTATCTCATACTTATCGAGCACATTACAAAGCTGAAATATCTCTTCGTTATCCGTGGTAAAGCGCATTGCTGTTTCGGTCTTTCCGCTCATTTCACTCCGCCGCCTCCGTCAGATGCGCAAGCTCCGCGCGCTTTTCGGCATCCAGACCTGTGCGCTTTTGCGCCGCAAGCTCGGTAAGCCCCTCCTCATCCGCTCCCAGCCAACCGAGCAACGTCTCAAAGCGAACATAACGTACATTCTCCCCGGCAGACCTTCTTTTATCCACAACGTACCTGCGACGGCACCGAGAACGTTTTCCGTCCGCGCTCACATCGTGACATTGAACGTAAATATCGCATTCACCGGCTTTTCTGGTGATCCTCGCTCCATGCTCCGCAAGAAGTCCCACCAATATACACATTTCACCGTAATGCTCAAACTCGTAAGAATACGTAAAGCAAAGACGTTTTCCCCTAAGCTGAGGAGGCGCTCCGTAAAAATTACATCTCGTCCTCTTGATAAGCTTTTTGAAATTATCCTCGTTTACACCCTTCATAAGATTTTCTTCCCCGGGAGCAGGCTCCGGCTTCTTCTTAAAATAGCTGACCTTCATCTCTCCGGCTCTAAGCTCTCCGGTACACGGCGAATACAAGTCGACAAGCTCGGGAGCGCCTCTTCCTTCCTCGAAGCATATCTTTTTCAGGACGCGCATAGTAGCCATAGCATCGTCAACACTCTTGTGTGCCGTTTCCGGAGCATCTATACCGAGTGCATCGCACGCATGGGTGAGCGAAAACTGATTTGCACCCTCATAGCGCATATGGCGCTTGAATATCCTTTGAACGTCACAAAATTCAAAATCGAGCGGCGTCAAGCTGTATCTTTCAAATTCTGAAGCCAAAAATCCCGCGTCGTTTTCCGGAGCATACCCAAACACCAATGTTCCGGGCGTACACAAAAGCTCTTTCAACCTGTCATAAAAGCGGTCAAATCTCGGAGATGCCCTGAATACATCCTCCGGATACGCAAGCTCGATGTATTTTTTAGCCTCGCGCCCATAGCTCTGCAATCTGAACGGAGCGGAAGGATCCATTATCAGATCCTTGTGATCGAGGACGGAAAACGACGTGTCGGTAAGCACATAACCGAAGCTGCATATCTTTCCCCTTCCGCCGTCGCAATTTGCGCATTCTATATCAAAAAACAAATATTTCACTCGGGTGATCTTCTCACTTTCGTTGTTATTTATAATGATCAACAGATAAAAATTGCTGTAATACCGCATTTTTCGTCGAGTTTTCGGGTGAGCAAAACAGATCGATCACGCCCCTTGACTTTTTTCAAAGGATGTGTTATAATTATCCCATCTCGGATGTATAAGAATCACAGATACCATTTGACAACCACCGAGGAATATACGGTAACGACAACACGCTCAGACGAAAGGCACGTAGATATTATGTCAGATAAAAACAGCACGAGAAAAACGGTAGCTCAAAACAGAAAAGCATATCACGATTATTTCGTGGACGAAACATACGAAGCAGGGATAGCCCTATTCGGAACAGAGGTAAAAAGCGTACGCGCAGGTCAAGTCAATCTCAAAGATTCCTTTTGTACGGTCGAAAACGGAGAGCTGATAGCCTACAATATCCATATAAGCCCGTACGAGCAAGGAAACATATTCAACCGCGAGCCACTGAGAGACAAAAAGCTTCTTATGCACAAAAAAGAGATCATGAAGCTACACGGGCTTGTATCCCAAAAAGGGTTTGCTTTGATTCCACTCTCGCTCTATTTTTCCGGCTCCAAGGTCAAGCTTGAGCTGGGACTTTGTCGCGGAAAAAAGCTTTACGATAAAAGAGAGGCAGACGCCAAGAAGCAAGCCGACCGTGACATTGAGCGATATTCCAAGAACAGATATTAAAAGGTATCCCAAAATAATTCATTGCCGGTTGGAGCTACATCTCCAACCGGCAATGAATTATTTACAAGTCATTTTTTACCGTGGAACAGCTTTTTAGTCTGATAGACAGGCTCGCAAGTCAGATTTACACCAAGCTTCTTCATAACGTTTTCATCGACCTGCGAAAGGATAACGGTAGAATGAGCTTCGCAGTTTTTCAGCTGAGAAAGCTGATCCATAGCCACTTTAGCATCCTTATCGGTGACGGCGCATATGGAGAGCGCTATCAAAAGCTCGTCTATATGTAACCTCGGATTATGATTTCCGAGGGTGTTTATCTTAAGGTCCTGTACCGGAGCGAGTATCTCCGGTGATATGAGCTTGACCTCATCCGGAATACCGCCAAGCGCTTTGAGCGCATTGAGCAGCATCGCAGACGTCGCGCCGAGAAGCTTTGAGGTCTTTCCGGTTATTATCCTACCGTTCTTCAACTCTATTGCGGCGGCAGGCTCCGAGGTCTGTTGCGCTCGCTCGAGAGCCGCAGATATCACCGGACGGTCGGACACCATCAGATTTGCGGAATTCATTATCCTCTCTATCCTCTCCGCATCCGCACCGTCGGAAAGTCCCTTGCGCTTGTTACACAGAGCGGTATAATAGCGACGTATTATCTCGAGCCTTGCGGCATCGCAAACTGCCGCATCATCGATTATACATTTCCCTGCCATATTGACGCCCATATCGGTGGGCGACTTGTACGGGCACTCTCCGCGCATCCTCTCAAACATCGCCTGAAGCACCGGAAAGCTCTCAAGATCTCTGTTATAATTTACAGCCTTTTCCCCGTACGCTTCCAGGTGAAAATGATCGAGCATATTCATATCATTCAGCTCCGCCGTAGCTGCCTCGTACGCAAGATTTACGGGATGATTGAGCGGCAAGTTCCATATAGGAAATGTCTCAAACTTGGCGTATCCGGAGGATATACCGTTTTTTCCGTCGTGATACAGCTGACTGAGACAAGTCGCGAGCTTTCCGCTTCCCGGACCGGGAGCTGTGACCACGACGAGCGAGCGGCTGGTCTTTATGTATTCGTTCTTACCGTAACCTCCGTCGCTGACTATATGCTGAACGTTAAATGGATATCCCTCTATCGGATAATGGCGGTATACCTTTACGCCGAGCGCCTCGAGTCGTTTTTGGAATGCTTTGGCGGACGGTTGCTCACTGTACTGAGCGATGACCACGCTTCCGACCAATATTCCCAGACCGCGAAAAGCGTCGATGAGCCTAAGAACGTCCTGATCGTACGTTATACCGAGATCTCCGCGCACCTTGTTCTTCTCTATGTCGGCGGCGTTGATCACTATTACGACCTCCGCCTGATCCTTCAGCTCCACCAGCATCCTCACCTTACTGTCGGGAGCAAAACCGGGAAGCACTCTCGAGGCGTGATAGTCATCAAAAAGCTTTCCGCCGAATTCGAGATAAAGCTTTCCGCCAAAATGATCTATCCTCTCCTTGATCAGCTCAGATTGCATCTTTATGTACTTAGCGTTGTCAAATCCGATCCTAAACATTTCCGGCATCCCCTTTTTAAAAAAATCACTTGTTCATTATACGCTTTTTTTATCCTTTTTTCAAGCGGTTTCGCTGAAATTTATTAAATTTGTCACTTTGCTCAAAAGCACGGAGATATTTCTTGCATTTTGAACATATTCGGTCATATCGCGCTCCGATGATATTATTCGGCATTATTCTCAGTCGCTCGTTTTGCGTAGTATTCCTCGGCAAATCTCACCGTAGCCATAGCGTCCGGACAGTATGCATCGGCTCCGATAGCCTTCGCGTATTCGTCATTGAGCACGGCGCCGCCCACGATCACAGCGGCACCGGGAAGCTTACAGTGCAGTAGCGATACCGTCTCCTCCATTGCCGGGACGGTCGTGGTCATAAGCGCCGAAAGTCCGATCAGGCGTATTCCGCTCTCTTCCGCCGCACTCAATACTGTCTCGGGAGATACATCCTTACCGAGGTCGAGTACATCAAATCCGTAATTCTCCAAAAGCACCTTCACGATATTCTTTCCTATATCGTGAATATCGCCCTTGACCGTAGCGAGTATCACTCCGCCTTTTTTCTCACGTACACCGCCGCTTTTTTTCATATGCTCGCGAATGACGGAAAAAGCGGATCTTGCCGCCTCGGCACTCATAAGAAGCTGCGGTAAGAACAATGTCTTGTTCGCAAAGCCTTCGCCCACCTCATCCAAAGCAGGCATTATCTCTTCATTTATCAATTCCATCGCTCCGCGTTGCTCCACCTGGGCGGTAGCAATATCCGCCGCCTGTTTCTTCAAGCCTTTTATAACGGCGGAGCTGAGCGTACCGTTATCAGCGGAGCTTCTTTTTTCGCACGGCGCCCCCCCTTGTGTTCCCATACCGCTCGGCTCTGATATCCGTCTTGCAGATCCGATATATCTCAGACAGCTTGCATCCTGTCCCGAAAGAGCAAGATACGCACCGAATGCGTTCATTACGGTAGCGGACGAAGGATTGACGATAGCGGCTGACAGTCCCCTTTGCAAAGCCATAGTAAGAAAAGTCGCAGTAACACAATCGCGTTCCGGAAGCCCGAACGAAATGTTTGAGACTCCGAGCACGGTCTTTAATTTCATCTGATCGCTTACGTATTCGAGCGCATCGAGCGTAACGCGCGCGTTAGTATCACACGTTCCCACGGTCATAGTGAGCGTATCCACTATTATATCACGTCTCGGTATACCGTATCCGGCGGCGCACTCCACTATCCGCTCGGCTATAGCGATCCTTCCCTCGACGGTCTCGGGTATACCGTTTTCATCAAGGGTGAGCGCCACGACGCAGGCTCCGTATTTTTTTACGAGAGGAAGCACCCTTTCCAGCGAGTCCCGTTTACCGTTGACTGAATTTACAAGAGGTCTGCCGTTGTAAAGACGCAAGGCACGCTCGAGCACCTCGGGAGAAGCCGTATCGATCTGTAACGGAAGCTCGCAGACGCTCTGTACGGCAGTTATCATATCGCACATGGTCTCGCCTTCGTCAAGCTCGGGAAGTCCGGCGTTTACATCAAGTATATCTGCGCCGTTTTCCTCCTCAGAGATCGCCTCACCGCTGACGTGCTCCATATCCCCTGCCCTTAGCGCCGCCTTCAGCTTGGGCTTTCCGGTCGGATTAAGGCGCTCTCCTATCACCACCGGAACACCTCCGAGCGCCACAGCTCGTGAATACGAGGTCACGTAAGTAACTTTTTCATCCTCCCTCACGAAGTTCTGCACGGGTATCATCCCCTTGCACATCTCCGTCATACGTCTGATATGCTCAGGCGTAGTTCCGCAACACCCCCCAAGCATCGCCGCACCCCATTCGGCGACCTGCTTCATCTGCACGGCAAACTCCTCCGCCGATATGCTGTATATCGGCACACCGTCACGGATCTCGGGCAGACCGGCATTGGGGCAGAACACCGCCGGCAACGACGTATATCTTCTCATCTCTTTTAAAAGCTCAAAGCTTTGAGCGGGAGACGAGCCGCAATTTATACCGATAGCATCCGCGCCGAGCGACTCTATGACCGTAGCCGTAACCGCAACGTCAGCACCCGTCAAAAGCTTTCCCGAGCTGTCAAAGCTCACCGTTACGGTAAGCGGAAGCTCGCAATTTTCCTTCACCGCGAGCATTGCCGCTTTGATCTCGTAGATATCGGTCATCGTCTCTATCGATACCATATCCGCCCCTGATGCCACGCCTGCTTTCACCATCTGAGCAAAAACGTCATACGCCTCTTCAAACTCAAGCTCACCGTATGGCTTAAGGAGCTTACCGGTAGGTCCGATATCCAAAGCTACGTAAGCGTCGCGACCGCTGTCCGCAACGGCTCTTTTGGCTATCGCGACACTCCTTTGGATCACATCCTCAACGGAATGCTCACAGTTGAGCTTGAGCCTATTCGCGCCAAACGTATTTGTAAGTACGATATCCGCACCCGAAGCCAGATATTCACGGTGTATCCTGTATATAAGCTCCGGGGACGTAACACTTTTGACCTCCGGACATTCTCCGGGAGCAAGACCAAAAGTCTGAAGCCTCGTTCCGAGCGCTCCGTCAAAAAACAACAGCTCACGCCCTATGCGCTCCTTTAATCTCTTCATAACAGCCTACGTCTGCCGTGACTCTCACTCACAGCAAATGCTTCCTTTCTCGAATTTTTTAACGGTAAAACAACTCTTCTGGGTACGTCATCCATCGATTATGACCGATAGATTATCCATTATCTTCCCTGCAACATCCGGCTTGTTCATAGAGTAGATATGTATATGCTCCACGCCGTTGGCTATCAGGTCTATTATCTGATCCGTAGCGTATGCTATCCCCGCTTGCTTCATAGCCTCCGGCTGAGCGCCGAAACGGTCAACGAGTGCGCGAAAGCGTTGCGGAAGCACAGTCCCCGAAAGACCGCAGATACGCTTTATCTGCTTGGCATTGGTGACCGGCATTATTCCCGCCACGACAGGTACATTTATCCCGGCACGCGCGAGCTTCATAAGATAGCTGTAGAATATCTGGTTATCGAAAAACATCTGACTCGTCAAAAACTCACATCCTGCATCTATTTTGTATTTGAGACTCTCGATGTCGGACGTCAGATTTTCGGACTCGGGGTGTCCTTCCGGATAGCAAGCACCACCGACACAGAAATCACCGCAACGTTTTATCTCACGCGTAAGCTCGCTTGCGTGCTTAAAGCATCCCTCGGAAATGCTTCCACCCTCCGGTATATCGCCGCGCAGTGCAAGGACATTGCTTATTCCGTATTCCTTCAGCTTATCAAGCGACGATCTCACCTTTTCCGGCAAGGACGACGCGCAGGTAAGATGAGCAAGCGCAGGTATCCCGCCCTTATCCTGTATCTGCCTTGCAAGCTCCGCAGTGTATTCACTCGTCCCTCCGGAAGCACCGTATGTAACGCTCATAAAAGCCGGTCTCAGCGCCGCCACATCGGTCACGAGCTTACGGTAGTTCACAAGCTCGTCCTCTCTTTTGGGCGGAAATACCTCCACAGAGACCGTGACCTTGCCACTGTTCAATATCTCAGATATCCTTTTCATTATGAACGACACCCTCTTTCGTTCCACAAAATTTCAAGCAAAACCAAATAAAATAACATTATCTCCAACAAGTAAAATCGCGTCACAAACGGACGCGAAAATAAGCTTTTTAAATTACTTCGTCAGCCTCGGAAACGTATTCCGAGACCGTTAATTGAAGCCTTGAGTCAACACTAACATTAAACCCGAAAACACGGGTATATTCCGCCGAGGCGGAGTGGATATAGAACGCCACATAGACCTCTCCGGGAGCTATCGCGGTGATCCTTCTTTTTGAGACGCTCCGAGTGATAGTCGACTCGACGCTCAACGTCTCACCGCCGACCACGCCGTCTCCTTCTATATAAAATGTCCATACAGAATACTTGCTTGCGCTTGCCACAGCGGTAAATACCGCACTCATCTTATCATCGGAAAGCTCGTATCCGACCTCACACAAATCGTCTCCGCATGAAGAAAAAGCACAAACAAGGCAAAGGCAGACAGCGAGCCAAAAAACACTCAAACGTTTCAAGGTCAAGATAACCGAGTTTCCTTTCCGCGCTTCGCGCATATCACAAATACCCGTGTATTCTACCATATTTCTTTTCACAATTCAAGCGCGAGACGTAAACAATTTGTTTATTATCGTTGAATTTGCATCCGCACCGCTCATTACTTGATTTTCAATGTTTTTTAGATAAAATGGGTTGATTTTTGCGCAGATATATGGTATACTTTATTAAAACAGATAAGGAAGGTGTTATCGTATTGTCAATGCGTTACGATACGTCCGATATAAGAGCGTGGGCAGCCACCCTGAAAGCCGGGGACAGCATCTATCTCTCGGGCGTCGTATATTCCGCACGCGACGCGGCTCATAAAAGATTTATGCAATTATTGGACGACGGCAAGCCGTTGCCGATAGATGTGCGCAATTCCGTGATATATTACTGCGGTCCCACTCCGGCAAGACCGGGAATGGCAATAGGCTCCTGCGGTCCCACTACGTCCTCACGGATGGATATATTCACACCGAGACTTCTGTCTCTCGGTCTTTCCGCCACGGTAGGAAAAGGCGGAAGAAGCGAAAACGTGCGCAGAGCGATAGCCGAAAACGGCGCGCTCTATCTTTGCGCCATCGGCGGTGCCGGTGCTATCACCGCACAAAGCATCAGCTCGGTCGAGACCGTAGCATTTCCCGAGCTTGGTTGCGAATCGGTCAAAAAAATGATATTCAACGATCTGCCTTTGATCGTCGGTATAGACACCGAAGGCAATACGGTATTTTAACACCTACAGTATTACGAATGAAAGGATATCACCCGAATGATAACTGTTAATAACCTGAGCTTCCACTTCGGCGGACAGATGCTCTTCAAGAACGTAGATCTCAAATTTACACCCGGTAACTGCTACGGCATCATCGGAGCGAACGGTGCTGGAAAATCCACATTCTTCAAGCTCTTATGCGGCGAACTGGAGCCTGCGACCGGAAGCGTGGAGATCCCCGAGACCGTAAGAATGTCCGTACTCAGACAAGATCACTTTGCCTTTGACGGCTTTACGGTACTCGATACCGTGATAATGGGAAACAAACGCCTTTATGAGATAATGAAGGAAAAGGACGAACTGTACGCAAAAGAGGATTTTTCCGAAGAGGACGGTATACGCGCTTCGGAGCTTGAAGCGGAATTTGCGGAAATGAACGGTTGGGATGCCGACTCCGACGCATCCAAGCTCATAACGGGACTTGGTATGGACGCCGATATCCTTTACACCATGATGTCGTCCCTGAAAGAGAGTGAAAAAGTCAAGGTATTGCTCGCTCAAGCACTCTTCGGATCACCGGATATAATACTTCTTGACGAGCCTACGAACGGTCTCGATCTTAATGCGACCGCTTGGCTCGAGGATTTCCTTGCTGATTATTTCGGCACGGTCCTCGTTATATCGCACGACAGACACTTTCTTAACGATATCTGCACGAATATCGTGGATATAGACTACAGCGGAATAAAGATGTACGTCGGTAATTACGAATTCTGGTACGAATCCAGCCAACTTATCCAACGTATGATAAAGCAACAAAATAAAAAGAACGAAGAAAAGATAAAAGAGCTTCAAAGCTTTATATCGCGCTTTTCGGCAAACAGATCGAAATCACGTCAAGCCACCTCGCGTCGCAAGCTTCTTGATAAACTCACGGTGGAAGAGCTTCCGGCATCAAGCAGACGGTATCCCTTCATAGGCTTTGACATCGACCGCCAGCTCGGCAAAGATGTGCTCACGGTAAAGGATCTGAAAAAGACCAAGGACGGAATAACTCTGTTTGAAAATATATCCTTCACGGTAAACCGCGAGGATAAGATCGCGTTCGTAGGAAACGAGATGGCGATCACTTCTCTGCTGAATATAATAATGGAGCAGGATGAAGCCGACAGCGGCACCTTCAAATGGGGCATAAGCACCACCACATCGTATTTTCCGCACGACAACTCCGCGTTTTTTAACGGTCACACAGAGACCATCGTAGACTGGATGCGCGGATATTCAAAGGATCAGACCGAGGCTTATCTCCGCGGCTTTCTCGGCAGGATGCTGTTTTCAGGAGACAGCGTATACAAGCCGGTCAACGTGCTCTCCGGCGGAGAAAAGGTGCGCTGTATGTTCTCAAGGATGATGCTAAACGGCGCAAACGTGTTGTTGCTCGATCAACCGACAGACCATCTTGACCTTGAGTCCATAACCGCTGTAAATAATGCGCTTTCGGATTATAAGAGCGTGGTGCTCTTCACCTCGCACGATTACGAGATAGTCAATACCGTCGCCAACCGTATAATAGAGATCCGCCAAGACGGTATGACCGACTTTCTCGGAAGTTACGATGATTTCGTAGCGATGAAGGCACAAAGAGAAAACGTATAATTGAAAATATCATATCAGGAAAGGAAGCGATCACGATGAACAAGCTTATTTCAGACGTATCCGAAAACTCTATAAAACACGGCAGCATCCCGTTTTGGAGCTGGAACGACAAGCTTCGTCCCGAAGAGCTTAGGCGCCAGATACGCAATATGCACGATATGAAGATGCGCGGATTTTTTATGCACGCAAGAGGCGGACTTGAGACAGAATATCTCTCCGAGGAATGGTACGACTGCATAAAAGCCTGTGTAGACGAAGCAAAAAAGCTCGGAATGGAAGCTTGGGCGTACGACGAAAACGGCTGGCCGAGCGGATTTGCAGGCGGAAAGCTGCTCGATGATCCCGACAATCACGCCGTGTACTTAGAGCCGAAATTTACCGAGACTTATCCGGAGGAACCAGACGCCGCACTCGCCGTCTACGCTATCGGCGCGGACGGTCGACCTTCGATCACGCTCTCCCCTATCGACGGTTGCCACAGGTATCTTACTGTCTACAAAAGAAAAGACTCGTCATACGTCGACACTATGCGTGATGACGTGACGGAAAAGTTTATAAAGGAAACTCACGTTGAATATCAAAAACGTCTCGGCGATGATTTCGGCGGAGCCATGCCCGGTTTTTTCACGGACGAGCCGCAATATTACCGCGGCGCCACACCGTTTTCCGAGCGTATGGAGAAATGGTTTGAGGAGGAATACGGATACTCCGTGCTTGACGCTCTGCCTGCGCTGTTTTATGATTACGTGGGCGCAGAAAAATACCGCTACGATTATCATAAGATGACCAATCGAAAATTCACGGAGAATTTTTCAAAAAAGATATACGATTGGGCGGAAGCAAACGGCGTTAAGATAACCGGTCATTTTATAGAAGAGCAGAGCCTGTCGGGACAGATGCTCTGTTGCGGAGATATAATGCCGCAGTATATGTATGAGCATATTCCCGGAATGGATTATCTCGGACGCGGGCTTCAGACCGATCTGCCCACCAAACAGCTCGGCTCGGCGTGCGCCCAGCTTGGACGCAAGGAGGTACTTTCCGAGATGTTCGCGTGCTGTGGCTGGGACGTAACGCCATCGGAGCTTAAGCATATCGCCGAACTGCAATATTCCTCCGGCGTAAACATAATGTGTCAGCACCTCTATCCCTATTCCATACGCGGTCAAAGAAAGCGCGACTACCCTGCGCACTATTCGGAGCACGATCTGTGGCAGGAGCACCTGCGAGCATTCGATGAGTATTTCAACAACCTCGGATATATGCTTGCGATGGGCACAGAATACGCCGATACCCTCGTGATACATCCCATACACAGCGCTTGGCTGACATACAAGCGCATTGATCACGCAAATTCGGTCAGTAAGCTTGACGATGAGCTTCGCGACCTTGCGTATCTCCTTTCCGGCAACCAGATAACATATCATTTCGGCGACGAGACCATGATGGCTCAGCTTGCTTCGGTAAACGGACGCAAGCTCCGCGTCGGGCTGTGTGAATACAGCAAAGTAATTATCCCGGCATGTGATACTCTTGACGGAAGCACGGTCGCGTTTATAAAAGAATTTATGAAGAACGGCGGCAAGGTATACACGTTCCGCGGACGTATACCGACACGTATAGACGGCTCGCCTGCGGATCTTTCTTTCCTTGGCGCGTGTGAGGATATATCCGACTCCGCCACATTCGAAAGGTTTAGAAACGAAGAAGTTATAGTCGTAACGCATACCGAAAACGTGACCGCAAGGGATCTGCGTATGATGGTAAGGCAGACCGAATACGGAAGGCTTATATACCTGACAAATCTTTCGAACAAAGAATTCAGATCGCTCAAAGTAAATATAAGGGGCGACGGAAAGTTCGGCAAGCTCGATATATCCACGCTCGCGCTGTCACCGCTCCACGGCAGACAGACCGAAAACGGATGCGAGTTGATAGTCGAATTGGCAGGAAGCGAATCGGTCATACTCACCGAATACGAAGCCCCCGACCTCCTTCCCTTTGAGGAGCCTGTCGAGCGGAAGTGCATAAAATTCAACGCTCCGTTCAAGGTCACGAAGCTTCCGGAAAATATGCTGACGCTCGATCGGGCTTCCGTATCCTATGACGGCGTCAATTACACGGATGTGCGTCCGCTCGAGCGTATAAGAGACAACCTTCTGCGAGAAAGATACAGAGGGAAGCTTTGGCTCTCATTCCCATTCCGCGTAGTTGATATACCGGAAAAACTGTGCGCCGTTACGGAGCCTGCAAACTCACTCGAGCTGTACGTAAACGGTCAGCCCCTGACGATCGGAAAAGACACCCGTATCGATCCGTCCTTCCGTTGCACGGATATCTCATCCATCGTACACAAGGGCGATAACACCCTGACGCTCAAGCTTGATTATTATCAGCGAGAATACGTCTATTACGTGCTATACGGCGGCGTGTCCGAAACGCTCAGAAACTGCCTCGTATTTGATACGGAGATAGAGTGTCCATATCTCTTCGGAAGCTTCGCGCTCGATGCGGCTCCCGAGGGCTTCAGATACGATACCGACGTCGCTATGCGCTATACCGCAGGATGTGAATTTCCCCTGATACGTCAAAAAGACGATATCGATATACGCAACGTGGTAACGGACGGATATCCCTTCTATTGCGGAAAGCTCACGTTCGAAACGAAGCTTGAGTACAAAGACGGAGACTCCACCCTTCTCCGTCTCAACGGAAGATTTGCGACGGTTGAAGTAAATG
The DNA here is from genome assembly GCA_964570105.1 of uncultured Lachnospiraceae bacterium. Taxonomy (GTDB): domain Bacteria; phylum Bacillota; class Clostridia; order Oscillospirales; family CAG-272; genus SIG673. Next base: position 535 of record CAZMWM010000044.1, on the reverse strand, counting down.
TAAACGGCACCCCTGCGGGAACACTCCTTTTCGGAGAATATCTCGAGTTGGCAGGTCACCTCAAGGAAGGCGAGAACACTCTGACGTTAACGCTCTGCAACGCGTACCGAAATCTGCTCGGTCCGCATCATTTAAAGCAAGCGGAGCCGATGGGCGTAGGTCCCACGAGCTTTTCCTTTGAAAATCAATGGCAAGGCGAGAAATGCGATGCCTTTGAGCCGCTGTACTCATTCGTAAGATTCGGAATAAACATCTGATCTCCACTCAGACCGAGCAAAACTTCACTCAACACTTTGGCTTCCAAGCGCACTCAAATGAAATACCCACGGAACGGATGCGGCATCCGCTTCGTGGGTATTTTTCGTTCAAAGGCAACCGCACCAACAAAGTCAATTCCAACCGTCGAGCTTCTCCGCTCGCGAGCATCGCGTAAGCATTTTCTTAAATTATGAAAATAAATACACCGTAACAAAGCAATTTTTAATATTTCATCTCACAAACTATTGACAAATTTCGCCTTTGGTGTTATAATGTG
>CAZMWM010000043.1:0-14625 GCA_964570105.1 uncultured Lachnospiraceae bacterium | reverse complement strand
GAACTAATTCAGGGGCGTGCCATAGGCTCTCCTTGTGTAAAGGGAGCTGTCAGCGTAGCTGACTGAGGGATTGTCAAATAAAAACGCTGATTTTAGTTAATGTCTTACATCTTAGCGCGTAACGTGACTTCGTCACGCAAGCCACAGTTGCCTGCGGCAACTGTATGACACCTCATCCACCGCTATCGCGTCCCCCCCCTTCTCCCACTGGAGAAGGCTCAAGGAGTACCATCGTTTCTCGAAATTTTGTTTAAACGCGGAATTTTGGTTTTTACAATCCCTCAGTCGCCTTCGGCGACAGCTCCCTTTACACAAGGGAGCCTACGGTACGCCCTAAATTGGTGCGAACACTGATTGGCGTACCTCCGCCACTAAAGTGGCGCGGAGTTTTGATGGTTGTAGGCACACCGGTCTCCTCGAAACCTTGCGCATAACACATAAATATTTAAAGCTCTATCCTTGATGGAATTAAAAACCTCAACCGCGAAGCTACTCAGAAGCTTTTGCTAAAGTTTACATCCTTGCGCGTAACAATGGCGAAGCCTTGTTACGCCGAGTTTCCCGAAGGGAAACTCTTTTTGCCACAGCTTTTCTCGAAAAGCTGGCGGGATGTGACGTTTTTCAGCAAAGGATATGTGGTATCATTGTAGCGAGAGCGTAAAAATTTCAAATTCGGAACGAAAGGAAATGATAAAAAATGTCAAGGTACGAAGAAAAAAGCCGGAACAACGAAAAAAAGAAAGGAATGTTTGAGGACGCGTACTCGAGCTGGAACGGCATCACCGCCGGACTGTTCGGTAGGATGACGGTCAAGGAACGGTTTCTTACCTTGTGCGGAGCCGTATTCACCGGAGTTATCACGTATCTCGCACTGCTCTGCGGCGCTCCGAGCATAAAGGGCATAACACTCGGTCCCTTCGACGGACTTTGCTACCCCGTCGCAGACGCGCTGTTCTGTTCATCGGGAACGTACGCTCCCGTGGCTTACGCCGTATTGACGGTACACGCACTCAGCCCCGGGAGCTTTTCACTGCTGAGAGCGGTACTGATCACCGGAATCTTTGCTCTTCGGATAGGCACGAGCGAATGGAGACGCAGGGGACGCGGCGGCGAACACTGCCGAGCGTTCGGAGAGTCACCGCTTATCAAGCTCGGAAGCGCAACTCTGCTGTCGCTCGTTTGCACCGCGATATACGTATCGAAAAACGGACTCGACCTCGACGTCCTTGCACAGACATTGACGCTCCTGCTCTCCACCCCGACGCTCTGCTTCGTATTCGGCGCGTTCTTCTCCGGATATCCGACCGCCAAAGGCAAACGACCGCCCCTTGCCGAGCGGCTGTATTACGAAATATCGATGTATTCCGTTTTCGCACTGACCGTGTGGTCGCTTAAGACCTTGGGGTACACCTTCGCCGGCTGTTCGGCGTCGGCACTTGTCGCGATATTCTTTACCTCCGCAACGGCATACAGAGGGGGAACGGTGCGAGGAGGACTTGTGGGATTTGCGCTCGGATACATCTATATGCCGCGATTTGCCGCGTCTCTCGCGGTAAACGGCGCATTTATCGGTATGTTGTCATCCTCCCCGGCAACGCTCGCCACCGGCATCGCCTGTGCCGCAAGCTGTGTAACGGCTGTGATCACGCAACGTTACCAAGGCTTTCTGCATTGGATACCGGAATGTGTGATAGCGCTTGCCGCGGTAACACCCGTCCTCAGATACGATTTTCTTTCCGATGGCTTCCCCCTTCCCCGAAGAGACGCATCCGAAACGGTACCCACGGCGGAAAGTACGCCGACGGAGGACGGCAGAGAGCTGAGCACAAAAAGACTGTACGTCATCTCGGAAGCATTTATGCAGCTGTCCGGAGACTGTAAAAAGCGGCTCGACTCCGCGGACGCGGTGCGCTTTCCCGATATTGACGCGGTCTGCGAGAGACTCTGTCACGGCGTTTGCGACAGCTGTCCGATGGTGTCCATATGCTGGGAAAACGAGCGAAAAAGAACGAAAGACGCGGTAAAAACCGTAGGTTGGTTGCTTTACCGACCAAACAGCTCCTCCGAGATACGCAGGTCTGCGGACTTTCCGAGCGACTTTCATTGCCTACGACCGAACGAGCTTAAAAAAGAGATACTGAGGATATGCGAGAGCCGCGAGCTGCGTGCATCCGTCCCCGATCCGAGACGGGCGGAAAGCTTTTCCGAGGAATACGAATGCGTTTCCGAAATGCTGAAGGACATAGCCGAGACCGCGGAGAAGGAGCTTTCGGCGGACAAGACGTCGACTCAACGCGTTAAAAAAGCCGCAAGCTCACTTGCTTTTTCCCCTTCGGAGCTTTCGGTCATCGGAAAGCGAAATAAGAAGGTCATCGCCTATGGCGTTGACGCAAGCTCCGTCGGCGCGGACACCGAAAGGCTCAGAGAAGCGTTTTCAAGGGCGTGCGGCGTCAGACTCTCCATTCCGGTGTTCAGCAGTGAAAGCGGCGGTAAGATGGTGTTCGAGAGCACGCGGAGCTTCACGGCTCTGAGCGCTCACGCGATAAGCTGTAATCCGCAGGAGGAGCGTAGCGGAGACGTTTGCGCCGCCTTTTCCACGGACAACGGATACTACTATTCGATAATAAGCGACGGTATGGGAAGCGGAAGCGAGGCGGCTGAAAGTGCGGAAATTGCCGCGTCTTTAGTGAAAGACCTGCTCGCGTGCGAGATAGATAAGGAGCTTGCGGTAAGGATGGCAGGCAGTGCGCTCCGTAGGCGCGGAAACGAATGCTTTGCCACGATAGATATGTTCGAGCTGGACCTTATGACCGGCGCGGCTTCCTTTCTTAAAAACGGCGCGGCGTGCTCGTATATAGTAAGAGACGGCGCCGTGTATTGCGTCTCGGCGCGTTCGATGCCGGTAGGGATAATCGCCGAAGCCACACCGGAGCAGGTCAGATCCACCCTGCGTGACGGAGACACCGTGATAATGACCAGCGACGGCGTGGCACAGGACGCAGAGGACGGCGCTTGGCTGATAGAGCTGATAGAGGAAAACGCGGCGCTCGCCCCACAGGAGTTGGCAGATGCGATACTCGAGGAAGCCACGGGACGCGCCTTGCGCAGCTCTCCCATCCCCATTTCCCCCACACACGACGATATGTCCGTCGTCGTCACCCGTATATCGTCCGTCTCGACCTCCGCCAAAGCCTCCTGATCCACATCACGAGCTGATATGTATCACCTCTAAAACAAATGCCTGCGAACAAGCGCAGGCATTTGTTGGATATTCAATTGATATGCAGAAACCGAGCATCCCCACTCGACGCGGTAAATTCCCGAATATCGCGCTATTTTATCACTCGTCGCGAGACTGAGCGGGACGGCGGAACGGGCGGCTGTGATGCTGTTCGCCCCTCGGCTCGGTGTGTGCGCGCTCGATCATGGTAGAGCCTTCCTGAGCATCCTTCTTCGAAAGATTAAGTCTGCCCTTTTCGTCCGTTCCGAGGAACTTGACCTTGATCACGTCGCCTTCTTTAACGACGTCCTCGACCTTTTCGACGCGGTAATTCTCCAGCTTTGAGATGTGCACCATACCTTCCTTACCGGGAGCAAACTCAACGAAAGCGCCTATCGGGATGATCCTCGTGACCTTGCCCTCGTATATAGCGCCGACCTCCGGCTCGAAAACTATATTCTTTATGATGTTCTGCGCGGCGATGGCGGAGTCGCGGTCAACGGCGGCGATGAACACGCTTCCGTCGTCCTCTATATCGATCTTCGCGCCGGTATCTGCAACTATCTTCTGGATGACCTTTCCGCCGCTTCCGATGACCTCACGGATCTTATCGGGATCTATGTGCATGGTTATCATCTTAGGTGCGTAAGGCGAAACGTCGTCGCGAGGTCCGGGGATAGCCTTGAGTATATACTCGTCGATTATATAGTCGCGTCCCTTGTGGGTGACCGCAAAGGCTTCCTTGATTATCTCGGGGGTAAGACCGTCTATCTTAAGGTCCATCTGAATGGAGGTTATGCCCCTATGAGTACCGGCGACCTTAAAGTCCATATCTCCGTAAAAGTCCTCAAGTCCCTGAATATCGATCATAGTAGACCACGAGCCGTCATCCTCGGTGATAAGTCCGCAGGATATACCGGCAACGGGCGCGGAGATCGGTACTCCGGCATCCATAAGTGCGAGCGTAGAGCCGCAGACGGACGCTTGGCTCGTCGAGCCGTTGGAGGATATGACCTCGGAAACGCAACGGATGGCGTACGGGAAATCCTCCTGCGAGGGAAGCACGGGAAGGAGCGAACGCTCCGCAAGTGCGCCGTGACCTATCTCACGTCTGCCGGGAGTTCTGGACGCCTTTGCTTCACCGGTGGAAAATCCGGGCATATTGTAATGGTGCATATAGCGCTTCTCGACCTGATCGTCGATATCGTCAAGAAGCTGTGCCTCGCTGAGAGTACCAAGGGTACAGATAGTGAGCACCTGCGTCTGACCTCTGGTGAACATACCGGAGCCGTGAACTCTCGGAATGACACCCGCAACGGCGTTGAGCGGACGTATCTCGTCCATTCTTCTTCCGTCGACGCGCTTTTTGTCAACGAGCAACCAGCGGCGAACGATCTTCTTCTGCATCTTGTACATCAGCTCCTCCATAATGGCGGAGACGTCGGGGTACTTTTCGCCAAACTGCTCGATTATCGCGTCCTTGATAGGCTCCACTCTCTCGTCGCGGACATTCTTGTCGTCCGTATCGAGAGCAAACATAAGATCCTTCTCGCAGAAAGCGAATATCTCGTCAAACATATCGTGGTCAAGCTCGCAGGAGGGATATTCGAACTTGGTCTTTCCGACCTCTGCAACTATTCCGTCAATGAACGTACAGAGCGACTTTATCTCCTCGTGCGCTACCATAATTGCATTGAACATATCGTCGTCCGACACTTCCTTCGCGCCGGCTTCGATCATAACGACCTTTTTGTGAGATGCGGCAACGGTAAGCTCGAGCACGCTCTGCTTGCGCTGCTCGTAGGTCGGGTTGATAACGGGCTTTCCGTCTATAAGTCCGACGTGGACGCCGCCTATCGGTCCGTTCCACGGTATGTCGGATATAGAAAGCGCGATGGACGCGCCGATCATAGCCACCACCTCAGGCTCGCAGTCGGGATCGACCGAGAGGATGAGCAGGTTAAGAGCTACGTCGTTACGCAGATCCTTGGGGAAAAGAGGACGGATGGGACGGTCTATGACTCTGCTGGAGAGTATGGACTTCTCCGTGGGGCGACCTTCCCTCTTATTAAAGCTTCCGGGAATCTTTCCGGCGGCGTACAGCCTTGCCTCAAAATCAACGGACAGCGGCAGAAAATCTATGCCGTCTCTCGGCTTTGCGCTTGCGGTAGCGGTGGCGAGCACGGTGGTATCGCCGTAACGCACCAGACAGGAGCCGTTTGCAAGACCTGCCATTTTGCCGGTCTCGACCGTAAGCTTGCGTCCGGCAAGGGTATACTCGAATGATCTGAACTTCTCGAACATCTTGTTTTCCTCCGATTTTTTATTTTATAACAGCCTTCGGCGGACGTTCTCTCATCCGAATTAAGGAACGGTCTGTCACGTCCGTAGCTCGCGGCGTCATCTCCGTGAGGTACGGGCACAAAAGACCGTTCCCTACCGGTTTTGCGGTAGTTCTCCCCTTATATCCGGGAAGGATACCGTCCGTCGGGCACTTTGATCAAAAGCTTGTGGGCTGTCGCCGGAAGGTCTCGAGACGACCGGAGGCAGCCCACGCGATCCCCCCTCCGCGGTCGTTTCGGGGCACTCTTGCGCCGACCGTCCAAGGAGAAGGCTCCGCGATCTCGCGGATATTACTTTCTGAGTCCGAGCTTCTCGATCACTGCGCGGTAACGTGCAATGTCCTTCTTCTGAAGGTAGCCGAGAAGATTACGGCGATGACCGACCATCTTGTGCAGACCGCGACGGCTGTGATGATCCTTCGGGTTTGCCTTGAGGTGCTCGGTAAGATTTGCGATCCTCGTGGTGAGCAGTGCGATCTGGACCTCGGGAGAACCGGTGTCTTTTTCGTGAGTAGCATTGCTCTCGATTATCTGCTGCTTCTCTTCCTTTAACATAGCTTTTTCACCTTTCTTAAGTATTTTTCCGCAAACCAAGCTATCGGTGGGTGAAACGTGCGCATAAAGCGCACAGTATCCGAGGGCTGAGCATACGGGATCTCCGCAAAATGAGCCTTAGTCCGACTTTACGGGTTTATCAGCTCAAAAATTGGACAGTCTATATTGTATCACAACTCCCACGAAATTTCAACCCACTTTTCGCTATTCACACATTTTTTACATTTTCGAGCACCATTTGCGAGTCAAGACCAATGAAAGGAAAGGAACGGTCAATGAAGATATCTGTATCGCTTGCAGTCGGAGCGGTCGCCGGACTTATAAACGGGCTTCTCGGCACGGGAGGCGGAATTCTTTTGATACTTGCCCAAAGCCTCGCACTGAAGGAGCAGGACACCAAGGACAGATTTGTGACGGCGGTCGTATCGATACTGCCGATGTCCGTTATCAGCGCGTGTATGTACGTCGGCGCAAACGGTCTTTCGCTCGGGCAAGCGGCACCATACCTCGCGGCGGCTCTGCCCGGCGGCATCCTCGGCGGATGGCTGACCTGCCGCATCTCCCCCACGCTCCTTAAGGTCATCTTCGCTCTTTTGATGCTTTGGGCAGGCTGGAGGATGGCTTTCTGAGCCGCGACGACCGGCAAACACCCATCCAAGACAACACAAACAAAAAGGAGCTTTAACGAATGAATATATCCGGTATATCGGCGCTCATAGCCGGTTGCATCGCCGCCACCCTTGCGGCTATGGGCGTCGGGGGCGGCGGACTGCTCGTAATATATCTGACCATGGTCGCAGGAATGGGACAAAAGGATGCGCAGGGCTTAAATCTCATCTTCTTCGTGTGCACGGCGCTGTCCTCGCTCCCCGTCCATCTCAGAAAACGGCGGATAGAATGGTCGGTAGCCGTCCCGTTCGCGCTCGGCGGATGCATCGGTGCGTATCTCGGAGCAAGGCTCTGCCGAAGCGTAGAGCCTGAGCTTTTAAGGTCGGTGTTCGGTTGGTTTTTGATGCTCTCCGCCCTCTCCGCACTGTACTCGTCCGTAAAAGGAATGATCCTCGGGCGCGGTAAAGGTAAAAGAAATTCGCAAAGCCCTTGACTTTATATGCTCTTATATGCTAAAATATAGACGGTCGCAAGGCTCAGACCGTACGCGTCCAATGTCAAGGAAAGGAAGCATTCGCTCGTGCGACTTTGCTCGCGCGAAAGCGAGGTTATACGGATATGGAGATCATAGAGATCTCCGCCTCCGAAAAGGCGGAGAACCTTATGCTTAAAAAAACGCCGACCTACCGTCTGACCAAGGAACAGTACCTCAAGGTGGACGCCGGATACGTGGCGGAGATATGCCTGATATGCAACAAGATCAAGCCGGTAAACGGATGGGCGGACGAGCGCAAGCCAAGGCGTATCTGCAAGGAGGTCGGCAAGGAATATCTCGGCATAGAATATTACGTCCTCTTTTACAGAAAGCAAGGAATGCCCGACCTCAACTGGGCAGTCGGAAACATAGCGTACGACTACGGCAACAAGGTCTGCGTTTTCGGAACACGCGGCGAGATGGTCTGGCACGTGAACTCGTACGTGAGACTCACCGAGCTGCTCGGAGGGGAGTCCGGAGCGTTCCAGAGGGGCGCTGTCGAGAACATCATAAGAAAAAGAGTTGCCGAGAAGTTCGGGGATGTGCTGAAGGAGCTGTTCCGAGAGGTCGGCGTAGCGATAACCAACGAAGCGTTCCTGAAGGACGAATTTGAATGTCGGCTGAACGAACGGTACACGTCCCGTGAGATCAAGGCTCTCCCGGGGATGATCATAAGCGAGATACGGCTCGCGACCATAGTCATACGCACGTACGACAGGGACGATCCGGCATTGGCGGCAAAAGCCCCGGAATACGTAGCTCCAACGAAAGGCTCGGTGAATTAAATGCTCTCGATAGTATACAGCGCCGGAATAAGCGGAGTGGACGGATACATCGTGACGATAGAATGTGACCTGCGCGACAGACTGCCGTATTTCGAGATCGTCGGACTGCCCGACACGGCAGTCAAGGAAGCAAAGGAGCGCGTGCGCTCAAGCGTTGAAAACATCGGCATCAACTTCCCGGAAGCCGCGATAGTGGTAAATCTTGCGCCGGCGGATATGAAAAAGACCGGTACGGCGTTCGATCTTGCTATCGTTGTCGGCATATTGCGCTCGGCGGGCTACGTCTCGCCCGAGGCACAGCTGGACAAGTGCTGTTTTCTGGGCGAGCTTTCCCTTTCGGGCAGCGTCCGCGGAGTTCCGGGCGTGCTAAGCATGGTGCTTGCGGCAAGACAGAGCGGACTCAGCGAAATATTCGTTTCCGCAGAGAACGCCGGCGAGGCGGCGGTGGTCAGCGGAGTGAACATATACGGCGTACATAACGTCACCGAGCTGCTCTCGCACCTGAACGGCAGACAGCCTATCGAGAAGCGTGCCTTCGATCCCGATCTGCTCAAAAACACGAAAACAGAATACGATCTCGATATCGCGGACGTCAAAGGACAGCTGAGAGCCAAACGGGCGCTTGAGATCGCCGCGGCAGGCGGACATAACATACTGCTTATCGGACCTCCCGGCTCGGGAAAGAGCATGCTCGCCAAGCGTCTGCCGACGATACTTCCGGATATGAGCTTTGAAGAAGCGATAGAGGTGACCAAGGTATATTCGATATCCGGTATGCTTCCGAAAAACGTTTCTCTGATGACGACGAGACCGATACGCTCTCCGCATCATACGATGTCCTCGGCGGCGCTTGCCGGAGGCGGAGCGACACCGAAGCCGGGAGAGGTATCGCTCTCTCATAACGGAGTTTTGTTCCTTGACGAGCTTCCCGAATTTTCAAAGCAGGTGATGGAGGTGCTCCGTCAGCCGCTCGAGGACGGCGAGATAACCGTCACGCGAGCCAACGGAAAGGTGAGATTTCCAAGCTCCTTTATGCTGATGTGCGCGATGAACCCCTGCAAATGCGGCTTCCGCGGACATCCGACCAAGAGATGCACCTGCGACGCAAAATCGGTAAGGTCGTACCTGTCAAGAATAAGCGGTCCACTCCTTGACAGGATAGATATACAGATAACCGTACCTCCGCTGTCGGCTGCGGACATAACGAGCACAAAGCCGGGGGAGTCGTCCGCCAAAATACGCGCAAGGGTAAATTCCGTGCGCTCGTGCTCGCTCAACCGATTTGGCGCTGACGGCGTATACTGTAACGCAAATATGACGCCGAGACAGATACAGGAATTTTGCGTGAAAAGGATGACAGAGGAGGCAAAGACCGTGCTCACGCAGGCGTTTGAGCGTCTCGGGCTGTCCGCAAGAGGTTACGACCGCGTGCTCAAGATAGCAAGGACCATCGCCGACCTTGCAGGCTCCAATCTCATAAGAGTAGATCACGTAGCCGAGGCGATACAGATGCGCACGCTGGACAGAAATTATTTCCAATGATATCTTTCCGTTTTCCCGTTTTCGATAGATACGCTCAAAAAAGAGATCGTCTCAAATCCGAGACGACCTCTTTTATTTATTTTATTTTAACCTTTATATCGGTCTCCATCAGGTAGCCTTGCCGTATTTCTCGACCAGTGTCTGATCGGCAAGAGAGCCGCACTTACGGAAGGTATGATCACCGATGGACGTTACCTTATCAACGTTTATCTCGACCAGAGCCGAGCATCTGCAAAATGCCCAATCGCCGATCTTCTTAACGCTGTCCGCAAGCACCACCTCTTCGATGCTCTTGCACTCGTAGAACGCCGCGTTTCCGATGCTCGTAACTCCGCTTCCGATAACCACTCGCTTGACCTTATCCGAGCAAGCTCTCCAGCCGGACATACCGGTATAAGTTCCGAAGTCGTACATCTCGCCCTTACCGCTGACGGTAAGAGTTCCGTCCTCGGTAAGTCTCCAGAACACCTTGGAGCCGCACCTGCCGTTATCCACAAGCAGGGTAACTTCGTCCGCATCCGTGCATCTCGTCCACTTCTTGTTGTAATACTGGACTGCCAGCGCGCACGCCGCTCCCGTATCGCTCTCGAATTTCAGCTTCTCGATATCTCCGATGCTCCAACCGGCGTCACCCTCGAAGCTGACGCTCACAAGCCCCGTCTTACGGAAGGCAAAGCCCTCTATAGTCTCAAGGCTCTCGGGAAGAGTTACGGACGTGATGCCCTTGCATCCGAAGAATGCATATTGACCGATGGATCTCAAGGTCGAAGGAAGCGAAAGCTCGGTTATCGCAAAGTAGGTCTTTTCACTGTTGAACGCAGACTTTCCGATGCTCGTGACTCCCTCTCCGATGATCACCTTGTTTATCCTTGAGGCAAGCGAGAACCAAGGCATATTCGTCTTGGTGTGATCGCTCATTGCGCCCTTACCGTAGATGGCGAGCACGCCTTCGGGATCAAATCTCCAGAAAAGCTCACCGTACTCGTTGACGGTCGCGTACATATCCACACTGTAATACTTTGATATGAGCGCAGATGCGGCACTCGCCCCGTCTGCAAGCTCGGAGGATGAGAGCGCCGTCTCACCTGCCGTCCACGCCTCCGGTCTTACGAAGGTAACAGAGCCGAGCGCGGAGCACTTGCGGAAGGCAAAGCTTCCGATGAACGTAACGTTCTCGGGTATCGCGATCTCGGTAAGCGATGCGCAATAATAGAACGCATACTGACCTATCGACCTCAAGCTTGAGGGAAGCGTTACCTCGGTAAATATGAACTGCGTGCTCTCGCTGTTGAAGGCGGAGCTTCCGATGCCCGTAACGCCCTCCTCTATCACTACCTTAAGTATCTTGGAGGAATAAGCATACCACGGCATGGTGGTCTTGCTGTAATCGTACATATCGCCAATACCGCTGATAGTCAGAGTACCGTCGTTGGTAAGCAACCACGTAACGCTCTCGCCACAGCTTCCCTGACCGTATACGTAGTCCTCGGTAAGTCCGCACACGGAGCAGGTCCTGCTTCCGTCGTCGTTTGCTACCCAATTCTCGCTTCCCTGAGCGTGAGAGTGGTCGGAATATACCGTCCAGCTCACGCCGCCGCTCTTTACCACCTTATCGGCAACGGAGAAGGTCGAGGTTATATAGCTTCCGATATTCTCGATGCCCGTGCGCACGAGCACCATCTCGGCATGCTCGCACAGATACTGGCAAGCGGTAGATGACGTCATCGCCGCGGCTATCGCTTCGCTCTTTATCATCACCGTCTTAAGAGAGGTGCAGTTGTAGAATGCGTCGGAGAATATGCCGGTCACGCCCTCGCCTATTGTGACGCTCTCAAGTGCGCGGCACCAATAGAAGGCGCTACCATATATGTTAACGACGCTGTCGGGGATGACGATGCTCTTAAGCTCGGTAAGACCTTCGAATGCGAACTTTCCGATGACCGTGCACACGCTTCCCTTTTCAAATTCCACGCTGACTATCTTGGGAGAGTACCTATAATAACCGGTATCACTACCGTACGGATAGAACAGCACAGCCGGTACCCTCGTGACATCCTTGCCTATGGTGACCTTTATTCCGTCACCGCTCCGTCCGGCATATCCGAACACTTGGTTACCGCCGGAAAGATCGTTCATAGCCACGGCGTTGAACTTTATCTTCTTAAGCTCCATGCACTCATAGAATGCATTATTGCCAATGCTCACGACACCCTTACCTATCGTGACGCTCGTGAGCGCACCGCAACGGTAGAACGCTTTCGCGCCGATGCTCGTGACACTGTCGGGTATCACGATGCTTTCAAGCCCGGTATAGTAGAAAGCCGCGTATCCGATGCTCTCAAGGCTCTCGGGAAGCTCGATAGCGGTAAGCTCACTGCAACCCTCAAATGCATCGCTTCCTATGCTCTTGCACACACTGCCCTCTTCGAACACCACTTTCGTTATCTTGGCTGAATTCTTATAATAAGAGGTATCACTGCTTTGCGGAGAGAACATATTCGCCGGTATCCTCGTGACCTCAGCGCCGATGATGACGGTTATTCCGTCGCCGCTCCTGCCGGATCTTGAGAATATAGAGTTGGTCGACGACTGATCCTTCAGCGAGATGGCATTGAATCGTATCTCACGCAGTCTCGGAAGCTCTCCGAAGGCGACATCGCCTAAGCTGACGACATTCTTCGGTATCGTGACGCTCTCGAGCGCAAAGCACGCTTGGAACGCACCGGAGCCGATGGTCGTAACGCTGTCGGGGATATTGACGCTCTTAAGAGACGAGCACTCCCAGAATGAGTTGTAGCCTATGACCTCAAGACCTTCCTCAAAGATCACCTCGGTAAGTCCGGTGCACCCGCGGAAGGAATACTCACCGACAGTCTTGAGACTCTCCGGGAATTTGATGCTCTCGATCGTCGGGATGCATCTGAAAGCATGGTTTCCGATGACCTCACAGACGCTTCCCTCTTCAAACTCCACGCTGACTATATTCGGAGGATATTTATAAATGTTCTCTCCATCTCGGAAGAAGAGCGAAGCCGGTATCCTTGTGACATCCGAGCCGACCGTCACCTTTATTCCGTCGCCGCCCATACCGGCAAAGCTGAACACAGCCGCGCTCGTGGAAAGATCGTTCATCGCCACGGCATTGAAGTTTATCTCCGTGATGCTGACGCATCTGTAGAATGCAGCATCGCCGATGCTCTTGACACCCTTGCCTATCGTGATGCTCTCAAGTCCGGTATCATAGCCGAACGCATAAGCGCCGATGGTCGTAACGCTGTCCGGAATGACTATGCTCTTAAGGTTCGTGAGGCACCTGAACGCACTGTTTCCGATGGTGGTGCAGACGCTCTCCTCTTCGAATACCACGCTCGTTATATTGGCTTCGGCGTGGCTGTCCTCGCTATAGTAGAACAGGCTCGCAGGTATCCTCGTCACCTCAGCGCCGACCGTGAAGGTTATTCCGCCTGCACCGTGTCCCGAGTGGAAGAAATAGTCGACACCGGACGAAAGATCGTTCATCGCCACGGCATTGAACTTTATCTCGGTGAGCAAGGGGCAGTTTTCGAACGCGCTCTCCCCCACGCTCTTAACACCCTTACCTATCGTGATGCTCTTGAGATCTGCGCAGTCGCGGAATGCACCCGCGCCGATGCTCGTAACGCTGTCCGGTATCACGATGCTCTCAAGCCCGGTGTTGTAGAACGCCCAATTTCCGATGCTCTCAAGGCTCTCGGGAAGGACGATGCTCTTGATGCCGGTGATGTAGCAGAACACGCTCGAACCGATGCTCGTGCAGACACTTCCCTTTTCAAACTTCACGCTGACTATATTCGGAGCACGCGTATAATCATTCTTTCCGGGATAAAACAGATACGAAGGTATCTTGGTGACGTTCGCGCCGATGGTGACCTCTATTCCGTTGCCATCCTGTCCGGCGCGGCTAAATGCTTGATTGCCGTATGAAAGATCCTTCATTGCTACGGCATCAAAGCGTATCTCCTCAAGAGCGGTGCAATCGTAGAATGCATAAGTTCCGATGCTCGTCACGCTCTCGGGAATGTTAATGCTCTTAAGGGCGTAGCACTCGTTGAACGCCGCAGTCCCGATGCTCGTGATGCCCTCGGGGAGCTTGATCTCGGTGATGCGGTTACAGCCGCTGAATGCATAAGCGCCGATGCTCACACACTCACTTCCCTGAGCAAATTCCACGCTCCATATGTATGTGCCGTATTGGAAGAGATACGCAGGTATCTTGGTGACAGAAGCACCGATCTTGACGTTCACGCCGCCGCTGTTCTTGCCGATGTAGTGGAAAACATAAGCGTTGTTCGAGAGATCGTTCATCGCCACAGCGTTGAAGCTCAGCTCCTCAAGCGAAGTACCCCAATAGAACGCCTCCGCTCCTATGCTCGTCACGCTCTCGGGTATGGTCAGGCTCTTAAGCCCCATACACCAATCGAATGCATGCGCTCCTATGCTCGCAACGTTCTTGCCTATCTTGAGACTGGTCAGCCCCGAGCGGTAGAAGGCGTAATTGCCGACGGACGTCACGCTGTCCGGCATCGAGATGTCCTTGATATTCTCGCACCAGCAGAACGCATAATTTCCTATGCTCGCGCACTTGCTTCCCTTCTCGAAGCTCACGGTCTTTAAGGAATAGACGCTGTAGAAGAGGAAATTGGGTATCCTCGTCACCTCGGTACCTATAGTGAGCTTTATACCGTTGCCATAGGCGCCGATATTGTAAAATGCGTAGTTTTCGGAAAGATCGTTCATCTTAACAGCGTTGAAGCTTACCGTCTCGATGGCGGTGCAATCCTTGAACGCTTCCTTGCCGACGGTCGTGACGCCCGCACCGACGGTCAAGCTCTTGACGGCGGTGCAATTATAGAAGGCGTAATCTCCAATGGTCGTGACACTGTCCGGTATGATAACGCTTTCAAGCAAGGTACAATTGTAGAATGCATAGCTTCCGACAGTCGTAACATTTTCGGGTATGACCGCATCCTTAAGAGCGGTGCAGTTGTAGAATGCGTA
>CAZMWM010000042.1:0-14726 GCA_964570105.1 uncultured Lachnospiraceae bacterium | reverse complement strand
ACCGAGAATAATTTTATCGACACTATTCCGCCATCCGCTCCGACGCAACGGCAAAAAAGACCTGCGCGTACGTCTCTGCGTACCACGCAAGTCTTTTTTTGAGTTTTCATATTACTGCGGCTCAGTCAGCTTACCTTCTAAGCGTTATCGGTTCCGTCACGCAACCGCTGCCGACTCCTTTTCCGCATTCTTGTCACTTCCGTCAAAGCGCTTGTATACTATACCATAAACGATCTCGGATATAAGGAATACGACCGCAGGTATCAAACAGAGCTTGGGACGATTTGCATACGCTTCAAATTCATCGATCTGATCATTTATCGTTTCGATACTCTTTTCCGCCTCGGAGATCATAGTCTTAAGCTCCTCCGCTCTTTCACCCTCGGCGGAACTAAGCTCCCCACGAATCTCCTCAAGCTCGGCGGTCAACTTATCCTCGGTAGCCTTAAGAAACTCATATTCGATATTGTCGCTCGTTCCCTCTTCCAAATACTCGGTGTACCATATCTTAAAGCTTCCCGATGCATATGCTTCCTTTCTTGCTTCTGCGGAATCAACGGATATCACCGTAGGATAAAGCGCGATCAACAGCACGACTACGGAAGCAAAGATCATCGCCTTGCGCGGAACATATCCCTTTCCTCTAAGCTTGACCTTCTTATTCGAAAACCTCTCGATGAGGCTGAGCAATGTACCGCACATCAGACCGACACCCAATAAACTGATGAAGAAAACTATGACAGTGTTTTTTAGCTCGGACATATCGATCACCTCCTGGGGTGACTGATTTCCATTTGAAAGCTCACTTGCGTACTGAGTAGCGGATATCATCAGTCTTGCGTTATCAAATTCGCCTAAGACGTCAACAGCCATAAAATTGGGCATAAGAACGGCAACAGCGACTATACTTACGACCGATATCACCTGCTTTATGATGATATGCACGCGATCCTCATCCGTTACGAGCACTGCATTGATGGCTTGAAGCACGGAAACGATAAAGAATATCACCATCGCATAAGTTATAGATGTACCGGGAGCAAAATTTCCACCACTGTTACAGATAGCAAATACCAGATAAAACACAAGCAGAAAAGCTAAGTGAGATGAAAAAGGAAACTTGTTTATCAACCTGTCGGCTTTGTCGCTGTCAACATCCGTGAGATGCTTGAGCATCCTTATAATGAACACGATCAGCTTTATAGCCATCACTATAGGATAGATAAAAGCGATAAGCACCAAGAACAACAAAGCGATCAATGAAAAAATAAAGCATATCATGCCTAAATCGTTCTCCGACGACTCCATGTCCGTATCGGTAATGGACTGTAACATATCCACAGCGTAGGCAAATGACACCACAGAATCCAAAAGCTCTTGATCGTTCAAAAGCTGCTTGAGTATATCCTCTTTAAGCTCTTCTTCGGTATAACCTTCAGACGAAGCAGCTCCTTCGTTTTCACTATCATCCTCCGATCCGACCATCTCAATAATCAGATTTATACAGTCTATGTTTCTGACTAAGGAACTAAAAAGCTTAAACACCGGCGAAATACCGATCTCGACGCCTTCGGGGATATTGAACTCGCTTGTGATCTTGTAATTTTCGTCGTTACGCTCATTGATCTCGTTCTTCAGCTCCTCGAATGTATTGATCATATCGAGCGTAAGCGAATCTTCACCAAGCTTGCTGTTATCCATCTTGAATGTGATCACCGGTAGCACCGTAGTGTACGCGAAAGCCACCGCAAGCAGGATGATAAGCAAGCGATACACCATAGTCAAAGTTTTGTTCATTGGTATTATACTTCCTTCTTTAAGTTGTGACTGCACCTTGTTTTTAACCGACATATACACGACAAAAAAACCAAGCGCATATCATTTGTGTTAGATTATACACCCGAATTTAAATTTTGTCAAGATAAAATTTTGATTTAATTAAATTTTTTGTAATTTCACAATCAAAACTTATCAAAGCTCCTACCTATGCACCGAACATATTTCGGTACATCAGTAGGAGCTTTGGTGCTTTTTCATAAGCTTCTTGGCGCAGTATTCAGCATTTTTTCGGCGGAGGCGGAACTCTTACGAGTATCATATCGTTACTTATACGCTCGATCTGATCCCATTTTACGGTCTGATATTGCGGCTTTTTGAACAGCCCCTGTGACCTTGGTATAAAAAGCTTGCTCACCTTTCCGCACACGACGTCGACCTCAAGATCGCAAACGTAACCCATCCGACATCCGTCAAAGGTATTGATCACCTCTTTTTTAGAAAGCTCGCACAGTCTCACACATGGAAGAGAGCATTTTATCATAGCAGTATACAGATCAGCCCTCCGCTACCTTCGTTTATTATCCGTTCAAGCGTATCTCCGAGCTTTTTTCTTGCATCTTCCGGCATATTTTCCAGTTTATTATGTAACCCCTCAGCCATAAGCTCGTAAAGACTCTTTCCAAATAACTTGGAACTCCATATCTTAGTTGGATCGTCGTCAAATTCACTCATCAGATATCTGATAAGATCCTCGGACTGTTGCTCTGTGCCGACTATCGGATTTATCTCGGTCTCGATATTTGCGCGTATCAGATGCACCGAAGGCGCCGCCGCACGCAGACGAACGCCGTACCCACCGTTTTTGCGAATTATCTTCGGCTCCTCAAGCTTAAGCTCTTCAACGCTCGGCATAACTATTCCGTAGCCCTTCGTTTCAGCGTCCTTTAGTGCCTCGCTCACCTTGTCATAACGTAACTTTACGGCGGCAAGCTCCTTCATTTGGGTGATCAGCATCTCTTCGTCCTCGATATCTATGCCGGTAAGCTCGCTTATCACCTTGTAATAAAGCGGCTCAGTGAGACGTATCTCAAGCTCTGCCACCCCCGTACCGCAGTCCATAGCCGTCAACATCGCGTCCTTTACGTATTCGTTTTCGAACAATGCATTGAACGCTCCGCCAAGCTCTCCAAGCTTCCGTATCTTTTTTGCGCACTCAAATACGGCAGATGTCAGCGAATTTTTCAGCCAATGTGAATTATCGAGTGCCGAGGTCCACGCCGGAAGCTCCACATCTATACGCTTGATAGGAAATTCAAGCAGCAACAGCTCCATTATATGCCGTATATCCTCGGCGTTCAGCTCCGGAACGCTCACGAGAGCCACGGGAGCACCGTATCTGCCTTCAAGCTCTGATGCCAGCCTTTGCGCTTCATCAGCCTCGGGCATCGCCGAATTTAGAAGTATGGCAAACGGCTTTCCCAAAGCGCGTAGCTCTGCCGCCACTCTTTTTTCCGCGTCCTCATAAGAGGAACGGCTAAGCTCTCCTATCGTACCGTCGGTGGTAACGAGTATACCGACTGTGGAATGCTCGGTTATTACTTTTTTAGTACCGATCTCCGCCGCCTGCTCAAAAGGAAGCGCGTTTTCCGACCATGGCGTCATCACCATCCTCGGTTGACCGTTTTCCGTCGCGCCTATAGCATCGTTGATCATATATCCGACGCAATCGCAAAGCTTTACCCTCATCCTTGCGTTATCACCGACGGATATCTCGACCGCACTGTCAGGCACGAATTTCGGCTCTGTGGTCATGACCGTTTTTCCGGCGGCGCTTTGAGGCATCTCGTCTCTTGCTCTTTCGCGCTCGTACTCATCCGACATATTCGGAAGCACGAGCTGCTCCATAAACCTTTTTATAAACGTGGATTTTCCCGTCCGCACAGGACCGACGACGCCTATATATATTTCGCCGCCGGTGCGCTGTGCAATGTCACTGTAGATGCTCTGCGTGGTCTCCATCTCTTCCCTCCGATTTTTGCATAATGAGTTTTATTTTCCCTCTATATCTATGCAGACATTTCGGAGTTTATGACATGGTATCGAGACTTCAGACATTCGCGATAAGCTCGGATACGGTAACGAAACGATAGCCCCGCGCCAGCAGTTCGGGGATCACCGTCCTCAACGCTTGCGGAGTCGGAGTATTTTTATTGGAATTATAATCGTGACACAGTATTATTGATCCGTTTTTAACGTTACGCAGGATGTTTTCGCTGACATCAGCGACCGGAGGCGAAGCCCAATCGCGCGGATCCACCGTCCAAAGGATGACCTTATATCCGGACTTGGTCGCGCAATCAACTACGTTTTTGTTACAACACCCCTCAGGAGGACGGAAAAGCTCGGGCCTTTTCCCCGTGATACGCATTATCTCATTTTCTGTTTTAAGCATCTCGCTTGAAATATGCGCTTTATCGGCATTTTTGACGCAACAATGCGTATACGTGTGGTTTCCTATCTCGTGCCCTTCGTCAAACGCTCTTTTGAGCACGTTTTCATACAACACTGCATTTTCACCGACGGCAAAAAAGGTTGCCTTTACACCGTATTCCTTCAATATATCCAGTATCTCAGCCGTATACCGCGGGTGCGGTCCGTCATCAAAGGTGAGCGCAATAAGCTTTTCATCGGTTTCAATACCGCAATAAACGTTATCTTCCTCTCCGAAGCCTATCCACGGTCTTGCCGCCGTCTCTTCATCACCTTCGTACCCTTCTGCGGATATCACGCTTGTACAGAGGGTAGACAGGATGAGCACAAGAGCCGTACAAAACGGCGAGAGACGCCTCGCGAGCTTACGCGATCTCATCAAGCGAGCCAAAGCGATATCCCATATTCTCAAGACTTGTAAGGACGCCGTCAAGCACCGCGGCGTTCGTCGACGAAGTGGGATGGAGTAACATTATCTCTCCCGGATGCGCATTTTCAAGTATCTTTTTTTCAGCTTGCTCCGCACTCGGTTGACGGTCGTTGTCCCAATCCGCATAAGCAAAGCTCCAAAATACCGTTTTATAACCTAAGCTTTTGGCAAACCCGAGATCACGTCGGCTAAATCTTCCCTCCGGAGGACGGTAATACTTCGCTATATTCACCCCAAGCGTTTCAAGCGCATATTTTTCCAGACCTTCGACCTGCTCTGCGAAGTCCTCGAGCGAAGAAATACGCGTCATATCAGGATGCTTCATCGTATGATTGCAAAGCAGATGTCCCTCATCTGACATTCGCTTGACCAATTCCGGCTCGCGCTTTATAAGATTTTCAAGTATGAAAAATGCTCCCTTTGCACCGTGCTTTTTTAATACGTCGAGTATCTTTGATACGTTTCCGTTTTCATAACCGGCGTCAAAGGTAAGATATATCACCTTGTCTCCTGCCTCCGCCGCCTTTATATCTCCGTAAATAGCGTCATAATCTCTTATAAACGCCATATTGCTCTCCGCACGGGGCAATGTATGCTCGGAATTTCGCATACAGTACCAATTATACGGACGTTCTTCACTGTATACACCGACATCGGCTTCGTTTGCATCCGACGGTATCTGCGGTATCGGTCGAGGTCTCGGATGATGCCCTCCGTGCTCGCGCCGAAAGCTTGGCGGAAGCCCGTCCACACATCCTCCGTTATCGCGTCGTTCTCCTACGGAATATCCGCTGTCGTATCTATCATCCAACTCCGCGGCGTATGCTTCGCTCGACACGGAGATCAGTTCGCCAAATATCAAGACCACTGCGAGCAACGCAGTAAAAGCTTTTTTATTCATTGCAAATTTCCTTTCCGGGGCAATTCGGTAATACCGAAGCTGTCATTTACGTTAATAGTTTTATCTTGTGCACAAAAACTAATCCTTGAAAAATTCGGAAACCTATTAAACCTCTGAAAAAACGGAAATATTGCGTCCTTGTACTTGACATAAAAAAATATTTTTGTTATAATTAGATCAAAGTTCAGTATCATACGCGTTTCCCGAATGTTGCCGTCCGAGCCAAGAGCACTTGCCGTGGCATAGGGCACCTTAGCATCCGGGCAACCCGATCATATATACATATCGACCTCGATCACGCATCGCGTAAGAAAGGAAGCTTTCCAAAGTGCGAAAGCTATGGGCATATTTATGAAAAAATACCGTTCGTACAACGGAGATAAACCCTATATATTCGCGACCTGCTCCGAACACGACGAGCATTACTGTGAGACCATACTCGATAAGCTCATACCCGTAGGCTACCGCGTTCGCATAGAAAACAAAGGTGCGGTGTCCTCCGCTACACTGCAAGACCTTGAAAAAGCACGCGTGGTATTCTTCGTGCTCACAGAACGCTTCGTTTCCGACGCGCAGTGCTACAAACTTCTGCAAAAAGCCGAAGAGAGCCGCAAGCCGCTCCTTATTTACGCGCCCGAGGATACCTCGTCCCTGAAAGAGCTTATGATGCGCCTGATCAAAACTCCCGACACGTCTGTAATCATACGTCCGGGAGAGGAAGAGCTGACCGCTTCAAAGACGGTCAACGCATTGCTTGATGCCACGCTCGGTCTCACACCCACATTAGCCATGAAGGTATTCCGCAGAGGCGTGCGCATGGTCGAAAACGACGGTAACGGAGACGGAATGAGCTTTATACGTCTCGCCGCAGGTGAAAACTGCGCTGAGGCGATACTTTGGCTCGGAAAACGCGCTCTCGAGAGCGCTCGCGTAGGCAACGGTGAATACGAGACCGCAGTCGAACATCTGTTCGGCGCCGCACGTCTGGGAAACACGGAAGCGATGTTCCTGCTCGGCAAAATGCTCAAGGACGGAGAGGGTTTTGAATGTGATCATCAGCTCGCATATACCTATATCCTCAAGAGCGCTCAACACGGATTTCCGCCGGCTCAGACGGAGCTTGCCGAAATGTACGACCACGGAATAGGCACGGAGCCTGATAAGACGCTTGCAACGAAATGGTATATAACCGCCGCCGACAAGGGCGAAAAGGGTGCGTATCTTCCGCTCGCAATAAGATATCTTGACGGTGTATATATCGAAAAAGACGAGGAGCTTGCCGAAAGATACCTCGTAAGAAGCTCCGCCGGCGGAAATGCGGACGCAGACCTTATACTTGCCAAGCTGTACAAGGAAGCCACCGCATCCGGAGAAAGTTCCGAACGCTCTGAGGGGCATTTCAAAAAGGCGGCTGAAGCGGGGATATGTGAAGCGCAATATTTTTACGCCTTGACGTTACTGACCTCAAAAAAGCTTCGCCGCAGAGAGCGTAACCGTCTCGCCTTCTATTGGATGAAACGCGCCGCAGACGATCGCATCGACGGCACGGAGGGAAGTCCCGACGCGATGTATCAGCTCGGTCTTTTCTATCAAAAAGGAAGAGGATGTAAGCGCGACCTCCAAAAAGCATTTATCTCCTTCTATTCCGCCGCAACCCTCGGACACGCAGGGGCACTTGCCGCAGTATCGGAATGCTATAAAAAGGGGATAGGCGTTTCCGTAAATAAAAAAGCCGCCGCACTTTTCAAAAAACGCGCACTTAAAGCGCAATGTTGTAGCTGATCGCAACTCAAAAGACCGCTTTTAACTTCAATGACAGAAGCTAAAAGCGGTCTTTTTAATTATCGAATAACGTACGCTTAAACGGGATGGACACCGAGCTTGCTGTCAGCGTTCTCTCCGTCTATACCGAGCGCCTGCTCGTTACGGTACTTGAAGAACTTTTCAGCGACCTGACCGAACAGGGCGTACGAGAGGACATCCTCGTCCGTTACGGTCCCGTCAAGCGAGAAAGCCTTGCACTTTTCGCGAAGCTCCTCCATCTCGGGCTTCAGATCGTCGGCAGGACGGTGATCAACGAGCTTTGCGTCCTTTCCGAGTATCTTCTCTATAAACTCAGGCGCGATCGGAGCGGGATTGCGTCCGTAATCACCGCGGACGAGACCTTGGAACTCCTTGGTCACGACCTTATAGCGTTCACCGTAGAGGATATTGAACACCGCCTGAGTACCGACTATCTGAGAAGAAGGTGTAACGAGCGGAGGATATCCTGCATCTGCTCTTACTCTCGGCACCTCTTCAAGACATTGGGCGAGCTTTTCGCTCTTTCCTGCTTGCTTTAGCTGAGAAACGAGATTGGAGAGCATTCCGCCCGGCACCTGATACATAAGAGCGTTCACGTCGACCTTGAGCACCTTGGGATCAAGAAGTCCGCTCTTGAGATATTTCTCTCGAAGAGTGGAGAAATACTTGCTGACCTCATCGAGCTTTACGAGATCAAGTCCCGTGTCATATTCGGTCCCGGCAAGAGCGGCGACCATAGGCTCGGTGGCAGGCTGAGAAGTACCCATCGCCATCGGCGATATAGCCGTATCGATGATATCAACTCCTGCTTCAACTGCCTTAAGTGCAGTCATAGACGCAAGACCGGACGTGTAGTGGGTATGAAGCTCGAGCGGCATATCGCCGATCTCGCTCTTTATCGCCTGAACAAGCTCGTAAGCGTCATACGGCTTCAAAAGTCCTGCCATATCCTTTATGCAGATGGAGTCCGCGCCCATCTCCTTAAGCTGTTTTGCGTAATTTGCAAAATACGCGTTATTGTGCACGGGAGATGTGGTATAGGAGAGCGCCACCTGACAGTGACCTTTTTCCTTTTTGGTCGCATCGATAGCTGTCTTAAGGTTTCTCGGATCGTTGAGCGCGTCGAATATCCTGATTATATCGATACCGTTAGCGATGGATTTTTGAACGAAGTATTCAACCACGTCATCTGCATAATGGCGGTATCCGAGTATATTCTGACCGCGGAAGAGCATCTGGAGCTTGGTGTTTTTGACCGCCGCGCGTATCTTGCGAAGCCTTTCCCACGGATCCTCGTTCAAAAAGCGGAGGCAGGCGTCGAACGTAGCGCCTCCCCATGCCTCAAGGGAATAGTATCCGATCTTATCCATAGCTTCAAGTATCGGAAGCATCTCCTCGGTAGTCATACGGGTAGCAATAAGAGACTGGTGAGAGTCACGAAGCACCGTCTCACATATCTTGACCTTTGCCATATATATACGTTCCTTTCTTTGTTTTTTGGGTTACGCTCAGCGGAAGCAGCTGAGGAATACGCCTGCGGCTACAGCAGAACCGATAACTCCCGCAACATTCGGTCCCATAGCGTGCATAAGGAGGAAGTTTCCGGGATTTTCCTTCTGACCTTCGACCTGCGAAACACGCGCCGCCATAGGCACTGCCGAAACGCCGGCACTTCCGATGAGAGGATTGATCTTACCCTTAGTGATGAAGCACATAAATTTAGCGAAAAGAAGTCCTCCGAGCGTCGAGATAGAAAACGCCACCAGACCGAGAATTATGATGAATATAGTCTCTTTCGAGAGGAAGGACGTTGCATTCGCGGTAGCTCCGACAGAAACACCGAGCATTATCGTGACGATATTGCAAAGCTCGTTCTGTGCGGTCTTGGAAAGACGGTCGCAGACTCCGCAAACGTTAAAGAGGTTTCCAAGCATAAGGAAACCGACGAGCGGCGTTGCGTCCGGGACTATCAGACATACGATAAACGTTACCACGATCGGGAAGATTATCTTCTCGGTCTTGGAAACGGGACGCAGAGCAGTCATCTCGATCTTTCTTTCTTCTTTGGTGGTAACGAGCTTCATTATAGGCGGTTGTATTATAGGTATCAGAGCCATATACGAATACGCCGCGATGGCTATCGCTCCAAGCAGTGTCGGAGCAAGCGTCTTGGTAACGAGTATAGCGGTAGGACCGTCTGCGCCGCCGATTATTCCGATAGCGGCAGCCTCGCAAAGATCAAATCCAAGCAGGAGCGCACCGAGGAAAGCTACGAATACGCCAAGCTGTGCCGCCGCTCCCATGAGCAGGCTCTTAGGGTTGGCTATAAGCGCACTAAAATCGGTCATTGCGCCGACTCCGAGGAATATGAGCGACGGATATATTCCGGCTTTTACTCCGAGATAAAGGAAGTCAACAAGACCGCCCTCGTTAAAAACCCGCTTTACGGCATCAGAAAAGGTAAGTTCCGGATCAGTAAACCAATCCATATGGAATATCTCAGCTCCGGGAAGATTGGCAAGCAACATACCGAACGCGATCGGTGCGAGAAGCAACGGCTCAAACTTCTTTACTATCGCAAGATAGAAAAGAACGCCGATGATAACGTACATCACAAGGTACTGGCATATCTCAGTCGTGTTTCCCGAGGCAAACAGCTTATATATTCCGGTACTCTTGAGAAAATTCAGAATAGATTCTCCCATTACGTGTCACCTCGCCGGCATCAGTTCATGGAAACGATAAGATCACCGGTGGCAATGGCTTTTCCCTGCTCCGTGCTCACGGAAGCGATGACGCCATCCTTGGGAGCCTTTATCTCCTGCTCCATCTTCATTGCCTCAAATGCGATAAGATTATCTCCTGCCTTGACCGCATCTCCGACCTTTACGAACACCTTGGTGACAGTTCCGGGCATAGGCGCCTCTATCTTAGTTGCTCCAACAGAGCCGGATGCCTTAGCGACCGGCTTGGGAGCAGACTTCGGAGCCGCCTTCGGTGCTTCTGCCTTGGGAGCGGCGGCGACAGGAGCAGCAGTCTCAGCTCCTGCCTCTACTTCTTCTACCTCGACCTCGTAAATGGTCCCGTTTACGGTAACGTTGTACTTTTTCATGATATTATCATCCTTTCAAATTTCTTAAGATATGACCTTAGACTTAGACGATGCCAAAACGGCGTCATCTCCTTCTGAAAGATACCACTCTGAACGCGCCGGGAGCACTTCCGGTCGCATCCGTCGCTTCCGATCTCATAGCCGTGATGGCAGCTATGATCGCCGCCACCAATTCTCCGTCATCCGACGTCTCCTCCGGTATCGAGGCGTATTCCGGCTCGCTTACCTCGGATGCACTTTCGCTACCGTCGGAGGCACCCTTGACATCCGAATTTTTGCGACTTTCGGGAAGCGTATAGAAACAGTAATGAAACAGCTCGAGCAGTCCCCATATGATGGCAAGAACAGCAAAGACCGTCACAATACCGAGTATTGCGGTCTGTATTCCCTGTCCGGAAAATCTGCCCCAACGAGATGCCCAATCTCCCTTCCCGTCATACGGATCCTGAAAGGTCGACTCAGCCGCGAGAAAGATAAAATTACTCATATCAGCCCTCCGCTATCATCATTTCGACCGCGGCGCAGATGCGCTGACGAAGCTCCTCGGCTACGACGATATCATCGATCTCTCCGAGCTTTGCGGCGGCAATGGGAGACGCCGAGCTTTCCGTGTATTCCGAGATCAACTCAGCTCTCTTTGCAACCGGATCCGCCGCCTTCGATATCTCGTCACTGTACAAAAACTGCACTGCGGCTTTGGGAGCCATAGCGCTGACGCTCGCCTTTTCAGTAGCGTAGACGATATCAGCTCCGATGCTCTTTGAGCCGAACACGGATGCCGCAACGCCGTAAGCCCTTCCGATCACCACCGTGATGACCGCGGTGGACGCCTGAGCGTAAGAATACGCTAACGAAGCGAGTGAGGATGCATACGCGGAATTTTCGTTTTCTGCAGTTCCCTCTGTTCCGCAACTGTCAACGAGCGTTATTACCGGAATGCCGAACGAGGTGCAAAGATTTATAAACCCGGACGCCTTATCGGCGGCGGAAGGAGTAATGGCGCCGTCCTTGATCTTAGCATCGTTCGCCACTATACCGCAGGAGATACCGCCTATATGAGCAAAACCGCATATCATTTCCGGAGCGTAATCCTCACAGATCGCGAGAATCTTACCGTTGTCTGCCACGGAAGTGATGACCGCTCTCATATCACAGCCGGCACCGATAACTCCCTCAAGCTCGGGAGTAAGACGGTTAAGATTGTCCTCGCAGTCGCAGAACGCCTCGCCGTCGGAGTTCTGAGGCAGATAAGAAAGCAGAGCTTTGGCTTTTTCGATCAGATCGTTTTCGGTCTTGCACAGAATATCGATGCTACCGTTGCTCGAAGCTCCCTTTATTCCCTGATCGGCAGAGCCGAGAAGGAACGGAGAGGTCACATACATAGCCGCCTTTTCCTCGGCTATAACAAAATCGAACATAGCCGCAAACGCCGCCGCACTTCCGGCGCAGATACCGTTGATAAGAGCGATCTGCGGGATGTATCCGGAGACATCGGACGCTTTTTTCATTACCGATGCATAAGCCGCTACAGCCGCGACGCCTTCCTCGATCTTAGCTCCGTTCGAAGCAAAAACTCCGATGATCGGAGCGCCCGCCTTCATCGCCAGATCGTAGAGTGCGCAGATCTTTTTCGCGTGAACTTCACCGAACGCTCCCTTCATTCTCGAAGCGTCCTGAACGAAGGCAAAAGTCAAACGCCCGTTAACGGCGCCGTAACCGGTTATAACGCCCTCAAATTCACTTGCTCCGGAGCCTTTATCAGCAGACGTTGTGAAGCGTCTTACATAAGCGCCGGTCTCAGCGAAAGTACCGCTGTCAAACAATCCGTCGATAAATGTACGCGCGTCGCTTGCGGCATTCAACTCTTCGCGCATCACGGAAACGGATCTCTTCTTTTGATTTTCCATGTGTACTCCTCCGTTTTGTAAAATATTTCAAATAATGATCTACAACGGATGACGGTGCCCCAAGCGTGCTCTTCCCATCAAAGCTTAGCCGCGAAAAGGCGTAATTTCAAGGCTTATCATGCACTTCGGCTATCGGAACACCATTCTATCCCATTTTAATTTCAGTATAATTCATCACGACTTTTTCCACAAGCGTTTATTGTTTAAATATTGTAAACATTCGGTGAACTTCCGTACAAGTTTGCCTCTAACGCTTGACATTCAGACGTAAAAGTGCTAAAATCATACCAGTTGAATAATTTACTGCCACCGGGTAGTATAAACGCTTGTCGCGTGTCGTTAGGTCTTAGAAGACGCGCTCACAGGCGTTTTTTTGTTCACATATGTATTTTTCAGCCGTAAAACGGCTGACCGGAGGAAACAAGAATATGAAAAAAGCACACCTTCCCGTATCACCTTCGAAATACTTTTCACGCTTGGAGCTGTTTTTGTGGTGCTCTTCCGTTATCGCTATAGTTGCAGGATTTTTGATTTTTGACGGTAACGGATACCTGACACTCCTCGCCTCACTCGTGGGCGTAACGTCACTTATATTCAACGCCAAAGGAAATCCCATAGGGCAAGCGCTGATGATCGCGTTCAGTCTGATGTACGGGATCATCTCCTTTTCCTTTTCGTATTACGGAGAGATGCTTACGTATCTCGGAATGACTATGCCGATGGCTGTATTCAGCTTGATCGCTTGGCTCAGACATCCGTATGATGGCGACCGTTCCGAGGTAAGCATCAAGAAACTGACAAAGCGCACAGTCATATTCACCGCCTTCTCCGCCGTGGCTGTGACCGCCGTTTTCTACTTTATACTAAAAGCCTTTGGAACGTCAAATCTGATCCCGAGCACTGTATCGGTAACAACAAGCTACGTCTCCGTCTATCTAACCTTTCAGCGCAGTCCGTATTACGCGCTCGGTTATGCGGCAAACGATGCGGTGCTGATAATCTTATGGACGCTTGCGGCTCTTGAGGATACATCATATATCTCGGTTATAATCTGTTTCATCGCATTTCTTGTAAACGACGTATACGGATTTATAAATTGGAGAGCCATGGAAAAACGCCAAACGTCACACAAGAGCCTTTGACATCCCCTTCCCCGACTTGTCGCTCTGCCAGCACGAATAACGAATAATAAAAGCTCTCCTTGCATCTCACCGAAGAGCATAACTCTTACGGGGAGAAAGTCAAGGGGAGCTTTTCGGCGCGATCTGCGCCAAGCTGTCCGATAAGCTCTCAGCAAACACCGAACGCAAGCATAGACTTAGCCACCTTCATAAATCCGGCTATATTTGCACCGGCAACGAGATTACCGTCCATACCGAATTCCTTAGCGGCGTTTGAAGCATTGTGATAGATATTGACCATAATGTCGTGAAGCTTGGCGTCCACCTCTTCGAACGTCCATGAAAGGCGTTCCGAATTTTGCGTCATCTCAAGAGCCGAGGTAGCAACTCCTCCGGCATTTGCCGCCTTTGCAGGTCCAAAGAACACTCCGGCATTTTGGAATATATGGATCGCTTCCGGGGTGGAAGGCATATTTGCACCCTCGCAAACGGCTTTAACACCGTTTTTCACGAGTATCTCGGCGGAGCTTCCGCTGATCTCGTTCTGAGTTGCACAAGGGAGCGCTATATCGCACTTGACCGTCCAAATGCCGTCACAGCCCTCGCGGTACTCAGCCTCCGGATGCACGTCGATATATTCCTTTATCCTTCCGCGTCTGCCGAGCTTGATGCTCTTCACGGCGTCAAGGTCTATGCCGTTCTTGTCGTATATATATCCGTTGGAATCGGACATAGCCACGACCTTAGCGCCGAGCTGAGTTGCCTTCTCATTTGCAAATATAGCAACGTTACCCGAGCCGGAAACAACAACGGTCTTACCCTTGAAGGAGTCGCCGTGATCGTTCAAAAGCTCCTCCGTAAAATAACACAGACCGTAACCGGTAGCCTCGGTCCTCGCGAGCGATCCGCCGTAAGTAAGCCCCTTACCGGTAAGAACACCGGTAAATTCATCACGAAGTCGTTTATACTGACCAAACATATAACCTATCTCACGTGCGCCAACACCGATATCTCCCGCCGGAACGTCGGTATCGGCTCCGATGTACTTCGAAAGCTCCGTCATAAAACTCTGGCAAAAACGCATGACTTCCCCGTCGCTCTTTCCCTTGGGATCGAAATCCGCGCCGCCTTTACCGCCGCCGATCGGAAGTCCGGTAAGTGAGTTTTTGAATATCTGCTCAAA
>CAZMWM010000041.1:0-15335 GCA_964570105.1 uncultured Lachnospiraceae bacterium | reverse complement strand
AGAATTTTTACTTTTTACTTATTACTTCTTCACTATTACCTCTTACTTATTACTTCCCTTACCCGCTCCCGAGAATTTTGAAGTAAGAAGTAATAGTGAATAGGTAAGAAGTAGAAGTGACAACGGTTTAGATTTAGTAATGCCTTTTACCTATTTGCTTTAAAATAATTTTCGAAGCGTAGCGACGAAAATTTTCCTCTTTTCACTTCTTCACTATTACCTCTTACCTATTACTTCATTCACCCTCCCGAGAATTTTGAAGTAAGAAGTAATAGTGAATAGGTAAGAAGTAAGTAACAATGGTTAAGTAACAACGGTTAAAATTTGAGTGTTGCCTACCCCTTGCTTTAAAATAATTTCCCGAGCATAGCGACGAGAATTTTGAAGTAAGAAGTAATAGCGAAGAAGTAAGAAGTGAGTAACGAAAGTTGTATAATGAAAATGAACAAAAGAGTTATAGATCACGTTCGACCGTGGTTTCCGACGATAGCGCTCGGCATATCCGTCAAATTCGCCGGAACGATAGCAGAGCTTTTGCTTCCGTATATGCTCTCGTATATGATAGACGTGATCGCGCCGCTCGGCAAACTCGAATATATGTTTATATTCGGAGGACTTATGGCTGTCGCGGCGGTCATCGCCTTCGTATGCAACGTATGTGCCAACCGTATAGCCTCCAAGACTGCTAATATGAGCACGCTCGAAATACGTCACAGCGCTTTTGACAAAACATTGCATCTTTCCTGTGCGCAAATGGACAGGATAACCTCGCCAACGCTGGTATCCCGCCTCACGAGCGACACCTACAATGTTAATATGATGCTCCTGTCGCTCCAGCGAGTCGGAGTAAGAGCGCCAATATTGGTGCTCGGCGGCGTAATAATGACATTGTTGCTCGACCGTGCGTTGTCGCTCGTTCTGTTGGCGATCATTCCCATAGCCTTCACGGTCATATTCATCATCTCACGCAGAGGCGTGCGCTATTACACCGAGGTGCAAGGCGCGGCTGACAAGCTGGTGCTCGGTATGCAGGAAAATCTCAACGGCATCCGCGTAATAAAAGCGCTGTCCAAAACCGAGCATGAGAGCGAAAAATTCCAAAAAACGAACGGTAGCCTTATGAATGCGGAGATCAAAGCCGGCACAAACAATGCGATGTCCGGTCCTCTGCTCAACCTGTTTTTGAATTTCGGTCTCGTCGCGGTGGTGCTCGTGGGCGCATACCGTGTCTATGGCGGAAGCACCCAACCCGGCACCGTCATCGCCTTCCTCAGCTATTTTACCATAATCCTAAACGCGCTTATGATGGTAAACCGCGCCTTTATGCAGCTCAGCAAAGGGCTTGCATCCGCAAAACGCATCGACGAGCTTTTGGCTGAGGATACCTCGGATATCTCCGAGAGCTTCCGCGCATCGGGCAAGGACGTCTTTCGCAAGGAATTCAGCGACTGCCGCATAGTGTTCGATCGCGTCAGCTTTTCATACTTAAAAGTAAAGAACAATCTGAGCGACATCTCATTCGCCTTAAGACCGGGACAGACGCTCGGCGTCATCGGCGCAACAGGCTCCGGAAAGACCACCCTCGTATCACTGCTCCTGCGTTTCTACCTTCCCGACAGCGGAAATATATATATAGATGGCTCGGACATCCGCTCCCTCTCGCCTTCCGAGCTGTACGTCAGGATCGGCGTAGCGTTTCAAAGCGATTTTCTTATGGCGGACACAGTTAGGGAAAACATCGCGTTCGGCAGAGAGCTTGATAATGAGGATATAAAAAAAGCCGCCGAAAACGCTATGGCTGCGGACTTCATATCGGCTAAGGAAGGCGGATACGGGGAGCTTCTCAACGTCAAGGGAGCAAACGTCAGCGGAGGTCAAAAGCAACGTCTGCTCATATCACGCGCACTTGCCGGAGAGCCTGACATACTGATACTTGACGACTCGTCGGGAGGACTTGACTACCGCACCGACTCTCTTCTGCGCACCAACCTTCATACAGAATATCCGAACGCCACCAAGGTCGTGGTCGCCCAACGCGTCAGCAGTGTCAAGAACGCCGACTTGATCCTTGTGCTGGATGAAGGCAGGATCATCGGAAAAGGTACGCACGGCGAGCTTATGGAGAGCTGTCCCGAATACCGACGCATCGCCATCGCACAGATGGGCGTCGACGTCCAAGGAGGTGCGCTCAGATGAACGGATCTCAAAAAAGAATGACGTCATTTAAAGCCCCGGACACGGCAAGACCTCCGGAAAAGCTGTCAAAGAGCCGTAAGCTCGGAGTGATACGCCGCCTTTGCGGATACCTTGCTCCGATGCGCAGACCGCTCATCCTTGTTGGTATAATGGTGGTGATGAGCAATATTCTGACGCTCATAGCGCCAAAGCTTTCTGGCAGAGCGATAGACGCAATATCCGGAAAAGGCGACGTGGACTTTGACACCGTGTTCCTTATGGCGGGACTTATGGCTATATGCTACGCCGTTTCAGCCGTGCTCAGCATCATCCAATCAAGAAGCATGGTGAAGATAAGCAAAAAAGTCACCTTCAACATACGCAAAGAGCTTTACGCCCGTATATCCAAGCTTCCGGTATCGTTTTTCGACCGTCACCAGAACGGCGAGCTGATAAGCACTATGTCGTACGATGTTGACACCGTAAGCGCCTCGTTGGCAAACGATCTCATACAGATATGCACGGGTGTGGTGACCGTCGTCGGAGCGTTCGTGATGATGCTCACCATTTCCCCACCCCTGATACTTGTCTTTGCGGTAACTCTTCCGATATCGTTCGCGCTGGCGAAATACCGCGCAAAGCTCGTCCGACCGCTGTTCCGCAAGCGTTCGGGAAAGCTTGGCGAGATGAACGGCTACGCCGAGGAGACCATCAGCGGTCTACGCACCGTAAAGGCATACGAACGGGAGGATATCTTCCTTTCGAGATTTCAGGAGAAAAACCGCGCGGCGGTCGAGGCGTACTACGATGCGGATTATCACGCCTGCATAACGGGACCGTCCGTCAATCTGGTAAACAACCTCACCCTCGCGCTCATATCTCTGTTCGGGGTTATAATGTACCTGTATTCTCCGGAGACCATGACGCTCGGCGCGATATCCTCGTTCGTGCTCTATTCTCGGAAATTTGCCGCGCCGATCAACGAAATAACCAACCTGTACAGCGAGCTTCAATCCGCTCTTGCCGCAGGTGAGCGGGTGTTTCGCCTGATGGACGAGCCGGTGGAGGAGCCGGACAGGGACAGCGCGACTGACAGCGCGATAACGCGCGGATGCGTGGAGCTTTGCCACGTTAAATTCGGTTACAACCCCGACCGCCCCATCATACACGACCTTGATCTTAAGGTGGAGAGCGGATCGCTCATCGCCATAGTCGGACCTACCGGCGCAGGAAAAACAACTATCGTAAACCTGCTTATGCGGTTTTACGACGTCGATGACGGTTGCATAAAGATCGACGGCGTGGATATCCGCGACCGTACGCGGAGCAGTCTTAGGAAAGCCTTCACTATGGTGCTTCAGGATACGTGGCTGTTCGAAGGCACGGTATACGAAAACATCTCTTACGGAAGCGATGGCGCCACAAAAGCAGACGTCGAAAACGCGGCAAAAGCCGCAAAAATACATAATTTCATAAGCTGTCTGCCGAACGGCTACGACACCAAGCTGAGCGACAACGGCATAAACATCTCCAAAGGTCAGAAACAACTCATAACCATTGCGCGAGCAATGCTTCCGAAAAGCTCCATACTCATACTTGACGAAGCCACATCAAACGTCGACACCTGCACCGAGGAGATGATCAGCGATGCAATGCTTGAGCTTATGCGAGGAAAGACCTGCTTCGTCATCGCACACCGCCTTTCCACCATCCGCAACGCAGACCTCATTCTCGTGGTAAACGGCGGAGATATCGTTGAAAAAGGAACTCACAACGAGCTTATGGCAAGAGGAGGTCTGTACGCCGAGCTTTATAATTCACAGTTCGATGTGCATTGAAAAGTATGCAACGGGAATAAAAACACAAGTGAAGAGTGCCAAAACGGAAATTAAGAAGTAAAGCTCGGCAAGCTTCTATCGAAGCTTGCCGAGCTTTGGCCTACCCGGTGCGATTTGAACGCATGACCTACAGAGTCGGAGTCTGTCGCTCTATCCAACTGAGCTACGGGTAGATATATTCAAACGGTGCCACCGAAACGCGCATTCCAGCCCCGTTTCGCCCGTCTGTGCACCGATATGTTTAATTATAACACAGTTTCCGCGTTTTGTAAAGAGAAAAAAGCAAAAAAAGCGCAAATTGCGAAAAAATATTTCTCGCGAGCGAAATTTTCCGAAAAAAGCCTTTTCTTTTTTCAAAGGATATGCTATAATACTCCATGTACACGTTCGACCAACTCCATCGAAAGGATGATCACACGAAAATGTCAGAAAACAATACGTTCACCGTCGTCTCGCATTCCGTTTCCGATACCGAACACTGCGGAGCCGAGCTTGCGCGCTCACTGCACGGACAGAGCTTTGTGGCGCTTTACGGAACGCTCGGGATGGGAAAGACGGCGTTCGTACGCGGAATGGCTTCGGCACTCTGCCCGACAGCCGCCGTTCAAAGCCCCACGTACACGGTGATAAACGAATATAAAAAGGACGGCAGGACGGTGCTCGTGCACGTTGACGCCTACCGTATAAAGGACGATGACGATCTGTATTCCACGGGATTTTACGACTGCGCCGATTACGATAACTGCGTGATGGCGGTCGAATGGTGCGAAAACATCCCCTTCGCCGTTCCCGAGAACGCGATAACCGTCAGAATAGAGCCGCTTGGCGAGAGTGAGCGCAAAATAACGGTGGAATATCGACAGCCACAGAAAGGTACGGTCACGAAATAATGAAGATCCTCGCAGTCGACACCTCGGCAAAAACAGCCTCAGGCGCTATCACGAACGGTGCCGAGCTTATAGCCTCGGCAACCCTAAATTCACCGGGAACGCACAGCGTCACCCTGCTTCCGATGATAGACGCGTTGCTTTCAGGCTCCCATATGAAGATAGACGACATAGATATGTTCGCCTGTTCCGCAGGACCGGGATCGTTCACAGGCGTCAGGATAGGCGTCTCGCTGATCAAAGGTCTCGGCTTTGGCTCGGATAAGCCCTGCGTCGGCGTCTCGTCGCTTGAGGCGCTTGCGCGTAATATGATAATGGCGGACGGCATACTCTGCCCCGTAATGGACGCTCGCCGCTCACAGCTGTATAACGCGATATTCAGCTGTGAAAAGGGCGTTTTGAAAAGACTGACCGATGATAGGCTGATAACCGTTTCCGAGCTTGCAGACGAGCTTAAACGGCTATCACCCGACGGACGACCGATATATTTCAACGGCGAGGGCTATAACATAGCAATGCGCGGCATCGAGCTTCCCAATACCTACGCCGCCCCCGGTCACTGCCTGTGGCAGAACGGCTACAGCGTGGCAATTACAGCACTTGAGACGTATACGCAAGCGCTCGACCGCGGCGTCCCACCGGATCGATTTTCCGTCTCCCGACTCTCCCCCGTATACCTTCGCGCGTCACAGGCAGAGCGCGAACGCGAGGAAAGGCTCGCCGCTAAAGGCGATCACACTTAAGTCGGATAAGATATTGTACATAGCGTGACTTTGTCTCACTACATTCAAGGATGTAGAGCTTAGCAAAAATCATTTATTTCGCAAAACCGTTGATGATATGAAATATTTCACCACTATCAAAAACTACCGCCCCGACTTCGGTCGGGGCGGTAGTTTTTTGAGTATTGCAAGTCTGCGGATCACGCAGGCTCGCGAAAGCTCTTAATAGTTCGCGGTGAATTCAGCGTCTCCCGAGATAGCAGCAGCGTTGCCGCCTTCGGGGGTGCAGGTCCACACAGAGGCATAATGCTTAGCGTGGAAGAGCGTGTACACGTTTGCAGGATCCGCAAGCTCGGTTGCGTCGATCGCGGTCTCTCCGGCGCTCCATCCGTAGGTGTTCTCGAGAGTGATCGAGGAAGCAGTCTTACGGAGTGCGTTTGAACCTATGGAGGTAACAGCCGCAGGAACGGTTATCTCGGTAAGTCCCTTGCAATTGAAGAATGCATAGTTGCCTATCGAGGTAAGCGTGGAAGGAAGCGATACGCTCGTGATGGTCTTGTTAGCATTCTGGAAGTAGAACGCGAAGTTACCAACGGTAGTAACACCCTCTTCGATCACTATAGAGGTGATGAGATCGATATTCTCATACCACGTGGGCATATTGTTGCTCGCGTAGTTGGACATAGCACCGGTTCCGGAGATGGTAAGGGTACCGTCCAGGGTGATCTTCCAATTGAGCTTCTTACCGCAGGTTCCGCTGACCACGATGTTGGGGTCCTCGTCCGCCGCAGTTGCATTGGGATCTCTCGTCCAGTCTTGCTTAGCGTAGGTCGCAAGCACAGCAACAGCTTCTGCAGGATCTGTGATATGAGCAGAAAGGATGAGCTGAGAGCCTGCCGTCCAACCGTACAGCGACTCAAGCTTAAAGCTCTCGAGAGACTTCAGCTTTCTGAATGCATAACGTCCCATATAGGTAACGTTTTCGGGAATGGTAAGCTCGTCAAGAATGATGAGCGAGAAGAAGGAATAGTTTCCGATGGACTCAAGCGTGCTCGGGAAGCTTACGCTGATAACGTTGTTTGCCTCATAGAACGCCGCGTTTCCGATAGAGGTAACGCCCTCTTCAATGACTACCTTAATGATAGCCGCCTTGTAAGCAACCCAAGGCATGGTCTTTGCGGAGAACTTATACATCTCGCCGGTGCCGGATACGGTGAGGACACCGTTTGCGGACATCGTCCAGGTGAGATTCTTACCGCACTTGCCGCTTGCTATGGTCTCGCCGACCTCGGTGAACTGTCTGTCGTAGCGTACACCGGAGTTGTTCACGAAGAACGCACCGGCAGTCGCAGGATCGGTAACAGCCGCAGCGACCTTGGCATCGGTAACGACAGTCTGATCAGCACTTACCCAACCTTCGGTATTCTTGAAGGTGAGAGAGCCGGTCTTAAATCCGCACTTACGGAATGCATAGTAGCCTATGCTTGCAACGTTAGCGGGAATTTCGAGACTTGTAAGAGCCTTGCACTGGAAGAACGCATACTGACCGATGAGGATCAGCGAGGAAGGAAGCTTAACAGTGCTGAGGGCAGAGAACTCATAGAACGCTGCCTGACCGACACTGACGACACCCTCTTCGATGATAACGGTGGTAGCGGTCTTCTTGTATGCCGCCCAAGGTGCCTTGCCGGCAGAATACTCGTTCATCGCTCCGTTACCGGAGATGACGAGCGTATTGGAGTCGTAGTATACCCAAGTAAGCTCCGGTCCGCAGGTACCGCTTGCAACCTCGTTGCCATAGTTGACCTCAGCAGGTCCGGTGATGAAGCCGTCCTCATCGAACGCGTACTCGACGCCGTCGATGATGTGATCCTCGGGAACGGTTATATAACCCTCATCGTTAAAGTATGCAGTCTTTTCTGCACCGTCTACGTCGAAGGTGTACATACCGCTGACGAGAGCCTTACCGTCCTCTCCGAAGAACTGAGTACCGCCGGTGGTCGTCTTGAGAGTATTGGTCTCCATAATACCGGTCTTACCGAAGGAGTAGGAAGCACCATCGATCTGCTTAACGGTATTCTTGTACACCTTACCGTTGGACTTGAGGTAATACTTGTTGCCGTCCTCTTCGTACCACTGGCTGGTAAGTCTGGTAGCAACACCCTCGCTGTCGGACTGATAGACGTAGTCGCCATCCTTCTTGGTTGCGTTGGCGAGCGGGATACCGTCCTCGTCGCAGATGCAATAGCTTCCGTCAGACACATTCTGAACTCCGGACTGAGCCACGCCGTCTACGAAGAACATAGTGATCTCGGTCTCCACCCACTTACCGTCACGCTTAACGGTGTTGGTCACCTTGACCTCGCCGTTAGCAAGACCGGAAAGCAAGCCGTTATCACCGAACTGATACCACTTACCGTCAATGAGCTTGTAGCCGCTGACGGGGGTACCGTCGAAGTTGAAGTAGTAGGTGTTGCCTTCTACTTCGGTCCAACCGGTGCTGTAAACGATATCATTGTCGTAATACTTGCCGTCAATGAAGCCGTTCAGCTTCTCGGTGCCAAGCTCCGCGTACTTAACGAAGCTGATGTTGCCGAGACGGATATCGAAGTTCTCGGCGCCGTCTGCAAACTTGTCGTTGCCGCCGTTGAGATTCCAACCATTGACGACGATGCCGACGTAATTGATAGAGGTAGCATCGACGTAGTTATTGTTCTGGAACGTGCTGAGTTCAAGGATGACCGTGTTCCAGCCCGGCGTGAGATAGTCAAGATTAGACGCCTTGAAGAGGTAAGCCATATGCTGGAAGTAATACGTTCTCTCGCCTTCCTCGTTCTCGCGATAGTGTACACGGTAGTTGACGCCGTTCAGGCTGAGATACTTGGAAGTATCCGTGAAGTATCCGTTAGCGTAGTCACTCTTGATGACGTACTCGTCGGTTACGTTCGCGCTCGTGTAATTGCCGGTCTCCTCGTTGTAAACAACGTCGGTAGCGACATACATTCTGGTGTAGTTGGTGAGTTTGATAGCGAAATCCGCGTCATAGGTCTCGCCAACGTAGATGTCGAGCTTAACAGCATCGTATTTGGTAGAGTCAACAGCCTCGTCAAGCTCAGCATCGAAGAGATTCTTAAAGCCCTTGATGTTTGCCGAAGCGGAGATACCGCCGGTGGTGAGCTTGCGGTCTGCGGTGTAGCTCTTGTTTGCATTAAGGATATCCTTAACACTGAAGAGCACAGTCTCGCCGGAAACTACCTGCTCGAGGATACCGGTGGACTTATTGAAGTAGTAGCCAACGCCGTCGATGACATATCCGCCCTTGACGAGCTTGCTGTCAGCGCCGACGTACTGAGTGCCGTTCTCTATCCAGCAGTTGACGCCCTTCGCGCCGTCGATGTAGTAGAGACCGCCGATCCAGCCGTTAGCCGCACCGGTGCACATACCGTTGGCAGAGTCGAAGTAGTAGATGCGCTCCACTCCGTCCTCATCGGGAACGGTAGCGGCAGAGGTGAGCATAAGTCCGTTCTGATAGTAACGCTTGATGCCGCCCTCGGTGACCCAGCCGCTCTTGGAAGCGACAGCGCCGCTGTATCCGACAGGCTCGTCTGCGAAGTACACAGTGAGGTTGTCGATATAAGCAGTTCCGTCTTTGTCCTGAGGATACTGCATTATACGTCCCTCGGTGATGATCAGCTCATCTGTTCCGTTGTAGAACATCTTATCGCTGACCATGAGCACGCCGTTAACGTAAACATCGCAGGTGTAGTCGCTCACGTCTATAGAGTAAGCGATGTTAGTGTAGGTATCGGTCGAGAGCTTGCAGATGACCTTGTTCGTTCCGTTCAGAACGAGGTAACCCTGCTCGTTGATCATGGTGACCACGCTGCAGACGTTCTTACGAGAGCCGTCCTTAAGGCTTACCGCTATCGGCTGGAAAGCAGTCGATGTGGTGTTCCAGTCATCTCCGAGCTTGACATCGTGCTCGAATATGATGACCTTCGCGTTGCCCTCGGCGTCGATAGGATCGATCTTGTCGCCGTTTCCGCCGACAAGCTGGAATTCAAACTTACCGGTGTCGGGATTTGCGATATTGACGTCTTTACCATTCACCTTTTCGGTGTACTTGGACTCGTACTTGAGGTTGAAGTTGATGTAAGCGTCAACTCCGCCACCGTCGTTGGTTATCTCAAGAGCGTGGTTGCCCTCTTCTCTCTCGATAACGGTGAAGTGAGTGAGCTTAGCGACAAGGTTGATATACGCGCCGGAAGCATTCTTGATCGTGCCGCTGGTGA
Source organism: uncultured Lachnospiraceae bacterium (assembly GCA_964570105.1). GTDB lineage: Bacteria > Bacillota > Clostridia > Oscillospirales > CAG-272 > SIG673. Next base: position 5,421 of record CAZMWM010000041.1, on the reverse strand, counting down.
TATAATCCTTTCCGCTGTAGTTTCCGTAGATAGTTCCGACCGCTATAGAGTCGAAGTTCTCGGAAAGCACAATGTCAACGTCGTCACCGAACGTCTTAGAGGTATACTCGGCGTCGTATTCATAACCGATGGTGCCGATCTCGGAGTAGATCTTACCGACAGGGGATGCAAAGTAGTTCACACCCTCATAGGTGAACGCTCCGGTCTGAAGCTTACCGTCAACATAGATGCAATCGATGCCGTCAACGGTGTATCTGCCGGTGGCTTTCTCGCTTACGAGAACACCGTTGTCGTCAAACAGAACGCCGACGCCGTCGATGACCGTAAGACCGGTAGCCATAAGTCCGGTGTAGGGATAGAAGTAATGGTCGTTCACACCGTCGGAGTCGATGTCCGCCCATCCGGTGCTGTAGTTGTACGTGGTGGTGTAGTTGTAGGTACCCTTATCGGTCTCAACGAGTCCGATCACGGGTATCTCGGTAACGGGTGCGTATCTCACCGCGTAGATGTTATCAAGATAGATCTTGGCGGTGTTGTAATTCGCATAGTTATCCTTGATGTTCGACCAGCCGGTCTCGAAGGATATGGAGAGAATGCGGTTTTTGGTACCTATACGTCCGATACCCAGCGTTCCTTTGTTCGGATCGGTGCTGGATGTGTTGGTGTAGTTCTCGAAGTAGAAGGTCTTGGTGTTCCAGCCGTTCTCAGCCGCCTTCATCACGTACGTGGACGTGTAGTTGGCGGGCTTGGAGCCGTCACCCTTGGTTTCGCTACCCCAGATGATCGTGTTCCACGCCTTGATATCAACGTAACCGGGGGTGTCAGCCGAGACGCTGTCGCACGCGACCTGAATAACAAAGCCGAAGTCGCTGTCGAGCTGAGTGTAAGTAACGACCTCGATTCCGGCATATCCGGTAAAGTCGATATACTTCTTGCCTTCCTGCATAAAGCGAGCCGCAAACTTGCTCTTGGCGGTCTCGGAGGTGACCGAGAGAGCGGGATTCAGCTGCATCTCCCAGCTGACGCCTTGATTGCTGTCCTTGTAGTTTGCAGCAAGGAATGCCGTGGCGTTCCTGCCCTTCGTATTCTCGGCATCCGTATAAGTATCAGCCCACAGGTAAGTCCACTTGCCGGATCCCTTTACCCCATTAGAGGGAGCAAGATGGAGACTGCCCGCCATCTGAACTCTCTGATCTCCCTGCGCTCCCTTGGTGGAGTAGAGACCTTCAAGATCATAGATAGAGTCTCTCTGAAGCTGTGAAACGTATGCGTTGCCCAGCTCAAAGAAATACTGAGCGCCGCCGACTTCCTGGTTACCGACGAGAGAAACACCGGGAACGGTATATCTGCCGCTGTAGTTTCTTTCCTCGGTAGTGTAGTAACGCCAGTAGCCGGTCTCGCTGTCCTGCTGCCAACCGGTGGGCACAGCAACATCGCCCTTGGACTCGACGGGAGTGCTTCCGGTGTAGAAGAACATATTGTCGACGTCGTGTCCGCCGGTGTATCTGGACGTCAAGTTTCTGTTGTTAACATACTCGATCTGACAACGGTTGCTGTCGAAGTAGAAATCCTTCACAGAGAAGTTGTCGTAGTTGTAAGTAACGCCATCCTTCGTAAAGGTCTTGAAATCGTTGGCGTTCATAAACGTGAAGGTGTACATCTTATACCCGTTGACATAGATGTCCGCCAGTCCCGTGGAAGGATGGATAGCAAGGGAGAGCTGTGTGAACTCGTCCGCATAGAGCTGACCGACGTATACGCTCTTGGCAGATCCGGTCGCATAATCGGTAACGTAGATAGCGCCCTGACTGTCGCAACTCACCATCTGCATCCACTTGGTCGTACTGCTGTTGGTGGCAGTGCTTCCGTCAGCCGCAGTTCCCGTCTGACCGTTACCGAAGCTTCTCCACACAAAATTGAAGATGGCAAAGCCCCAGTTGGTATCGAGATGACGTCTCAAAGAGACGGTGGCAACAAAATCCGTACCTGCCACATATCCCTTCTGATATGCATCGACATAGCTATCGCTGCACTGAGGATACGGCTGCTCAACGGAGAGATAGGTGTTGCCGTCCTCGACCTCTATGTTACCGACGTTCGCCTTGCAGTGGAAGAGAAGATGACCGTACTTCGCGGTGGCAGAGGTGATGGTCCACTGCGTGCCGCTGTTGAAGTCCCCGTCATACGTTCCGGCCTCGAAGTTGTAGTGGCTGTCCCACAGTACAAGGTCATCCACACAAGCGAGGTCGTAGGTGCTCCACTTAGCGTTGGCGTTCTCAAAGTCGCTTCCGCCGAGTATACGGTTTCCGTTCGCACTGAGATAAGGAACGAGCGTGCTCTCGGTATAATTGTCACCGTAGCAGCTCTCGCATCCGTAAGGAACGGACGTGCAGTAGACATAGATATCATCTATCGCCAAGCACGCATTCTGATCGGAAATTCCACCCGAAAGATGACCAAGTCTCACTAAAGACGGATCGCAGACACCGTTTTTGAGACTTGCATATATATTGGAATTGTAGCTGGTGACGCTGTCCGAGAACTTGTACTCGCCGTTTACATAGTAATAGCTGAGACCGTTCACGAAGCTCTGCACGACCTTGAAGCTGATGCTCTCGCCGACCTTAGCGGCAACGAGCGGCTTATTCATACTGGTGTAGTAGGTGTAAGTACGCTCGCCGGTCTCGTTACCGTCGGCGTCCTTTACAGCCTCTACCTTGAGGTACAGACCTTGGAAATCGATAGAGCCACCGGTATAGTACTGCTTTGAGTACATAACGGTGTAGCTACCGACACCCATAGGCTCAGCCACCGTGAAGGTGAATTCGCTGATGAGCGTTTTGCCGCTCACGCCACCCAACTCGACCTGAACGAACGGGTCGCTGTTTTTCGCGGGAGCGCCGTTGTCGCTCTGGCTCTTGATGTACAGCACTCCGTCCCTGACCTCTATGAGATCGCTTTTCGGAGCAATTGACATCTTTTTGCTACCGCCAACGAGCGAAGTGATATACGCTGCATCAACAGCATCCGTATAATATTCCTTGTTTTCGGAATACTTCACATTGTCAGTAGCCGAGAAGTCCTGCGCGTAATACAAACTGCCGCCTTTGGCAGCAACGTATTCCGCAACAAGCTCTGCATACGATTTTTCACTGCTCGATGCGTCGGACGAGCCGTCACCCTCGGTCGCCTCAGCCGCAAACAGCGAAAACGGCAACAGTCCGCACAGCATAAGTATGCTGAGTAGCGCTGCCAAGATTCTTGTGGATTTTCGCATTGCATGTTCTCCTTTTCAAAAATATTTTTTAGGGGTATGCTCATTATATCACAACCCGACTTTTTTTTCAATAGTTTTCGCCCCGATATTTTGCCCCAATAGCTATTTTCGTATCATTTTACAATCCGACCGCTCCCATTTTGTGCACTTTAACAATAAACATCTCTCCATATTTTTCCACCAAGCTTCGCCGCCTATGTCGAATTATTGCATCTGCATCCGCTCATATCTCAGCACGTACAAGCATATATTAATAATGAATAAAACCGCCCACTCCGAAGGTCATTTCGGGGTGGGCGGTTTGCTATGCGCTGTATGGATATGGCGCAAGGTAAGCCTACGTCTGCACGATCATCTGATCTCGCAGGTGAAGCATTTGACGCCGCGTTTGAGCGTAAGATCTATAAAGTAGCAGGTATCGCCGCGTTCTCTCTTTTCGGCGGATATAACGCAATCGTATTTCTCGGCGTCGTACGATATCTCCGCTGTCTCAACGCGCACCCTTCCCTTCTCTTCGAGCTTCGGCTCGATGAGAGTGACTATGCGCTCCGTAATATCTCCGTCACCGGAATATACGAAGGTGTCCGAAAGCGTCACCGACGTTTCGGTGAAGGAGAAGCTTCTCTTCAAGGAGTCAAGACCTTCGCACCTGTACGCCGGCGCTATCTCAAGCTCCAGAACGCCGTTTTCATATCTGCAATATTCCGCGCGGGCTTGCTTGCCCGTGAACTGCTCCGCTCCCCCTATCAGAGGAACGCTGTGACCTCTCGATGCGCATTCGAGCACACCGTAGCGCGTTTCGGGCGCGAAATACTGACGCGTATAGATACCGCTTCCGAGATCCATAAGTATCTGCTTGCCGCCCTTGGCGAATATAAAGCTTCCGACGTCGTTATGGTTATGGAACTCATCGTTGTTTCCGCCCTTGGCGGCAAAGCCGTAGCTTTCCGTGCGCTTCACAAGCCACTGCGACTGCGGCGCAAAATATTCACCGCACACACTGACTCCCTCGGCGCTCTTTGCATATTCCGGAACGAACCACGTGGCGCTTCTCAGTGCCGTTGCGAACTTTCCGTCACTCTTCACCGCATATTTCGGAGAGGGGATGACGATATCGTCCGGATACTCGTGCTTGAGATAATGCATACGTCCGGTATTGTAGGTCTGCGTACGTCCGCCATCGGCAAAGCTCACGCAGGCGTTACCGGAAAGGAACATACGCTGTGGGAACATAGACACGGTCTTTACCTTTTCGCGCTTAAAGAAGTCCACGCGCCCGTCGGTATACGTTCTGACCATATCGGCGTACAGGAGGAAAAATCCAAATCCGTATCCCCAATATCCACAGCCCTCAAAGCAGATGCCGTCATCAAGAAAGCCGGAAAGGAAGCCTTCCATAGCTCTATTGGCTCGCTCCACAAATCTATCATCAGCGATCTCGGGATAAAGGAGCATCATCATACAGGCAACCGAACCCATACAGACGGCAGTCCAATTCATAGTACCGTTTTCCCACCAGCCGTAGTTTTCAACTTCGGTGAACGGTCTTACTATCCTGCGCTCCGTCTCAGCCATTATGCGGTTTCTGATAAGCGGCTCGAGCCTGTCGCCGAGAAGGGTATATATCTCCGCAAGCATATATCCCGTCTCGGATGCAAAAAGATCTATACGCGATGGGTTGACCGGCTCAAGCTTTCCCTGATGCGCCGGCAGACACCACGTATATTCGTCACAGATGGAAAATATCACGTCCATCAGTCTGTCGATGTATTTCGGCTCCTCGGGATATATCAGAGCCATCAGAGCGGAGAGCACCATATTATGTCTGCGTCTGAAATAATGCGCCTCGTACGTCCTGCGGTCGCCCGTTGTCCAGAACATCTTGAACTCGCTGTATCTCAGGCAATCCGGAGCATAGTCGTCGGGCGTCTCGTTCCATTGCCGACAGACGTCCTCGCGATATTTTTTGTAATCGTCACTTTCTCGCACAAGCTTCCAAAATTCCGGATCGTGCGCTTTTCCGAGAAGCTTTTTCATATGCATTACCTCACATTTCACAGTATTTATCTCGGGACAATGCCCCATAGATGGGAACTTAAGCGCTAAGTATGAAGCTTTAACTAAAATTAGCGTTTTTGTTCGAC
>CAZMWM010000040.1:0-15406 GCA_964570105.1 uncultured Lachnospiraceae bacterium | reverse complement strand
GGACTTCAAGACCAGCGTTGAGGTCAACGTGCTCCAGGGTGAGCGCGAGATGGCACAGTACAATACCACGCTCGGCCGTTTCAGCCTTGACGGCATAGCTCCGGCGCGTCGCGGCGTTCCTCAGATCGAGGTAACGTTCGATATCGACGCGAACGGTATAGTCAACGTTTACGCCAAGGATAAGGGAACGGGCAAGGAACAGCACATCACCATCACTTCCTCCACCAATATGAGCCAGGAGGATATCGATCGCGCCGTTAAGGACGCCGAGAGGTTTGCCGAGGAGGATAAGAAGGCGAAGGAAGCCGTGGATACCAAAAATCACGCGGATCAGCTGATATTCCAATCCGAAAAGACGCTTGAGGAGATCGGCGACAAGCTTCCCGAGTCTGATAAGGCTGACGTCAAGGCGGCTCTCGACAAGCTCAGAGAGACCGTAAAGGGCGGAGATCTTGACGCTATCAAGGCGGATACCGAGGCTCTCGAGCAGGCGTTCTACAAGCTTTCCGAAAAGCTGTATGCGCAGAGCGGCGCTCAGGGCGCAGGTCCGGATATGGGCGGAGATAACGCTCAGAACGGCTCTGCCGACGGTGGCAACGGAACGTATTACAATACCGATTTTGAGGATAAGACCTGATCCGAAGCTCAATTCATTACTGCCTCTCCGCGAAAGCGGAGAGGCAGACGCTTTTCAAAGAAAGGCGGGCGTACTAAAGTGGCGCGGAGTTTGAGCGGTCCCCTTTTGGCTGTCGCTGAAGGCGATTGAGGGATCGCCAAAGAAAAGCGAAAAAATATAGTTACAAGTGCGGAAGAACACCTCATCCACCGCTATCGCGGTCCCCCTTCCCCCGCTGGGGAAGGCATAAGGGCTACCATCGCTTTCAAACTTTTGCTTAAACGCGGAGCATCGAAAGCCTCCCTTGTGTAAAGGATGGTTATCGAGTTGCCCGATGGGCAACTCGGGCTTGCCGTGACGGAGGGATTGTAAAAAGTTTTATAATACCATCAAACAATCCCTCAGTCAGCTTCGCTGACAGCTCCCTTTACACAAGGGAGCCAACGGCACGCCCCTAAATAAGTTCTAACACAGACGAGCGCACCTTCCGTGATGGAACAACAATTCCCAACCGCGGAGCTACTCGAAAGTTTTTGCCAAGCTTTTCTTCAAAAAGCGGCGCGAAGCTACGCGAAAATATTCGGAATGTAGGATAAAGCTTACATCCTTGCGTGTAACACGGCAAAGCCGCGTTACGCTTTTTGCTCAAAGCTTTTTGTTTACAATCCCTCAGTCGCCTTCGGCGACAGCTCCCTTTACACAAGGGAGCCAACGATGCTTAGTGCGAACACAGATTGGCGTACCCTCTATGATGGAATATCCCATTTCCACCGCGAAGCTATTCGAAAGTCTTTGCTAAGCTTTCTTCAGAAAGCGTGGCAAAATTAACAAAAAGTTTATTTACATTTTGGTAAATTTGTTGTATAATATTTTGAATTGTGTTATGAGCGCTTTGTGATGTGGGGCGGATGTGTACCGAGCGCGTCAGAGTGCGTCACGGAAAGTTATAGATACGGCGCTTTTTGGGTGATTTTGGGTACATCGGATCATCGAGTACATCGAATTATCGAAGAGCATTGAATTATTGAGTATCATTGAATTTTGAGTATTAAGGAGGCAGAAGGCTGTAATGGCAGATAAAAGAGATTATTACGAAGTGCTCGGAGTCGATAAGTCAGCCGATGCGGACACTATAAAAAAAGCCTATCGCAAGATGGCTAAGCAATACCATCCGGATATGAATCCCGGAAACGCCGAGGCTGAGTCGAAGTTCAAGGAAGTGAACGAGGCTTACGACGTCCTTTCCGATCCGCAGAAAAAGCAGATATACGACCAATACGGTCACGAGGGACTCGATCCTTCCTCGGGTGCCGGCGGCGGTTACGGCGGATTTGGCGGAGGATTTGATTTCGGTGACATCGGAGACATATTCTCCAGCTTCTTCGGCGGCTCGGGCGGTGGAGCAAGAAGAAACGCTCCAGCTCGCGGTGAGGATATATCCGTTCGCGTTACGCTCAACTTTGAGGAGGCGGCGTTCGGCTGCAAGAAGGAGATAAACTATTCGCGTATCGAGGCTTGCTCCGATTGCTCCGGAAGCGGTGCCGCGAAGGGAACGTCTCCCGAGACCTGCTCGCGCTGTCACGGCACGGGAAGCGTTACCGTAAATCAGCGCACGGTATTCGGAATGATGCAGTCGCAGAAGCAGTGCGACGCTTGCCGCGGACGCGGTAAGACGGTCAAGACGCCGTGCAAGAACTGTAACGGAAAGGGATACGTAAAGCTGAACAAAAAGCTTGATGTTGCCATCCCTGCCGGTATCGACAACGGCGGGCGTATCTGCCTGCGCGGTCAGGGCAATGCCGGTGCTAACGGCGGCGGCTACGGCGATCTTTACCTTCTGGTGGCGCTTCGTCCGCACGAGCTGTTCGAGCGCGATAATTACGACCTTTACTGTGAGGTGCCCGTTTCCTATGCGGAATTGGTGCTTGGCGCGGAGATAGACGTGCCTACGCTCGAGGGCACGGTAAAATACAGCATTCCCGACGGAACGCAGAGCGGGACACGGTTCTGCATACGCAACAAGGGTATAACCGTCGTCAATTCCAAGAGCCGCGGCGATCTTTACTTTACGGTGGTGCTCGAGACTCCGAAAAACCTGTCGACGGAGGCTAAGGACGCTCTTAAGAGGTTTGCATCACTCTGCGGCTCATCGAATTATACCAAAAAGCAGAGATTTGCCGACAAGCTCGCGTCTCTTTTCAAAAAAGCCGGAAAAGGCGAGGGCAAATAACCGTTAAAAACAAAAAGGATGGTCAAAGCTATGGGTGACTGCAAGGAGCCGATATGGACACAGATAAAGATAGATTGCGGTGTTTGTGATCTTGATGGGGTGTGCGCTATCGCCGGAATGGTGGATAACGGACTTATGATAGAGGATTACAGCGACGTGCGACAGGGTATGAATGCCGTGTACGGTGAGCTTATCGGGGAGGAGATACTCGCAAAGGATCCGGAGAAGGCGTCCGTTTCCGTGTTTCTTTCGGAGGACAGGAGCGTTCCCGAGGCGATGGCTTTCCTGCGCGAGCGGATATCCGCCGCAGGTATCACCGCTTCCATCGGTGCTGTCGGCGTCAAGGAGAGCGATTGGGCTGACGTATGGAAGCAGTATTACAAGCCTGTGCATATAGGGAAGAGGATAGTCATAGTTCCCGCTTGGGAGGAATATACGCCCGTTGAGGACGAGGTGACCGTCAGTATGGATCCCGGAATGGCATTCGGAACGGGTACACACGAGACGACGCGGCTCTGCTCCGTTCTGCTGGAAAAATATCTTAAGCCCACCGACCGCGTGCTTGACGTCGGTACGGGAAGCGGTATACTTGCGATAATCGCCGCCAAGCTCGGAGCGCGTGACATCGAGGCTCTGGATATAGACGCAAACGCCGTTCAGGCGGCGAAGCGGAACTGCGAAGCGAACGGAGTTGGATATATTGATTGCCGTGTGTCGGATCTTATATCCGAGGCGCACGGACAGTACGGGCTGATCTGCGCGAATATAGTCGCGGATATCATCCTGCGTATGTCGGGCGAGGTCTCGCGGTATATGGAGCCGGGCGCTCTGCTCATCGTTTCGGGGATAATCGAAAGACAGGCTGAGGAGACGCTCTCGGCGCTCGAGAGCCGAGGACTGGAGCTTTGCGAGCGCCTTGAGGAGAATGATTGGAACGCATTTGTTTTAAGAAAGCCCCTCAAGTGAACCGTTTGGACGCGGTAAATCCCGAGGATTTGTGCTCAATAGTCAAAATTGACGAATTTAGACCTTGAATTTTATGTGAATTTTCAAAAAACTATTGCAAATCGACAAAAAATCGTGTAAAATAATAGATATAATACACAAAGCCCATAGGGCGAAAGGAGCCGCAAGGTATGTCGAACAGATTGTTCCAAGGCGTTATTCATCAAATGAAGGACGCGATCGACCGCGTTATAGGAGTGATCGACGAAAACGGAGTTATCATTGCTTGCAGTGAGCTTGGCAGGATAGGAGAAACGCGTCAGGAGCTTCGCGATGAGATCGCTTACGCTTCGGAGCTTGTGGTGAAGGGGGGATATACCTACCGTCCTATAGGCAATTGGACGAAGGCGGAATACATCGCTTTCGTTGAGGGTGAGGACAAGATCGCGGAGAACAACGTTACCCTCATCTCCATCTCGCTCGCTAATATGAAGAGCCTTTACGACGAGAAGTACGATAAGGCATCGTTCATCAAAAACGTTATAATGGATAACATCCTCTCCAGCGACATATACATAAAGTCGAAGGAGCTTCATTTTGCGCAGGACGTCGAGCGCGTGGCGTTCCTTATCAAATTCAGGAGCGCGAGCGATGTCGTGCCGTTTGAGCTTATACAGAATATGTATCCCGACAAGAACAAGGACTACGTTATAGGTGTTACGGACACCGATATCGTTCTCATAAAGGAGATGCGTCCCGGCTTTGAGGGCAAGGAAGCGGAGACCATAGCAAAGCGTATATCCGATACGCTCAATACGGAGTTTTTCGCGAAGGTATCGATAGGCATCGGTACCGGAGTCGACAGCATAAAGGAGCTGGCGCGCTCGTACAAGGAAGCGCAGGTCGCGCTTGAGGTCGGAAAGGTGTTCGACACCAATAAGAGCATCATAAGCTATGAAAATCTCGGCATCGGCAGACTTATATATCAGCTTCCCACCACGCTTTGCGAGATGTTCCTTTCCGAGGTGTTCAAAAAAGGTCCGATAGAAAGCCTCGATCAGGAGGCGCTGATCACGATACAGTCCTTCTTTGAGAACAATCTTAACGTTTCCGAGACCTCAAGAAAGCTGTTCGTGCACCGCAATACGCTCGTTTACCGCCTTGAGAAGATACGCAAGATGACGGGACTCGATCTGCGTCAGTTCGAGGATGCGATAACCTTCAAGGTCGCGCTTATGGTAAACCGTTACCTTGTTTCAAAGCCGACCAAGTTTTAAGCATCCGCGGCTTTACGGAGGAAAATGAGAGCTTCAGATAATAACGGATATCCTTACACGGACACGAGCACCGATGTGAGCACCGATGTGAGTACTGCGGTGGGCGCCGACGGGCAGAGGACGACGGGCGATCGCGGAGGCAAGGGCGGACGGGGAGTTCCCGTTTTAGCCGTAATCGCGGCTGTGCTCGTGACCGCGGTCATCACCTTTCAGGTGACGTCGGTCGTTCTCGGACTGCGCTATAAGAAAAAGCTTGATGAGAGCGTCCCGGAGTATTTTAATTCGCTCGTCACGATGGATGAATACATCCGAAGATATTATATCGGAGAGATAGATGCGCAGGCGCTTTCAGAGGCGCTGGCGAGCAGCTATATCTCGGCGCTCGGGGACAAGTACGCTTATTACTATACTGCCGAGGAATACGAGAGCGAGATGCAGTATTATTCCGGAAGCTCGAGCGGTATAGGCGTGCGAGTGTATCACGACAGCTCGGAGGGAGTTCTCGTGGCGTTCCGTGTCATGGACGGCTCACCTGCGGAGACTGCGGGAATGCGTCAGGGTGACGTCATATTCTCGGTCGACGGTGTTGCCACGGCTACCCTTACGTACGAGGAGATACTTGACGCCATACAGGGTGAGAGCGGAAGCTTGGTGCGCATCGGTGTCAGGCGCGGCGAGGATGAGCTGTATTTTGACGTTACCCGTTCCGAATACGAGCTTCAGACCGTGGAATACCACGTGTACAAGGACGGGAGCACCGCAAAGAAGCTTGGCTTTATACGTGTGTTCTCCTTCACGTCGGGGACGGTCGGGCAATTCCGAGACGCGGTGAACGCTTTGGTCGAGAGCGGCGTCGAGGGCTTGATATTCGATATGCGCGGCAACGGCGGCGGCGAGCTTCAAGCGGTCGTCGATATGCTGGATATCCTGCTGCCGAAGGGACCTATCGTGAGGATCACGGATCGCGACGGCAACGAGGTCAAGGTATACGAGTCGGACGGTGCGTGTATCGATCTGCCGATGGCTGTGCTCACGGACGGCGACACGGCGAGCGCGGCAGAGCTTTTTACGGCGGCGCTCCTTGATTACGAAAAAGCCGTCAGCGTCGGAACGAATACGTACGGCAAGGGAACGGTACAGACCTTCGTGCGTCTGTCCGACGGCTCGGCATTTAAATTTTCTTACAGGTATTATTCACCGCCTTTTTCGGAGAATTACCACGGCGTCGGCATCGCGCCGACCGTGCTGTCCGAGCGCGACGGGAGCGGCTCTGTCTATCTTTTAGGAGACGATGACGATGTACAGCTTGCCGCCGCCGCGGACTATCTTCTGGGGATATGAGCCTTGACAACGAAGGCTCCGACCGGGAGAGGTGCGAGCAGATATCAAAATGAAATCAAAACCGAAAGGATCAAAATATCATGGCTAAGCAGATCACAGTTACCAAAGAAGGACTCAAAAAGCTTCAGGACGAGCTGAACGAAAGAAAGAGCACTAAGCGTGACGAGATAAAAGAGGCTATACGTATAGCGAGAGGCTTCGGTGACCTTTCCGAAAACAGTGAATACGACGAGGCTAAGGACGCTCAGGCGCAGAACGAGCGCCGTATACTGGAGCTTGAAGAAATGCTCAAGCACGTTACGGTCATCGAGGAGTCTGCTACCAGCAGTGACAAGGTCACGGCCGGTAAGAAGGTCAAGGTCCTCAATATGAACAAGAACGAAGAGTTGGTGTATACGATAGTGGGACCTACCGAAGCGGATCCGTTCAAGCGTCTCATATCCGACCAATCTCCCATAGGCGTTGCTCTTATCGGCAAGAGCGTCGGCGATGAAGCAGTTGCCGAGACGCCCAAGGGCAATATAAGCTTCAAGATACTTGAGATAGTAAAATAACCGCTTGGTTGAAAGGACGTATATGATGGCAGAGGTACAGAACGGCAACGGTAACGTAACAGATGCGGGAAACGAGGCGGCGCTCTATTCTGAGCAGACGAGGATAAGGCGCGAAAAGCTCAAGGCGCTTCGCGACGCCGGCAAGGATCCGTATACCGTTACCAAATTTGACGTTGAGAACGACAGCGCACAGATCAAGGCTGATTTTCCCGAATTTGAGAGCGCTCATCCATCCGAGGACGGCGCGGTGAACGACGGATTTACCGTTTCGGTCGCCGGACGCATAATGAGCCGCAGAGTTATGGGTAAGGCGAGCTTTTGCGATATACAGGACGGGCATGGCAGGATACAGGCTTACGTGCGTCGAGATGATGTCGGCGAGGATGTTTACGCGGATTTCAAAAAGTGGGATATCGGCGATATAGTCGGTATAAAGGGCTTTGCCTTCCGCACCAAGATGGGAGAGATATCCGTTCACGCCCGTGAGATATCTCTGCTCTCGAAGTCCCTGCTTCCGCTTCCCGAAAAGTTCCACGGGCTTACGAACACCGATATGCGTTACCGTCAGAGGTACGTCGATCTGATAGTGGATCCGGAGGTCAAGGATACGTTTATCAAGCGTTCGCAGATAATCAAGGGTATGAGGGATTATCTTGACCGTCAGGGCTTCCTTGAGGTCGACACCCCCGTGCTCCATACGCTCGAGATAGGCGCATCCGCAAGACCGTTCGTTACGCATCACAATACGCTCGATATAGATATGTATCTGCGTATAGAGACCGAGCTGTATCTTAAGCGACTGATAGTCGGCGGATTTGACAAGGTATACGAGGTAGGAAGGATATTCCGTAACGAGGGGATGGACACCAAGCACAATCCCGAGTTCACGTCCATCGAGATGTATCAGGCTTATACGGATTTCCACGGAATGATGGACTTGGTCGAGGGGATGTATTCCGAGATAACCAAGAATGTCTGCGGCGATTATAAGATACCGTATCAGGGCGAGATCATCGATATGGCGCCGGGCTGGGCGAGGATGACGATGGCTGAGTCTGTCAAGAAATTCTCGGGCGAGGACTACGCCGAATGGGCTGACGACGGGGTGGCAAGGGCGCGCGCGGCTGAGCGCGGAGTCGAGGTGCCGAAGAATGCGACCAAGGGCGACGTGCTTGCGGCATTCTTTGACGAATTTGTTGAGGATAAGCTGATACAGCCTACGTTCATATACGATTATCCCGTGGAGATATCTCCGCTCGCCAAGCGCAAGCCGGACGATCCGGCGTTCACCGAGCGGTTTGAGTTCTTCATCTGCGCCCGTGAGATGGGTAACGCTTTCTCGGAGCTTAACGATCCGATAGATCAGAGAGAAAGATTTGAGCGTCAGGTCGCCGCCAAAAGAGCGGAGGGCGGAAACAACGCTCAGGTCGATGAGGATTTCCTGACCGCGCTTGAATACGGTATGCCTCCCACGGGAGGCTTGGGCGTCGGAGTTGACAGGCTCGTGATGCTTCTTACGGACAGTCCCTCTATCCGTGACGTGCTCCTGTTCCCGACGATGAAGCCGCTCTCGGAGTGAGTATCGCTTTACGTTTATATACTAATAACAGAACGGACTATCTTCGACATTTACCGAACGGAAATAGTCCGTTCTGTTTATTGAAGCGCGATCCTCGGGCGGACAAGCCCGCAGGCTCGACGCACGGTCGATCGGAAAGAGGAACGTGATGGGAAATTTCAAAGGTAAGCTTGAAAACTATTGGTATCATTACAAATGGCACACGCTGATCGTGCTGTTTTTCGCGGTGTTCATAAGCATCATGGTGGGGCAGATGTGCACGAAGGAATCGAGCGACGTATATATCATATACGCAGGTCCCGTGAGCCTGTCTGCGGAAAAGAAAACGGAGCTTTCAGACTGCTTTTCGCAGGTGATGGCGGAGGACTACAACGGCGACGGAAAAAAGAACGTCGAGATACTTGATATATTGCTGATGACCGACGGGGAGCTACAAGACGCTTACGATCGCGGAATGAGCGAGCTTTATTTAAGCAGCTCCACGATACAGAGCAACCACGAAACGCTCAATATGTACGCGATGGCGGGCGATTTCGTCATATATCTCATCGATGCGGATTGGTATGGCGGTCTCCATAACGTCGAAGCGTTCATCACGCTCGAGGAGCTTGCAGAGCGCGGTATCAGCTTCGGCGAGGGTGCAAGGAGGTACGACGATTGCTCGTATTATTTCAAGAGCCTCGACTTTGCGAGATTTTTCAATGCCTTCGATCTTTTGCCGGACGATACGCTCCTGTGCGTCAGAAGGGCGGCGACCACCTCGGTCATCAAGGGCGAGGAAAAGGCGCGTGATAAGTACGATCAGCAGCTGGCGTATTTTAAGTCGCTCGTCTCATTTAAGCTTCCCGAGGGCTTTGCGGATGACGAATGAGCCGCTTTTTTCGCTCCCGAGCCTGCAAGGCGACCTGAATTTACAAAATAATTTAAAATAAAAAAGTAATCTGACAAGGCTCCCCGTATATTATATACGGTAAGGATATCGTGGAGGTGGCGGCTTTGACGGTCAGAGAGATGCTTATGCTACGGGAGGATATGACGCTTTCCGTGCATGCTACGAAGAGCAGGATGAGCAAGGGCAGAGACTCGGAGCTTTCTCCGTGCGATCTGCGTACGGATTTTCAGCGTGATCGCGACAGGATAATCCATTCCAAATCCTTTCGCCGTCTTATGCACAAGACGCAGGTGTTTCTTTCCCCGGAAGCCGATCATTACAGAACTCGACTCACTCATACGCTCGAGGTGACGCAGATAGCCAGATCTATCGCGAGGGCTTTGCGCCTGAATGAAGATCTTTGCGAAGCCGCCGCGCTCGGGCACGATCTCGGTCATACGCCGTTCGGGCACGCCGGAGAACGGCTCCTGCGGCGCGTTTACTCCCCGGATTTCAATCATAACGAGCAGAGTCTCAGAGTAGTGGAAAAGCTTGAAAACGGCGGGCGGGGGCTTGATCTTACCGTCGAGGTGCGTGACGGGATATTGCATCATACCGGCGGAAGCGGTCCTGCGTCCACGCCTGAAGGCTCGATAATACTGTTTGCCGACCGTATCGCTTACATAAATCACGATATCGACGACGCCTGCCGCGCCGGAATACTTTCCGAGGACAGTATTCCGAGCGAGCTTCACCGACTGCTCGGTGACAGTCACGGAAAGCGTATCGACACTATGATACGCAGTGTGGTCAAGGCGTCTATGGACAGCCCCGAGATACGGATGGAGCGCGAGATAGGCGAGGCGACCGAAAAGCTGCGCGAATTTTTGTTTGAAAAGGTCTACACCAATCCGACGGCTAAGGGTGAGGAGAAAAAAGCGGAGGAGATGCTCGAGGCGCTGTACCGTTATTTTGTTTCCGATCCCGAGCAGCTTCCCGAGGAGCACCGCGTAGCTCTCGGCAAGTATCCCACGGAACGCGTCGTGTGCGATTATATCGCGGGAATGACGGACAGATACGCCGTTACTCTGTACCGACAGCTGTTCATCCCGAGGATGTGGAACGAGGGAGCAAGACTGCTCAAAAAATAAACGTACGAGGATGCGGAGGTGCTTCGTTGGCAATACCTGAGTCTGTTGTTGAGGATATAAAGGCGAAAAACGATATAGCGGACGTGGTGTCGGCTTACGTCACCTTAAAGCGTGCCGGGGCGAATATGAACGGTCTTTGCCCGTTCCATAATGAGAAAACTCCGTCTTTTACCGTGTTTAACGCCACTCAGACGTACCACTGCTTCGGTTGCGGAGCGGGCGGAGACGTCGTTACCTTCGTTCGAAGGATAGAAAATCTCGATTACGTCGAGGCGCTCCGCTTTCTTGCAAAGCGAGTCGGGATAGCCATTCCCGAGGATGGGCGCAAGACGGGCGATGTCAGCAGGAGCCGCATACTCGAGCTTAACCGAGCGGCGGCAAGGTTCTTCTTTGACTCGCTCAAAGGCTCGCCCGAGGCGCTCGGATATTTTTCGAAGCGTCAGCTGTCCGCCGAGACGGTGCGGCACTTCGGGCTTGGATATGCCCCCGGGTACAAATCTCTGTACAACGCTATGAGAGCCAAGGGCTTTACCGACAGTGAGCTTCTTGCGTCAAAGCTGTTCGGAAAGAATGAGCGGGGAATGTTTTCGTACTTCCGCAACCGCGTTATGTTTCCGATACTCGATACGTCCGGCTCCGTTATAGCCTTCGGTGGCAGGGTGCTTGATAACTCGGAGCCGAAATATCTGAATTCACCGGATACCGCGGTGTTTAAGAAAAGCAGGAACCTATTCGCGCTGAATTTCGCGAGAAACGCGGTAAAGGAGCGCGAGCTGATACTCTGCGAGGGGTATATGGACGTGATAGCTCTGCACGCCGCCGGATTTGAGAACGCCGTGGCAACGCTCGGAACTGCACTCACGCAGGAGCAGGCAAGGCTGATGAAGCGTTACGCCGACACGGTGATACTTTCCTACGACAGCGACCGCGCCGGCAGAATGGCGGCGGAACGCGCGCTCGGGATATTTTCCGAGGTCGGTATGGAGGTGCGCGTATTGCAAACGGAAAATGCGAAGGATCCCGACGAATTTATAAAGAAGTTCGGCGCGGACGCCTTCAGAAAGCTGATCGACAGAAGCGCGTCCTCGTTTGATTTTCGGATAAGAAACATACTTTCACGCTACGATATCACCTCTCCCGACGCCAAGCTTTCCGCGGCAAAGGAGATATGCCGCGAGGCGGCGAAAACGGATTCGAGCGTTGAAAGAGAGCTGTATATATTAAGAGCCTCGGAAAAGCTCGGGATATCAGCCGACAGTCTCAAGCACGAGGTCAAGACCGAGCTTTCAAAGCGTAATTCGGCCGATCGGAAGAATTATATCGCACAGATGGAAAAGCTTCAAAACGGCGTGGGTGACAGGATAAACCCCGAGCGCTCCGCAAATCCCATGGCGGCATCCGCCGAGGAAGCGATACTCGGAATACTTCTGACATATCCCGAGCGTGTGACCGAGCTTGACCGCGTCGGGGGGCTTCGGGAGGAGGATTTCGTCACGGCGTTCGACCGTCGGGTATTTACCGCTCTTTTGCGGATATGCAGTGAGGGAAACCGTGACGTCTCACTGCTTGGAGAGGAGTTCTCCGCCGAGGAGATGGGAAGGATATATCAGTTCAGGCTCAGAAGAGAGGGGCTGGATTCCGACGTCGAGGCGTCGCTTGCCGATAATATATCCGCCCTCAAAAGAGCCGGAGCCGCGACGGTATCCGAGCTTGGCGAGCTGATAGAGGCGAAAAGGCGCACTGACCGCGGCTGAGATATACCGTCTTATGGCGGGATGCGCGGAGGAGACGTCCTTCGGTACAAACGGACACAAAAGCGTTGGCTGTAAGTCATAGCTATAAATGAAAGGAACACCAAATGAGCGAGAAGAAGTTTGATATTCACGAATTACTCGAAAAAGGAAAGGAAAAGGGCGCGCTCTCGCAAAGCGAGATACTTGAGGCGCTGGACGACGAGGAGCTTGACATCGACGCCGTTGAAAACATCTATGAGACGCTGGAAAAGAACGGCATAGAGGTGACCGGATACCTTGATATGGGGGAGTTCCAGGATATCGAGAGCGAGCTTGAGCAGCTGGATACGGCTGAGGATATGGAGCAGGCTCTTTTGCAGGAGGGGCTGATCATCGACGATCCTGTGAGGATGTATCTGAAGGAGATCGGACGCGTGCCGCTTCTCGGAAACGATAAGGAGCTGGAGCTTGCAAGGCGGATGTCCGACGGCGACGAGGAGGCAAAGCGTCAGCTGGTGGAGGCAAATCTGCGGCTGGTCGTCAGCATCGCCAAGCGCTACGTTGGGAAGGGTATGTTCTTCCTCGATCTTATCCAAGAGGGAAACCTCGGGCTTATGAAGGCGGTGGAGAAATTCGATTACGTCAAGGGCTATAAGTTC
Source organism: uncultured Lachnospiraceae bacterium (assembly GCA_964570105.1). Lineage (GTDB taxonomy): Bacteria > Bacillota > Clostridia > Oscillospirales > CAG-272 > SIG673. Next base: position 2,450 of record CAZMWM010000040.1, on the reverse strand, counting down.
TCGACGTACGCCACCTGGTGGATAAGACAAGCCATAACCAGAGCGATAGCGGATCAGGCAAGGACCATACGCATACCGGTGCATATGGTGGAGACCATACATAAGGTATCGAGAGTTTCAAGACAGCTCCTTCAGGAGCTTGGACGCGAGCCGAGCGCCGAGGAGATATCGGCTGAGATAGGAATGAGTCCCGAAAAGGTGCGCGAGATAATGAAGGTGGCACAGGATCCCGTCTCGCTCGAGACGCCGATAGGCGAAGAGGAGGACAGCCATCTCGGTGATTTCATCCCCGACGACGATTCCCCGGCACCTGCCGAGGCGGCGACGAGAACGCTCCTGCGCGAACAGCTCATAGACGTACTGCACACGCTCACTCCCCGTGAGGAGCAGGTGCTCACGCTCCGTTTTGGGCTTGAGGACGGCAGACAGCGCACGCTCGAGGAGGTCGGCAAGGTGTTCAACATCACGAGAGAGCGCATAAGACAGATAGAGGCTAAGGCTCTGAGAAAGCTTCGCCATCCCAGCCGTTCCAAGCGTCTTAAGGATTATCTGGAGTGATTTTTGGTTAGTTTGGTAAAAAATCGGTATGGGATTTTTGACAAAAAATCAAGGATGTTTTTGTGCATACAAACCGAACGTCGGTCAAAATGCACAAGCGAACGCGGCAAAATTGTGTGACGTGCACAAAATACTTCGCGCTATATCGGTTTGAGTTGAGGTCGCGCCGGAAAAGTCTTAAAAATGTTAGCAAAATATCGCTTGACAATCCGCGCGGAATGTTGTAAAATATACTAAGCTATCAGAGATCGATAGGAGGATTTGATTTTTTATGAAAAAGAGGATCGTTGCTCTTCTTATGTGTATAGCGATCGTGTGCTGTTCATTTGTGAGCTGTGCGGATACGGAGTACGAGGAATTGATAAGAGTCATCAAGGGCGGTGAGACCAGGTCCACTAACCCCGAGGTGACTTTGACGCTGTACTGTGTCTGCGATTATGCAACTCCCGAAGCCGTGTCGGAGGTGCAGGACGCGCTCAACGCTATAACGGTCAAGAAGTTCAATACGAAGATACAACTGTTCCTTTTCACCGAGGATGAGTATTCCAAGATCGTGTACGCGAAGGCTCAGGAGAAGATAAACAGTTACATAACCAGTCTTGATGATGAAGATCGGGCGAAATATACAAATGTCGATTTTGCGTCGAGCGGTGTTGAGGTCGCTAAGGATTTCAGCTCCAATCCGTCGCTTGCCGGAGCCGGCTTTGATATCTTCCTTATGTTCACCCCGTCGTTGGATTCGGTCATCTACGACAGTGATAAGTATACGGGAGAGCAGAGTGCGAAGATGGCGGATGACGCCACTAAGATGTTCTCACTGCTGTACGAAAGCTGTGTGCTCCAGGATCTGACAAACTACTTTAAGTCCGGATACAGCAAGATAACGGCATCCGGTTACGATGTGTTCCAAAAGGCTGTGACACAAAAGGACTCGTTCAATATTTATACGGACGGTGCCAAGCAGTACGCTTACGCCGTACCGAACAATTATCTTCTCGGCGAGTATCAGTATCTTATCATAAATACGGATGTCGTGAAGGACTACACTCAGTATGAAAAGCTGACTCAGGAAAGACTTGATTGGCTCACGGAGGATCTGATTGCCGATAAGAAAGCGGGCAAGATAAGCGTTGATAACGTCTATGTTGAGTATTCTTCCTACACCGAGTACGAGGAGTCTATGGAGACTTTCGCTGTAGCAAAGGTGACCGGTCCTCTCTCGATACCTTCTCTTATCAACAACCCTGCCCTCAAGGTGGTGCAGTTTGGTAAGAGCACGGGACTTAATTATAATAATTGCAGAGAGTCGATGTGGGGCATAAGTCGTGCGTACGACAGTTCCTTTGCCGCAAGCGGAATAAGCGAGAGCGACAGGATATACAGATGCCTTGATATCATCGATCTTTTGGTGAACGATGAGGATTTCCGCAACACCCTTCAATACGGCGTCAAGGGAACTCATTACAGTCTCGGAAATGACGGTACTGCTCAGGCAAGCTCGAATGACTACAAGATGGACTACAAGTATACCGGAAACCTCTTTACGCTCTATCCTTCCGATACTATGTCGGCGGATATAAAGAAGCTTTCCGCTGACAAGTGGCAGCTTGCAAAGGACCAGAATACGGACATTATGAACGAGAACGAGCTTAAATAAGCTTCTCCAAAGCCTCGGGAACGCCCGGGGCTTTACTTTTTGGGGTGGTCTGTAAACGAAAGCCGAAAATAATTCGCGAAATGCAGATCGGTGTATGACACCTCATCCACCGCTACCGCGGTCTCCCTTCCCCCGCTGGGGAAGGCAAAGGTACGCCCCGAAATAAGTTCTAACACAGAATGGGCGTACCTCGCCACTAAAGTGGCGCAGAGTTTTGATGGTTGTGGATACACGC
>CAZMWM010000039.1:0-15578 GCA_964570105.1 uncultured Lachnospiraceae bacterium | reverse complement strand
TCATACCCTTTTGTGCCTTGCAGCGCAGCGGAAAGGCATGGTCATAATTATGAAAACTCCGATATACGATCTCGTTAAAAGCTATTCCGAGCTTGCCCCCACGCGTCTACATATGCCGGGACACAAAGGCACGGAGCGTCTCGGATGCGAGAAGCTCGATATAACCGAGATTCCCGGCGCTGACGTACTTTACGAAGCAAACGGTATCATAAACGAAAGCGAAAACAACGCCTCGGCTCTGTTCGGAACGGCTCACACCTTTTATTCCACGGAAGGCTCTTCTCTTTGCATAAGGGCTATGCTGGCGCTCGCCGCGTTCGACTCCGAAAATACGCGCAATAACAAGAGCAGACCGCTTATACTTTCAGCAAGAAATGTCCACAAAAGCTTTATATACGCATGTGCGCTGATGGATATAGACGTTAGTTGGATAATGAGATCCGAGATATCTCCTCTACTCGGAAGCACGGTGAGTGCACAAGAGGTCAGTGATGCACTGAGCCTGCTCGACACCAAGCCCTGTGCGGTATACATAACGTCTCCCGATTATTCCGGCACCGTCTCGCCGATCGGAGAGATAGCGGTGGTATGCCACCGAGACGGTATTCCGCTCATCGTCGACAATGCGCACGGTGCTCACCTCGCTTTCTGCGAAGGGCAGAAGCACCCGATAGCGCTCGGCGCCGATATGTGTTGCGACTCCGCGCACAAGACACTTCCGGTGCTCACGGGTGGAGCTTATCTGCACGTATCGCGCACATCTCCGCGCGGATACCTCGAAAACGCCCGTTCTCGACTTGCGCTGTTCGCTTCCACCAGCCCCTCATATCTGATACTTCAGTCGCTTGACCTTTGCAACCGTTACATCGTGGAAGAGCTTCATCAAAAGCTTCCAAAGGTCATAAAACGGCTGGATGCGCTCAAGCACCGCCTGAGTGACTGCGGATATACGGTACTTGAGAGCGAGCCGCTCAAGCTTACGCTCTCCCTTAATTCCGAGCCGCCCATAAGCAAAGACGCACTGTGTGCATTTCTCGAGGAGCGCGGTATATTTGCGGAATATTATGACGTTGATAACGCCATCTTTATGATAAGCTCCGAGACCACGGAGAGTGAGCTTGAAAAGACCGAGCAAGCGCTTATTGAATTTATAAATCACCTGTCTCAGGCACCCTCCTTACAAGAAGCACATTCTTTGCCTTCAAAGCTGACAAGCGATCTGCGTTTTCATAAACCCAAGCAAATAATGTCTATAAGAGATGCAATTTTCGCACCTCATAAGACGGTATCGGTCAAAGAAGCGTTGGGTAGGATATGCGCATCACCGACCGTATCGTGTCCTCCGGCGATACCGATAGCATCCGCAGGAGAGATGATAGACGAAAGGGCGATCCTGCTGTTCCGCCATTACGGAATAGAAACTGTCGATACCGTCTCTCTCGATATTTAATTCCACCTATATCAAAAAAACTCCCGAACGGGAGTTTTTTTGATATAGGTAAGGTCGCAAAGATTTAGATAGATCATCTAAGCTTGCGAAGCTTATATATGTTCGTTCCGCCATACTTCTTTTCCGGAATTCGTACAAAGCTCAAGCCCTTATTGTCATCACCCGGGAAATACGCCCACCCCTTCGGCACGGTCACCTCACCGACACAGTGCGGCGGCAGATATACCTCAAGCGTCAGCGCATCACGCTCACCTCTGTCTCGTCTCCATTCAACGCTTGCTCTTCCGGTGGTACCGTCGTAATACGCGTTTGCAAAATCAAGCCCTGATACCGGGTGCGGCTGTATCCTGTACAGCTCATTTCCGTTCTCGGAGCCGTAGAAGGTGGGCTTAAGCCCTGCAAACTCACGAATGAGAACGGCTGATATATCGCCGAAGAAGTGATGATTTTTCGAGTCGATATTAGGTGAGTTGACCTCGCGGAAGCATTCCTGCAACGTGGTCGAGCCGCTCTTCACCCAATAACCGTAACAGGTACAGCTAACGTCGTTGGTGATCAGCTTATACGCAAGCTCCGCCTCGTCCGCACCTATGAGCGCACGGAAGAGATGCCGCATTCCTATCATTCCGCAGAGACTGATATCGCCGTCGCGGTGCACTATCTCGACCAAGCGTTTTCTCGCCTGTGCAAGCTCGTCACCGTTAAATATCCCGGCTTCGAGCGCGAACGCCTGCGAGCATTGGCAATTTCCGCTCACCGTCATATCCTCGCCGATCAACTCCCGTCTGACCGACTCTCTGAGCCTTTTCGCAAGGTCAGTTGCATATTCAGCCTCGGATGAGAGTCCTACGTACTCAAACATATACGCAGACCTCGACGCCATCTCGTAAAGCTGTATAGTATCGGTGACGCAAAGCGGTGCTTGAGGGACTCCGTCGCACGCACCCGGATCGCACCAATCACCAAGCCCATACGCCGCAAGTCCCTTTTCGTCCAGCTTCGTCTCGGCGTATCTCAGATAACCCACGATCATATCCGCGCTTTCTTTTACAGCTTCAGCATCACCGTCGTATTTGTATATGCAGTAAGGAAGATTTGCGGCTACCATATCCCAAGCAGGACCGTTGCCCCACGCAAAACCCCAGCCTCCCGTGGGAACGATACCCGGAAGCGCACCGTCGGCTCTCTGTGCTTTCGCTATATTTCTGAGCCATTCCTTAAGAGTCGCGGACGCTCCGAGATTGAGCAGCATATGCTCGGCGGATACGGAAGCATCACCCGTCCAACCATTCTTTTCGCGGTGCGGACAGTCAGTTGGAAAATGCACCAAATTAGCAAGATCGGAGCGTCTCGTCATTTTCTGGAGCGCGTTCAAGGTCTCATCCGAACACACAAAGCCCGCTCTCGGTCTGACATCAGAGCCTATGACCAAAAACTTAAGCTCGACCGTCGGGGCTTGCTCCTCAAGTATTCCCTCGACGTAAGCATACCTAAAGCCGTCGTATTTAAAGCGCGGAACGAACGTTTCCACGCCACCGCGGCAGACAAAGACGTCCTTCTGAGCGTATTCCAGATATCTGTCAAGATACTGCCCCTTAAAAATAGTGGTAAGCTCGTTGAAGCACTCGCCGTTGAGATGCTCACCGTGGCGTATGGTTATACGCTGTCCCGGAAGCCCGTTTATCTTAAGCGACGTAACTCCTGCGCCGTTTACACCGAAATCGTAAACGTACACATTTTTACGCACCGTTTCCCTGTACGGCTCAGCTCCCGGAGCGGTAGTCTTATATGCAAATGCAAGCTCGTCGTAATGACGCACCCCGATAGCGGATATCTCCTCGCGCACCACCACGGGATCGGCAGTACAGAGACGCTTTTCGCCCTTCGGGGACGGCAGTCTCACCGCGTTTCTCCACTTGCTGTCATCATACCCCGGCAGACACCAGCCATCAAGCTCGAGCCTTGAGTCATAATGATAGCCCATTCGCATATCATCGAACAGCACGGGGGATGTGTGAGTTTTAAAGCTCTCGTCCGCTTCCAGCGTCAGCTCTTTCCCCTCGCCCCGGGCACTGAGGTGGAGAGCACAAGCCACGGGACCGCGCGAGGGCGCTTTGTCAAAATCCCACACAAAGCCTCCGATTGCGTTTCTGAAACCGTTTCCGAGAAGTATCCCTATGCAGTTATCGCCCTTTACCAGCTTATCCGTTATATCGTAAGTATCGTAATAACAGATGTCGTCCGGATTTGAAACGTAAGGACACATCTCGCCCTTGACCGTTTTCACCCCGTTTACGTACAGCTCGTAAAATCCGACGCCCGTCAGAGTTATGCAAGCCTTCTCGGGAACGAATGAAAGCTTGAACTCCTTCCTTAAGTACGGAGCCGGCAGGTGAGCCGAAAGCTCACACATCTCCGTCCCCGCGCCGATAAAGCTATCTGAAAATACCATTATATCTACCGTCCTCCGTTTAAAAGCTCTGCCAAACCGTTCGCAGAAGCCGTTTCCATAACATCAAGTATACACGAAACATATGAATAAATCTATCTTGCGCAAAAAATAACCCCTTCTCGCTTTTGCAAGAAGGGGTTGAAAGGCTATTTAACATCTACACCAAGTAGCTTTGCAAGATCCTTATTGAGATTTGTAAGTATGCTCTCGTTATTGGATGCGACCAAGGTCGACCAGCTTGTATTACTGTTGGTGCAAGCGTTTTGTATCATAGAGTTTATACCCTGAGTATTCATCGCGCAAGCGATATCGAACTTTCTGTTCTGGAAAACGATATCGAGCATATCCCAGGACTCGTCGTCACGGGAAGCCTTTCTCTGAAGGGTGGTGTTATAATACGCGGTCTTTAAGCACGTCTCCTCGTTATACGAGCGGCTGGAATAGAAGCCGAGCGCCTCAAGCATAAATGCAGAGAAGTCCTCATCTGGCGTATTGAAAGGAATGACGTAGCAGGTAGCGTTACCGTACTGTATGGTGTTTCCATATTCTTCCTGGCTCTCATCTACCTTCGGAACGGGAAGGATACCGAAGTCACTCTCCATATCACGGAGAAGCTCTATCGTACCGCAGTGGCAGAAGAAGAACAGCGCCTTGTTCGCCATAAATCCGCCTCTGGCTATATCTCTCCAGAAGGTGTCGCCGGAGAATTTGCTCTCGACCGTGTTAAGATTCAAAGCCCATTTGGAGTTGGTGGTATTCTGCTCCATCAGTCCTTTTATCGAATCGATAGCCGAGTTGATCTCACCGGAATTAAGATTTGAAGTACGCAGTCCGCTACCAAGCTCATTGAAGAGCTTGATACCGGAGGACTGAAGAAGCACCGTGGCGCACTCGGTCTGCATATAGATACCGTACTGATACGGGTTATCCGCTTCCCACCATTTGCTGCTGTCGGTGTTGTCATCGACCGTAGCACTCTGCGCCCAACGAGCCATATTCTCGATCGTCCAAGTATTGTTCTTGACGGCATCGTAGAAATTCGGCAGTTTTGTATTATACTTCTTCTGGAGCGCTTTGTTGAACAGCACGCACCAAGTAGCGTCATCGTCGACCGTATTGATGTCTCCGAGCGCAAAATAAGTACGACCGTTTATCGAGAGCGTCTCAAGAGCGGAGGTGTCCCACCAATCCTCGGCAAGGTTAAGGTAATTCACCTCGCTCGAAAGATCGAACAAAACGTCGGTAAGCGCAAGATTGAGCGCTCCGGATACCTTGAGCATATACGCGCTGTACTCTTCGCCGTGCGCCAAGGTATTGTTCGCGATGTCCTCGTAATCTTTTTCGGGCAAACGCTCTATCTTGGCATTGTACAGTGTGGAAACGATGTTGTTACGCTCGTAGACGGCTTTCTGAATAGCGTCCGTGAGCTTATCCTCATCTGCTTCAAGGTCAACTACGTTGAACGCCTGACCGTCTCCGCGGTCCTGATACGTAAGCACCGAAAAGGTAGCGCCCTTCCAATTCTTCGTCGTCAGGTTATCGTCCGTCGGAATATTGTCAAGATCCAAGCCGCCGCCACTCGGACCTTTTTCATCCGAACAGCCCACGAGCGGAACTATCAGACAAAGACATGCAAGAAGCAGTGCAATGAACTTTCTTTTCATATTTTTTCCTTTCTCAAATTATTGCTTTTTCAAGCATATTTTCAGACGCTTTGATTGTAGCACACATTTATTACCTGAAAATGAACAAACGATAAATCCGCGCTCTCAACGCGATTTTTCCGCATTATCCACAAAATCGCGTATCGCATTTTGTGCAAAAAGTCGACCATTGACAGTTATATCAGCACCGTGTACGCTTCCGCGTCGGTCACGGTCTCCTCATTGCCCACCTTTATATGCTTGAGCATTCCGGACGGAGATGTGATCTTAAGGAGCTTGCCCTTCTCCGAAGTTTCCCACGAAACGGATATCACGCCCATGGGAGTGGGTACTGTACCCGCGGCGCTCTCGCACGCGTAAACGTTCGGCGCGATGCTCACCTCTCTATACCCCGTGCTCAGCGGCTGAACGCCCAACACCATAGCGGAAAGCTCGTATATCGGCGCACTGCTCCACGCGTGGCATTCGCTTCTGGGGTAGCTTGGCGTCTCGCACCATGTGGTGCAGTGCCGTTCCAGCATCTCTTCCCAACCGCGCATGACCTTTGGGGCATACTTTTCATACGTTCCCGACTTTTCAAGCGCACGGAGCACGTAATAATTGAAGGAAAAAGACGCGTGCGATACTTTCTCGGCATCATCCCCAAAGACTCTGTCGATAAGCGCCGTCGCTTCATCTCCCACGGCGGCACCGCAGAGCACGGCAAACACTGCCGTATGCTCGGAAAAGTTAGGAGCCTCTCCGTAAACATCGGTATACATTCCGCGTTCTTTATCGAAACAATGAGTATTTACCGCATCATTCGCCCTTTTCGCCCTCTCCGAATATTCCTCGGCAAGTCCACGCCTTCCGCATTCAAGTGCAAGCGACGCGGCGGCGGCAAGCGCGGCTGAATACAGCATCGTCGTGGCGGTGGACGGCTTATGCTCGCCCCCCTTCGGCACTCCGCGCGACCAACCGTCTACCCAATCGAGATAGTTCCAATAACCGCTCGCAAGGCAAAGACCGCCCTCATTTAAATGATGTTCAAAATACGACAGCGCACGCTCCGCCACCGAAAGCAGCTCCGAGCCAAGTCCGATATCTCCGGTGTACGTGACGTAGTCGCGAAGCATAAGTATCCAATACAGCGAGAAATTCGGAATGACCTGCACCGCTATCGACGGATAATTTGCGCAGAGCATACCGTCCGCCCTCTGTGAACGTGCAAGATCGATAACTGCTTTTCGCGCCATTCTTCCGTCACCGGTCAAGCGGAGCATAAACATCATCTCAAGCGCACTGTCCATATCGTACTGACACTGCTCGTAATACGGGCAATCCACGAACAGCTCGTGCGTACAGCACAGAAGCGTGTTCCTCGAGACCTCCCACATCTCATTTTTTATCGGATCCGAGCAGGTAAACGTGCCGGTATCATCCAGCGGATAGAAGAACGGACGGTAGACCTGCTCCCCGACATCGATGTGAGTACCCACGGGAAAATCCAGCCTAACGTATCTGAACGCCCTGTACCAATGCGACTCAAAGCGTTGACGCTCGCCACTTAGCACTATCTCGTCAAACGAGCCTTCTATCACGCCGTCAGCCGCACCTCTGTCACCCTTCATTTTGTGCCCGTCTATCTTTTTGACATAGCATTCCGCGTACGTTATCCTGAGCCTACCGCCGGGCGCACCCTTGAAGAAGAACTCGGGGTAAGCGGTGGTGTACACGCCTGCGTCAAGCTCCATAAAGCCCTCTCCGCTCCGTATGAGTCTAAAATGTCGAGGTGCATCCGGCTTTAGGAGCGGTATCGTGCGCGGCACGAGCAGATATTGCGATGCGGCGCCGTACGGTGTGTAATTATTCACACTGCCGCGCCCGGGCACGTCTCCCTCGGTCTCCACGGAATAGTATCTTTTTACCCCAACGGTACGCAGATCTCCGTCTTTTTCGACGATCTGCACCGGCGGTATAGACGGCGCGATGCCCAGCTCTATCGGAGCGTTTGGCAGAAACGTTCCGTGGTCCACCTCACATATCCAGCTCTCGTCGGACGCGAGCGGAAACAGCTTATCTCCGTCTTTTACCGCGCCGTCCACCCAAAGCGCGGCTCTGTCTCGCCTTGCCACGGTTTGGAAACCGTCGCCGCGGATGAACAGTACACGGACGCTCACGAGGTTATCTCCGTCCTTTAGAAGCTCGCGCGGAACGGTCACCTCCTCGTACCTCCAGCTCTCGTGATCTCCCGCGCAAGGTCCTTCGCATACGTATCCGCCGTTCACCCTGAGCTGATAGCGCGTGTCTGCGCTTATCCTGAGACTTATCTCGGCATCGGCGGAGCAATTCACGGTCTTGGAAAAGTAATAAAATGCGCTCCTGTCAAGCAGTTCCTCCGGTGTTATCCAATATTTCACTTTGAAAGCTCCCTTCGGTAATTCGTTCGGTTTTCGCCGTCAAAACTCAAATCCGACGGACTTAAGGTACTCGCGGCTGTGCTTGAGACAGTCAAACGGATCCGGCATATCCGGGAATGTCTGATCCTGCTCGATGTAAATGAAGCGCGTTCCGGCGCTCTCGAGCGCACTGCCTATCTTCTCGAAATCAAGTATACCGTCACCGCACCATGTGAAATGATGCGTTCCGTCCGCCTCTTCCTTATAATCCTTAAAATGTACCACGGGAAGCCTTCCGCTGAGACGCTCTATCTCCTTTACTGGATCGTGACCGCCGTCCTTTACCCAATACGTATCCAGCGTAAAGCCCATCTCGCTCGGCGCGAACGCGTCGGAAAGATATTCCATACAGTTCTTACCGTCAACGAAATTTCTGTATTCCGCGCCGTGATTGTGATACATAAACAGCGAGCCAAGCTCGGCTATACGCTTCGCCGCAGGCTTTGCCTTCTCCACGAAATCCTTGGCAAATCCCGGGATCTTCTCCGTCTCCTTGGTAAATACGCCCGGCATAGAGCCGACACCGATATAGCGGCATCCGAACTCGTTATGCTCCGCCACCACCTTATCCGTCTCGTTCACTATACGGTCAAAACTGAAATGCGTAAGATTGCAGGTGAGTCCGGCGCTCTTTAGGGCGTCGCGAAGCCATTCCGCCTCGTATGCGCAGGTACCCGACACCTGCACCGTGGAAAAGCCCATATCCGCCACTCTTTTGAGCGTATCCGAAAATTCGTTGAGATCCTTGCAGTAGTCTCTCAGTGTGTAAAGCTGTACTCCTACCTTCATATGTAAAAGCTCCTTTCAAAACAGCCGCATCCACGTGCTGTATCTACGTATTGAATATACCACAACAAAACCTTTTTGTCAAGATGTAACCGCCAAAAAACCGCGTCATACCGCGTTGTCGGCTGAGATATTCCGCGAATTTTGTTTTTTTCGAAATTTATATTGACAAATTGAAAATAAAATGGTATAATCAATGACAAATAAAGGGGAGTAGCCGGCGAACACCGTACCTCGCAGCGACACATCGGAAGAGCAAGACCACTTTTTCCGCTCGGGGTTTAAACGGCGAGACTTTTGTTTGCAGACCGTCTCTGCTCACAAAGGTCTTTTTGTTTGACTGCTCAAGCCCACAAAGGAGTTGAAATCTTTGGAATTTTTAAAGGACCTCTTCGGCAACGCAGCCGAACTGTTTGCCCAAGGCGGCTGGAAGTACGTAGTGATGTGGATCATCGGCGGCGTGCTCATATACCTCGCTATCAAGAAGGATATGGAGCCTGCCCTGCTTCTGCCGATGGGCTTCGGAGCGATACTCGTAAACCTGCCGAACTCGGGTGCCATCACTGAGGACGGAGCGATCAGCGTGCTTTACAACGCAGGTATAGCGAACGAGCTGTTCCCGCTTCTGCTGTTCATAGGAATAGGCGCGATGATAGACTTCGGTCCGTTGCTTTCAAACCCCAAGCTGATGATATTCGGAGCGGCGGCACAATTCGGCATCTTCTTGACGCTGTTCTTAGCCACGATCCTCGGCTTTGATATCGTTGATGCCGCATCCATCGCCATAATCGGCGCGGCTGACGGTCCCACCTCGATATTCGTGGCAAACAAGCTCGGCTCGTCGTACAAGGGTGCGATAATGGTCGCGGCTTACTCGTATATGGCGTTGGTGCCGATAATACAGCCCCCTGTGATCAAGCTCGTCACCACCAAAAAAGAACGCCTTATCCGTATGCCTTACCGTCCTGCCGAGGTCTCCAAGCTCACGCGTATCCTCTTCCCCATCATCGTTACCATCATCGTCGGACTCGTCTCGCCCGAAAGCGTAACACTGGTCGGCTTCCTTATGTTCGGAAACCTGATACGCGAATGCGGTGTGCTCGACAATCTCTCGGATACCGCCCAGAACGTGCTTGCAAACCTTATCACCATCTTCCTCGGCATATCCATAGCGCAAAATCTCCAAGCAGAGCAGTTCCTTGATGTGAACACGCTTATAATACTCGCTCTCGGTCTTTTCGCATTCGTATTCGACACGTTCGGCGGAGTTATGTTCGCAAAGCTCCTTAATCTCTTCCTAAAGGAAAAGATAAATCCTATGATCGGCGCCGCCGGTATTTCCGCCTTCCCGATGTCCGCTCGCGTAGTACACAAGCTCGGACTTGAGGAGGATAACCAGAACTTCCTGCTCATGCACACCATCGGAGTTAACGTTTCGGGACAGGTCGCCTCGGTCATCGCCGGAGGTCTCGTGCTCAATATGGTGAGCGCACTCATTTAAAGCTCAAAGAAAGGATTTCTCTTATGATGAACGAAGATATACTCTCTCTTCTTTCCGCGGAAGGAGAACAAACAGAGAGCGGAAGCAACACCGAGGGCGGAGCAGAAACGGAAAACGGCACCGAGACCGGAACGGAAAATAATACCGAGACCGGAACGACCGTCCCCGTCGAGGAGCCGAGCGCAAGCACCTCGGGAAGCAACGGTATACTCACCTCGCTCGGAATAATGGGCAAGGGTATGCTCGGCATATTTATCGTGACTGCGGTCATAATAGTGACCATCGTAATTCTGAACAAGCTCACTTCCCCCAAAAAGCCGGAAAGAAAGAACAGCTCCGAGGAAGGCTGAGCGCAGAGCCACATCTCTCGCAAATTGGTAGATTTCCACAGATATCTCCGTGTATCTGTGGAAATTTTTATTTTATCCTATTGAAAAAAACGCGGCGATGTGATATACTATCGTAAGAAAGTGAAATATTTCGATCGAAAGGAAGATACAACGTGACACAGAACGGTACGCTCATACAGCTCACCTCCGAGGCGGAAACGCAACAGCAAAGCTCGGAGAGCCTCACGCTCGCACAGGATCACGAGCTTGAAGAGCCGTCGGAGCTTTCGAGCGTGAGCATGCTCGTATTCGGCATACTTGTCTTGATACCCGTAGCGGTGCTTGCGGCAGTGCTCTGCAAAAAATCGCGACTCAGCCACAGAGCCAAAGCGCAAGGCGGTAAGCTCAGTCTTGCAGACCTGCGCATAGACAGCAAAAAGCTGTCCGTTATCGCGTATTACGCACTGCTCGCCTGCTTCGTCATTCCGATAATATATCTTTCCTTCAAGCTCGCGGTGGCGATATCGCTTAACGACGAGCAGGTGCTCGCCGACCTTTCGATGTATCTGCTGATGATCATACAGTGTGCGCTGGGCGTGCTCGTGATCCATATCCCACAGCTCCTGAAAAAGAAATACGCCTTTGAGATACCTAACTCGATGTTCCTGCTCTACCTGCTGTTTCTCTATTGCGCGATTTTTTTGGGCGAGGTCAGACGTTACTACATAGAGGTACCGTTCTGGGACGATCTCCTTCACACCTTCAGCAGTATCATGACCGGTCTGTTTGCATTTATGCTGACCGCGGTGATGAACAGAGGCAAGCAGCTCGCCGATAAGCTGCCGCCGATCTTCATCTCGCTTTTTGCATTTACCTTTTCCATCTCGATAGGCGCACTTTGGGAGATATACGAGTTCACAATGGACGCACTGCTCGAGCTTAATATGCAGAAATACCGCCTTGACGACGGCACGATGCTCGTCGGAAGAGCGGCGCTTGCCGATACAATGAAGGATATAGCCGTTGACACGCTCGGCGCCTTCATCTCTTCGCTGTTCGGATATTTCTCATTGAAGCACAAACGCGGATGGATAAATTCGTATATCGAAAACAGCTCGAAGAGCGCCACCGAAAAGGCGGAGACCACATCCCCCATCGATGCGAAGCTTTTAGGGGAGCTTACCTCAAGCAGTCTGATATCATTTACATTTGACACTCGCCCATCGCTCACGTCGACCAATACCGTTCTGAAGGAGCTGGCGGAGAACGGCGCCGCGAACGGATACGTGCTTTTGGCAGAGACTCAAACGAGCGGCAGAGGACGCCTTGATCACAGCTTCCTATCTCCCGACGGTCGCGGCATTTATATGAGTCTCCTGCTCCGCCCCGAATGTCTTGACGCCTCAAGGGCACTGATGCTGACCACCTCGACCGCCGTTGCGGTCGCACAAGCGATAGACGAGCTATGCGGTCGCAAGGCGGAGATAAAATGGGTGAACGACATCTACCTCGACGGTAAAAAGGTCTGCGGAATACTGACCGAGGGTGCGCTCGATCCGTCCGGCTCCAAGCTCGAATACGCCGTGATAGGCATAGGCGTCAACGTTTTCGAGCCTTGCGAAGGCTTCCCGAGCGAGATATCGGACATCGCCGGTGCACTGTACAGCTCCACCGAAAATGCGGAAGAGCATATCCGCGAGCGTATCGCGGCAACGATACTCGACCGTCTTGCAAATATATACACAGAGGAGCTGTGCAAGAGTGAAGATGACATTCCGAAATTCGTAAACGATTATATCAGCCGCTCCATGCTCGACGGCAAAACGGTCGAGATAACCAAGGGAGACACCGTTTACCGCGGCACCGTTATCGGAGTAAATCCCGATTGCTCACTTGAGATATCGACCGATGACGGCGGGCGCGAAGCGTTGACGTACGGAGAGGTACGCGTGCGTATGATATGAAATATGCACGACACCGAAATACAACGGTATAGACCGCGCTTGCGCGGATGAAAGAAAGGATAATAATATCATGCTTCTCGTTACTCAGACCGACCATTTAGGCTCCCGTCTCGGACGTCGCGGAGCTATCGACATCCTCACGAAAGCGGGATTTGACGCGTTGGACCTTTCACTGTTCGATATGATCAGAGAGGATGCCGACTTTGGCGGAGACGACGCGATCCGAAACGCGGCAGAGCTGAGAAGATATGCCGAGGATAAAGGGATACGCTTCACACAGGCGCACGCTCCGTTCAGCTTCGATCTTAAGAAAAAGAGCTTTGACGAATACACTCCGCTCGTTGAAAAAGCGATAAAGATAGCGGCAACGGTCGGCGCTCGACAGATAGTCGTCCATCCGTTCCATCACGTCGAATACCGAAGCAACGAGCAGTACGTTTTCGAAAAGAACGTGGAATATTACCGCGCCTTCATTCCGCTCTGCGAAGAATACGGCATACGCGTCTGCGCGGAGAATATGTGGCAGGTGGACAGACGCAGAGGGTATATAGTCGAGGACGCCTGCTCGTACGCGGCAAAATTCGCGGCTCTTCTCGACGCGATAGACAGCGAGTGGGTGATCGGTTGCCTTGATATCGGGCATTGCGGTCTCGTCGGCGAGGAGCCGCAGGATGCACTGATCACGCTCGGGCACGACCGCGTCCGAGCATTGCACGTTCACGACAACGATTACAAGTGCGACGCGCACACGATTCCCGGATGCGGAAGGATAGATTGGCGCGCGGTGACCTCCGCACTCGCAAAGATAAACTACAGCGGAGAGTTTACCTTTGAAGCGGATAATTTCTTCTTGAATTTCGAGCCGGATTTTTGGCAACAGGCGGCGGATTTTCTTGCGCTTCGCGGAAGAGCGCTCATATCTATGATAGAAGCGGCGGAGAGCTGAGGACATGGCAAGAGAGCTTACTGAATGCGGGATGATAGAGAGAAGCTTGACCTTGAAGTTCCGTAAACGGATATGGCATCCGTTCATCGAAGCTATGAAACGCTACGAGCTTGTGTCGGAGGGCGACCGCGTTGCCGTGTGTATCTCGGGCGGCAAGGACTCTATGCTGCTTGCAAAGCTGATGCAGATGCTACAGCGATATTCGGACTATCCGTTCGAGCTTGAATATATCGTTATGGATCCCGGCTATCTCCCGGAAAATCGCAAACGGATAACGGATAATGCCGCACTTCTCGAGCTTCCGATAAAGATATTCGATACGGATATCTTCAATTCCGTGAGCGAGGTAAAGGACTCCCCTTGCTACCTTTGCGCAAGGATGAGACGCGGACACTTGTACAGCTTTGCACGTTCGCTCGGCTGTAACAAGATCGCACTCGGTCATCACTTCAATGACGTCATCGAGACGCTTATGATGAGCATCCTGTACGGCTCACAGGTACAGGGAATGCTCCCAAAGCTCCACAGCACGAACTTCGAGGGCATGGAGCTGATACGCCCCCTGTATACGGTACACGAGGATGCTATAATCGCATGGCGGGATCACAATTCCCTGCAATTCTTGCAATGCGCTTGCAGATTTACGGAAATGACTGCCGAGACACCGGCGGAGAGCAAGAGGCTTGAGATGAAGCGGTTGATAGCGGAGCTTAAAAAGGTCAATCCGCAGGTCGACGAAAACATCTTCAATTCCCTCGGTAACGTCTGTGTCGATACCGTGTGCGGATATAAGCTGAACGGCGAACGTCACAGCTTTTTGGAAAAATTCGATCGCACGGCGCTCGATCCGTTCGCAAAAAACAAATAATTACCGCCGGAGGCGGATAAATAAAGGAGAACTGCTATGTTCAACAAATTAGGAATACAGCTGTATACCGTTAGAGACAAAATGAAAACAGCCGAAGAGATCGACGGGAGCTACGCGCACCTGAAAGCACTCGGATACACCGAGGCGCATACCGCCGGACTTGCTTGTGTCAGCGACGGGGAATTTGCCGCGCTCGCAAAAAAGCACGGTATCTCCATCATCGGTACACATTACGATTATAATAAGATCATCACATCCCCCGACGAGACCATGCGCGTACACGAGCTTTACGGAACTCATAACGTAGGTATAGGCGGAATGCCGGGCGAGGCTCGCGAAAGCTACGATGCACTCATGCGCTTCATCGAGACATTCAATAAGACCGCATCGGTCTATGCAAAGCAAGGCTTTAAGCTCACGTACCATAACCACAGCTTTGAATTCGTGCGCATAAAGGATAATAAGACCTTGATGGACTATCTTTACGAGGAGCTGGATCCCGAGAATATCTCCTTCGTGCTCGACACCTGCTGGGTACAGCACGGCGGCGGTGACGTGCGGCATTGGATGGAAAAGCTCGCAGGCAGGATAGATATACTGCACCTCAAGGACATCAAGGTGTATAAGGACGCAAACGGCAACATTTCGCACACCATGACCGAGATAGGTAACGGTAATATATGGTGGGACGGCGTTCTTGAGACCGCCGAAAAGATCGGCGTAAAGCATTACATAGTCGAACAGGACAAGGATTGGATCGAAAACGATCCGTTCAGATCCGCCAAAGCCAGCGCAGAATATCTAAAAAAACACATGAACTGACGTGGATGCTCGCATCCGAATGCCCCCGCGCCGCTTTCTGAAAGAAAGCATCAGCTTTTCAAGAAAAGCTGTGCAAAGACTTCTGAGTAGCTTCGCGGTGGAAGTTTGTTGTTCCATCAAAAGGTAGAACCGATGGTATCCGCCAATGCGAGACGTTGAGTTTATTTGATGGGCGGCGCGGAGGTATTTGTACGGGTGTGATCGTATGGAACGCGTGCGGAGGTTTTGCACCTGCCCGATGTTCGGTAGGGGCGGATATCATCCGCCCGCGTTCACGCTCGTGTCTGTGTTCGCACAAATTTAGGGCGTGTATCCTTAAACCACCCAAACTCTGCGCCACTTTAGTGGCGAGGTACGC
>CAZMWM010000038.1:0-15809 GCA_964570105.1 uncultured Lachnospiraceae bacterium | reverse complement strand
AGCACATGACTTTTAATCATGGTGTCCGGAGTTCGACTCTCCGATGGAGCACCATCCTCTCGGTACCTTACCGGGGGGATTTTTTGTTGCCCAAAACGTCCATCGGCGATACGTAAACGTTAACAAGAAGCTGTGTGCTCAGATGCAGATATCGCTTCACCATATCGAGCGAGGAATGTCCCAAAACCCTTTGCAAGGTATAGATATCTCCGCCGTTGGCGAGATAATTCGTCGCGAACGTGTGACGTAACAAATGCGGATGCAACCGTGGAATATCCGCACGGTACTTCAGACGTCTGAACATATCCTTAAGCGTACTGTCACATATGGGGGATCCGTCGAGCGTGACGAAAAAGCTTACAGAAGGCAGGCTCCATGATCTTTTTGCTTCCTCAATGTAAGATCCGAGAGCACGTGCCGTGAGATCTCCGAACGGGACGATCCGTTCACTGTTCCCTTTGCCGGAAACGATCAGATAGCGCTCCTCGAGGTGGACGCACCGGCTCTTAAGGGAGACCACCTCGTGCAAGCGAAGCCCGGAATCCGCCATCAGCATACAGATACAGTGATCCCTAACTCCGAGGAACGTCGACAGATCGAAGCACTGAAATATACGACCAAGCTCCTCATCGGTGAGAACGTCGATGACTTTTCTCTTGGCTTTGGGCAATTTAAAGCGCTTGCATATATCCTCTTCTATCGAGCCGGAGGCGTACAACCATTCGACATATGCCCGAAATCCGCGAATATAGCTTTGAACACTGATCGAGCTGATGTCACGTTCGCTCAAGGATAGGTAGAACTGCTTGCACACACCGAGCGAGATCTGAGCTACGTCTCCAACTCCGCGGCTCGATGCGAAGTCCCCGAACTCTCGCAGGATCCGAGTGTAATAATCGATGGTGTGCCGACTGTGCCCACGACAGCGCTGTTCCGTTATAAACTCCGCTATAGACTCATTTAACAACATCTCTTTCACCTTTTCAACACATCGCGAATGAAATAACTGTTCTGAGACTTAAGCTCTTCCGAGGAAGCTACGACATCGTTATACGTCGGAAGATCGGCAAGCGAACGTTTACAAGCCCGGATCTGATCAACGTATACACCCTTGAGACAGTCCGTTGAATAACGTCCGGAAAAGATCTTTTTGTTAAGCATAAAGTATGACTTGCACCGTGCGTCACCTTCGGAGCCGTCCTCAAGCTTAAGCTCGATCTCCTTAAAGCCAAACAAGCTCCTACGGGTATCAACATAAGAGCAGATAGCCGATACCGTCAGCTTCAGAAGATATACAAACAAGGTATTGTCATCACGAATATTCCGATATTTGTA
The DNA here is from genome assembly GCA_964570105.1 of uncultured Lachnospiraceae bacterium. Taxonomy (GTDB): domain Bacteria; phylum Bacillota; class Clostridia; order Oscillospirales; family CAG-272; genus SIG673. The sequence continues at coordinate 14,474 of CAZMWM010000038.1, read as the reverse complement.
GTAAAAGCTCTTATACGACGCGCGGATCACGTCCGCAAAGTCGCTCGTAAGCGTGAAAAACGGGATCAATACACCTTCCCGACGTGTACCGTCCATATGTATGATCTGAGAGACCTCACGCTCATTAACGCCCACGCTCTCCGGGCGTTGTTCGTCGGAGAAGAACTTGCAAAATGTATAGAAGCCAACGGTCGCGGCGTGACGTCTCAGCTTAAGGTCAAGGTCAAACAGATCGTTCTTTGGGTTAGCAGTCAGATCGTCTTTTTTGAAGCACTGGTTTTCGACGGCGTTTCCGCGTTCCTTCCCCTTCTCGCTCATAAGGCAGACGCCGAACTCAAAGATCCCGACGTTGGAATTGCGGATATTGAGCTTCTTGCCCATCCGGAACATATCATAGTCGATAACGTGCGACATATAGTCATCCTCAGTCACGCGGTGGTAAGTTTGGCGCTCAAAAAAGTCGCTGTCGTAGAGTGGAAAATGCCCTTCATCAGAGCGCCGAAGGCTACTTCTGACCGCGTAGCTCGATACTATGAGCGACGTATCGAGATGGTAGATCAGGTACAGCTGCGCATACTCACATATGGCATCAAATATGTTAAGCTCGATCAGACCGTTATCCGATTTAGATCGCTCGATCTGAGCATTATAGTCAAAGCAAGCCGCACACAGAGTTATATCGCTTGCATTATTTAAAAGCTTAGCGTTATAAGCTTGTCTGACCTCTTCAATATAGTCTCTGACCGTCACGAGAGATCTGATCTGACCGAATGCCACGCCGAACTCCACGAGCTTTTCAACGTTCCGCCAAGGGAAATTCGGAAACCGAAGATCCAGATCATAGATCATATCCAGAGCCTTATCTCGAAGGATAGCTTCGTAGCTAAGCCCCATATCCGTTATCAGAGCGGTCTTTCCGGAAGCCATCCATCCGGTCACGAGCGAGCTTAAGGGAAGCTCCTCGATAAAGCTACGGTTACGAGCTTCGAAGGAAGCAAAGCGCATCCGACCGATATACGCACGTATACGGTCAAGGACGAAAGCGAAAGCAAGTATCCAGATCACGACGGGGGCGCCGGAAAACATTATGACGAGATCGATGATCAGCTTGGCGAGCTGATACAAAAGCGAAGCAACGTTAAACGTTCCGAGAAAGTAAAAATACACCGCAAACGCCGATACAACGATAGTACCGATGTTAAGATTGATACACCAGACTAATAACAGGATCTTGAGCCAAAAAGGCTTTCCGAAGTCGATAAGATCCGAAAGCACCTTTAGGGCGCGCTTGAGCTTAGGTCGGATCCTCCTCATAAAGAATGTATACTGCTTAGAATCCGAGCGCTTGTCGGATGTGGGAAAGCTATCTTCGGGCTTTTCCCAAGCAAACAAAAACCGTTTGATCGCAAGCTTAAAACGGTAGAGCGGTTTAGAGCTCCCCTTGCTCTTGGGAGCTTCAAGATAAACGCTTGAGATCGTTAAACGCGCCAAAAATATCAAAGGAACGACGAGCAACAGTACGTAGCTCAGGAAGCGAAGCTTATCTCCAAGCTCGACGAGATATCCCAAAAACAACTGCTTGTCAAACAAGGAAGGAAACAGCACCTTCAGCTTTCTGAGGATCTCATCCAGATCAAAGTCGATGTAAGTCATAAGCTCCGGAAGCTCATACGTCATCACCGTCTCCGGGACAACGTCCTTAAGCTCGAGCACGGAAAGAAACCATATAGCTACCGAGGTGCCGAGATCTCTGAACGCCTGAAGGACACGCACGAGACCTGCCCTGTGCGATGTAAACATGCACACAACGGAGATCAAGAACAGTATCAGATATATGTAATGCTCTTTCCGAACGCGCTTCAATAAGCTCCTGCGGCGCGGATCGCACACTCGCCGCCACTCTCGTTTAGATCTGTTTGAATACATATACGGTATACCCTATAAGCAGAGCCAAAAGCGCGTACAGCAGGATCCTACTTACCGCGCCCCACAGCTTCTTACCTTTCATCACTTAAGATCCTCCTATGTATCATATCAAGTCTTTCGGTGGAATATAGCTCTAAGGAGATTGACCAGAGCTGTTATAAGCTTCAGCGCAACGAGCGAGACGACCACCGCTAAAACGACCTTGACTGCTATGCGCACCGCACGCCATGCGTCCGAGACACCCTCACCTACAGACGAGCCTATATCGATAATATCGAGAATATCCCCGAAAACACCGCCCGGATCGACAGGCGGCATTACTCCCGGAACTACATCCGTAGGCTCGCACTTAACATCGATAACGTAGCTCACGGTATCTCCGGTAAAAGTAAGATCGATGACCGTGAAACCTCGAAAGACTGTTCCCCATGAAAAATTACAGTTAGAGTTAATAACATCATAGTTACCGCCTAAGATACCAAGCGAGTAATAAGCAGTAAATGGATAATCACCGCTGTTGACATAAACAGCGGGAGCCGAATAATAATCTCTAATTGCATAACGAAGGAGCACCATCCGCTCACCTGCTTCAGCCGCATTCGAGCAGGCTCGCTTGAAATCATCGACGTAGTGCTCGCCGATGTAATAGGTTGAAATGATCTGCGAGTCTGAAAGTACCGCCACGGTAGAAGGATCGGATATAGTCTCGAGCTGACGGACAGAAAAGTCCTCATCGTCACCTATAAACAAAGTCAAAAACTGATGGAAAAAGCAATTATCGCTGTAACGACCGGTTACGTTAAACAGATCCTCGGAGCTGACTGTATACGTGTTAAGCCCCTTAAGGCTCCCCTCGTCCACCTCGCCGTTCAAGGTAATACTTTTATTTGAGGCAAGAACATACCCTTCGTAAGAACCAAAGCGACGACCATCGAATCTCAAGTCGCCAAGATCCTCGACAAGAAATGCGTTATTAAAAACATCAGAACGAACAAATTGATTAAGCAAAACATTATAGGTAACTGATGAAGTTAACTGATTGGACACATAATTATCGTTAAAATCATCGGGGTCTTGAGGTAAGTTTATCGAATTATCAAAATATATACGACTACCCGAAGGGCGACGTACATTTACTAAGATCGCTCCGTAATCGTAAACACTTCCATCAAGCGCACCATCATAATCAGCCAACTCTTTAAGATACGGGTAAAGTTCTACATCTTCGGTAACCACCCGGGGAGCGGTGTGAGATTCTTCCCATTTACATCTGAGTGAAGTAAGATCAAAGTTGTCAGCAAAATATTGTTCCGGTACTGAAAAATATGCCGTATACAACGCCTGTCGATAATAGTCACCCTTCGGCGAGGTCTCAGTATAGTATATCGAATGGTTAACGTCCAATGTTAATATATCGGTATTTCTGAAATGCGTGCCGCCGGAAGAATCAAAGAAAAAGCAACCGTTAGACCCATCGATATCAACATCCACGGACATATAATACCACGGCTCATAATCATAAGCATATGGATGGGATATGATCCCGGAGAAGCTGACAGAAGCCGAATATATACAAATTCCGGAACTCGGAATACTCGTTGAATTAGTAAATTGACTCAACTCAACCTTAAGCTTCAAAAAACGGTAATCCTCAGAATGATCGAGCAAAACAGCAGGTATATCATTAAAAAAATAACAACTCCCCGAAAAAGACTCGCACCAACAACTTATATTGCACCGAAAAGAGGAAATATCGTGTTCTAAATACTGAGTTCGCGGGTGATAAACATAGATGTACAACGCGTGATCATCGGTACCGCGTCCAAACTCGTAAATACCTAACACCTTAGAACCGTTACCAAGATCATAAATAAAACTCTGATCAAATGCCAAAAACGGATAGTCCGCCTCATTGAACACCACGCCGTCCACGCTCAGAGTAGCGAGATCATCCATTATATCGGTAGTGTCGGAATAAGGAACGGTACCTGCCCAAGCACCTGCAGGAAGTAGTGAGATGATGGACAGTACAGCCATCAAGATCGTCATTTTTTTAACAAAGTTCATAAACACCTCAATAATAGGAGTACCCACCACGCAGGGTGATGGGTACATAATACAGGATCAGGAATAGAAGTCAATGGCTTCCTTACCTTCGTTAAGGACGGGACGGATGAGCACGTTCTTATACTCAACGCCGCTACTGACTACGAGACTGACGGTAACGGTACCGGAGCTGGAAAGCGTGAAGGTACCGTCGGTGGAATCAAATCCGTCACCCTTGGCAAGAACGTTCGAGTCGGACGTGACCTGCAAGTAGTAGGTATAGTTACCGCCCTTAGGCGCTCCGCTCAGAGTGTACGTTCCGGCAGACAGGGTTACGGTCTCGACCGTGACCGTCTGAGTCCCGGAGGCGAGATACTCGCCGTCCAAAACAAGCGTGCCGTCAGATCTTGAAGTAACGGTAAATCCGTCTCCGCCGTTGTACTCGGAGAACTTCCCGGTAAGCAGGTTGTCCGGATTTCGGTCGCGAAGAGTCCATTCATTGATCTTTTTGGTAAAGCCCCCGGACACCGAGCCTATAAGTGACGTCGCCGCAACGCAGATCAGTAGCATCGCGACTACAGTAAGTATTCTTTTAGTCTTGTAACGCATTTTAGATCTCCTTTTAAATATCTTTGAAACGAACATAACTGAAACCGAACGGAACATATCCGCCGCTCGGGCTGACAAGCTCGAGGTGATCGACACCGCGTAGCTCCACGTCAAGACGCTTTCCGCTGAGGATACCGGACAAGTCCGTAACGATCGGCTCGGATAGCACATACTTCAACGTCACGGGAACGCCCTTATCCTTCAGATCCTTGAGGAACGCTTTAAAAGAATCCACAGTCTCGAAAGAGTCTCCCCAATCGACATATATGCGGCTGAACGAAGCGTGATCGGTATAGATACCGCTATACGCTTGCTGCGGATCGAACGGAACGCTGTTATTCGTGTTCTCAAAAAAGTCACAGATACTCGTACCGTAACCGCTCCGCTTGCCCTCGATATTCAGAAAGAAACAATCGGTCGCACCAAATTCCTTTGAAGTGGACGAATTGTCGGAATACAGTTTCCAATCCTCATCCCCGGTCAGAGTGAGCGTCTTGACGTATTGATAATACTTCCCTTCGGAAAGATCGACATAGTTGTAGTAGTCTCCGACGCCGGCTCCGTAATCCTCAAGCTCGAACAGCTCCTCGGGAACGTTAAAGACGCCGACGTCTCCGCCCACCTCATCCTTAAGCTCGATGGAGGTCACTCCGCTATCGGTAAGCTGATAATGCGTATACGTTACATTGCTGAGACTATACCATATCGCATTTGCTTCGATAACAAATGTGATAGTGTCCCAAACATAACCGGCATACGGAAAGTAGATATGACCTTCGCCGGTTCCGTCAACAGAACTCTCGATACTCTGAACGATCTTACCGTTGACCGATTGGGAAAGAACATATTTGAGCTTCGCGTAGCTGGTATCGGGATCATACGCCGTAAGCTCGGGATAATCGCCATAGGTAAAGCTATAATCGATAACACAGGGATATTCAAGCTCCGTGATCTTAAGGCTCGTCGAAGAATAGTAAGCATCCACATACCCTTCAACGTAGTCATATGTACGCACGTCGTACTCACGGTAGCTCTGACCGCCGAGAAGCTTCAGAGTTCCGCTGACGCTGTTCCCCTGAAGATAGACATTGCTACCGTCGCTAACAGAGGACTGCGCATTGACCACCTCATAGATGTTGTCATCCCCGGATACTTCGACCTCGCCGGAAGAATAATGTGTTATCAAGGACAGTACCAGCGCAAGCACCAACACCATCCCTATAACGCTGTATAGTTTCTTCATAGATCAAATTTCCTCTTAAAACGGTAATAGCGAATTTGTGGCGCTCGCCTGGACGAGCTGCCTTCGGTTTTCATCAAATTCCTTCAGCGCTTCCTCGCAGAAGCTTATATACGCCTGTTCGGATATATCCACCTTCTGCACTACAAACCTACCGTAGTTAAGCTTGCCGAAGCAATCGACCTCGTGCCCGAAGAAGCTCGTCTCGAACACCGATGCAAAATCCTCATACTTATATCCGACCACATCCTCGAACTGCTCGTACGGGATCTTAAAGTCTCGCTCTTCTTTGTTCCGGTCAGGGCTTATACTAAGTCCCGATCCGTACGGATCTAACTTTGCTACCGTCAAGACGACGTTATCGTACTGGATCTTCTCTCCGGGCTTTGCTTCGAACTCTCCCTTGTTCCTCTGATGCTTAATAAGTATGTTTATCATTTCTCTTTTTCCTTTCTCCCCATCCGGGGCACCGGCTTTTAACCGGTATTATTCATTAAAAGTACTTCTTGGTATAGCCATCAGCCGCTTTAATCCCGGCATCAGCTGCTCTGCCCGAAGAACGTAATATAGAATTAAGCTGATCGGTCTTTCCTGACTTGCAAAGCTGAGCACCGTAAGCAATGTTATATACACGGCTACTCTTTTCGGATCTACGGTTTCGATTATTCGAATAACGCTTTCTGCTCATTCTTTCACCTCCTTCCTTAAAGCTCTTTGATTGCTCATATCACCTCCATTACTACACTTTTTTCTCCTTTCAATATACCTTATGGGATATTTAAATTATATATCTCATAAGGAATAATGTCAATAGCAAAGCACAAAATAAAGAATCTTTAATATCTTTTAAGGGATAAAAAATGAGATAATATACCCTTCAAGGTAAAATGTAATAAAACAAATTACAAAGAGGAAATATGAATAGACTAAAAGATATGCGCGAAGATCGAGATCTTACACAAAATGATATTGCAATAATTTTAAAAACAACTCAACATCAAATAAGCAAATGGGAAAATGGCATACAACAAATGGGGATCGACAAGTACATAACGCTTGCTAAATACTACAATGTATCGATCGATTATCTCGCCGGAATTATTCCCACACCTCGAACACTTGACGGCTCACCATATTCCATAAACAAAACCATGAGCATCAATGACGCAGGTAGCGGTAACAAATTCACTATAAAGTAAAGGAGAAGAGAAATGCTCAATATAACACAATGCCTGATATGCTCCGACGTAGCACCGGGAATAGGACCAGCTCCCGAAGATTCTCCTATAATCACTTTCCTTCTGAATGTCCTTAACGTTATATACTACTTACAATTCATATTTATAGCAATACTAATAATTTACATTGCCGTCAAGCTCATCAAAGCTGCGATCAGGTATAAGAATAGATCCAAATATCAAACGATGCCGTACATCAAAATGCTCCGTGCTCTCAGAGAGGAAAACTATAAAACCCAACAAGAGATAGCGTATATATTAGGCATCTCGCAGACCGCGTACGCAAGGTACGAAAGCGGCGCCAATGAAATGCCTGTCAGACATCTGATAGTACTTTGCAAATATTACAAAGTAAGCGCAGATCACTTCTTAGGACTAAACAGTTCAGACCAAAGTTGATACGTCTATCCATCGAAAGCATCCTTGACCACGTTCTTCATCATCCGACGTTTCCGACGGCGGATATCCGGGTATTTATCGTTCTTAAGCTCCAAAAGATCGTCGCTCGAGCTTGAATGGAACTCGATCCCTTCCTTGGTATCATTATCATTAAGAGTGCACAAGATATCGCTCGCGTCCTCTTGGAAGGATCTTACCTCATCTACATTTCCCACGAGCATATATGAAAGGCTCGCCATACAGTTCAGTATTCTGGTCTTAAGACGCACGATGTCGGGTTTATGAGCGTAAGTTCGGAAGAATTCAATATCCCCGGAGCAATCGATCTTAACATTCCGAATACGGTACCAGAAATCCGTATATACCTGCTTAGGATCCCGAAGGAGCAGCTCGGGATCGATCTTAGCGTTACGGTCGCGAACAAAGCTGCACGTTGCCTGATATGACGTCAAGTAATCGCATATGGCGGCTTCACATGCGAGGATCTTCTCGATCCTATCGAAGATGACGTTCGACGGACGGTAGCTGATCCCGGCAAGCATCGCATCGAGCGTTCTGTAAAAGTGCCGCTTAGTCTGATACTCAAAATTAAGGATCGTGGTGACCGGCGGTAGCATCTTATCCACCGAGATCCTATCCTCGGATATATCATCACCGGGACACATTATATCACCGACGGCTTCCTGTTCCGGGGAGCCGCTTATCATTTCGGAAACGGATCTTGCAAAGTCATCGCAGGATATCCGCTTACCGTCCAACACCTTGCGTATGTATTTGGAATTTGAAGAGTTGATGTCATACTTTTCAAGCACGGATCGCAAAAATGCCTTGCGCAGATCGTCCTTGCCGAACTCAAGATACCATTCTATCCTGCCGATGAGAAGCCCGACAGTATATGACCTCAGCTCGTAAGCTCGATTTAAACAGTAGTAATCGTACCGGGATATAAGACCTTCCGAGATCCAACGGTCGAAGAAGAAGCCCTTGTATGCTTCTTCAACGACCTCTTTTGTTTTGTCGTAACAACGGAAGAAGATGTTGTTAGATCTACGGTTGCCGATGGCAAGGTAATTGTATTCGAACGTAGAGGGGTTAAAATGCTTGACTGCATTCCGCATATTGCTCTTCAAATGTACTTTGAGGTACTCGTCCGACATAAAAGCCTGTACGTTTTGGATCATAGACGTATGCCAGGCGTAGTCTATTCGGTTTTCATTAACTTCAAGCACCTTGATACCGTATTCGGAGAGGATCGAGCTTATCTTTTCGAAGCTCCGATAAACAGACTCGAGCACACCGTTTTGAATGAGAGATAGGGTGCGTAGCTGTACCACTATCCGGGGTGTATCCTCGGTCATTACACTCTTAGCTATAAAGACGTCATACAGCTCGTTCTCTGAAATGCAAAAGTTATATATACTGAAAGACTTAAGCTCGTAAGTCAACCCGTGAAATTCAACGCTATCCTGAATGTGCTCGAGCTTGTACTGCTTGACGTCCTCAAGAGCCGAAAGGAGCTTTAGGATCTCAGGCGATTCAAACTGTCCGTCGATAACACGCTCTTCATATATTTTGATGGAATAATACAAGGTATCAATATGATGCAGTGCTTTATGATCCGTCTGAGAAAACCAGTACACCTGCTCGTCTTTAGTTAATTCATCAAAGACCTTACTCTTTTTAACTTCATTACGAATTGACATTTTTTACCTCGGTTTTTGGCTTCAAAATCGACTTGAAGCCAAGTTTTTTTATTGAAATTTCCTTGTACTGTATGGGTTTTCTGATGCTTGTGTTGATTTATCTATCAGGCGTACTACATTACCGCCTCGATCTCGCTCGCGCGAGCAAAAAAAAGAGGGCAACTGATAGCTAAGAGGTCTGAGATACAGCGCCGCGCACGCGACAAGTCGCTACCGTGCGCGACGCTCGAGCACGGCAGATCCGGATCGGCAGACCGGGGATGTTATCCGGCGCACGCGTTCCCCGGCGCGGTGCACAGTTCGCGAAAGGACGCGGGGCGTGCTCCACCGTTCGGCACGTGCGGGCATCGCGATCGCGAAGTCCGCGCTCTCGTTTGGATGCGAGCGCACAAACAGCAGACCCAAACGGCGCTTGCGCTCACGTGGAACAGCAAGTTTTCCACGATCGCACAGCTCACTGCCGAAGAACGATTTTCAATTTGAATTTGTTCCGCCTCCTCCGGTCGGCGGGTCTGTCGCGACCGATGGTCGCTCCGAACACAAAAAAACGAAAGAGATCGAGAAAAAGACGGGGAAACGGTATAACAAAGAGCGATTTGCACAAAATAATCGTGCGATTTCTATTGACAATTTCGAACGATTGTGCTATAATATAAGTAGTAAAAGAAAGGAGACATTTATTATGTCAATTACAGCAACCGAACTTAAGCTAAATCTCGCAAAATATCTTTTGCTTTCTGCTACAGAAGATATTTATATCACCAAGAACGGAAAGATCGTATCTAAGCTCTCAAACCCCTTTCAAGAGCGTGTGGATATCGCAAAATCGCTTTTCGGTATAATTCCGGCTGACATCACCTTAGAAGAAGCCAGGGAGGAGCGGCTTGACCAGATATGAGAGCATTGCTTGACACCTGCATTATCATTGATGCTATCCAAGAGCGTGAGCCGTTTTCCAACGATGCGAAAGCTATTTTTTTGCTCGCTGCAAACCAACAGTTCATTGGTTGTATCACCGCAAAATCTTCTACGGACATCTACTACTTGATGCACCGCTACACTCATAACGATAAGCAATCTCGCTCTGCCTTGAGTAAACTTTTTACTATCTTCGAGGTATTGGATACAGCAAGCACGGATTGCCGTCATGCCATTCCTTCGCAGGTAAGCGATTATGAGGATGCCGTGATGATCGCAACAGCCGAACGTTCCGAGGTCGATTGCATCGTGACACGTAATACTCACGATTATGCTAAATCCTCTGTGACTGTATTTACGCCCGAAGAATTTATTGCAAAGCTCGGCGAGGAAAATGAATAACCACAATAACTTTTAATCATGGTGTCCGGAGTTCGACTCTCCGATGGAGCACCAATCGAGTATAATCCGAACACCCTATTTTTTGTAGGAATTGTCTTTGGATATACAAAAAACACCGAGTAGAGAGTTGATCCTCTGCTCGGTGTTTTGGTTTTATTGATTCAAAAAATCCGCTATCGCCTTTTTATTATCTGCGCTTGCGGAACGTTTTCGGTTGCGCATTTTGCTTTGAACGCTTCTGCCATTTCTTTCGGTACATATGCAGTTACCGCTCCATATGTTTTTTCGGGGCAACCTCTCATCTTCAACGGCTGTGCTCGGATATGAGATCAGTGCTCGGTGAAGCGAGCGGCGTATCCGCAGGTGCGGCACAGCGGCTCGACGGCGCGGTGTCTTGTAAAGCCGTCGTACAATCTTTTGGCGCGCTCCGTGGAAAGTATAGCATTGAGGTCTTGGGTAAAAAGATTACCGAGCGCGACCGTGCCATCGGCATCGAGACAGCACGGAACCACCGTGCCGTCGGCGAGCACTCCGATCTGGTCGCGCAGACCGTAACAAAACCTATCACAGTTAACGTCACAGCCTTCCAGAGAAAGATCCGGCCACGTAAAGCGAACGGCACGCTCGAGAAAGATCCTATCGGAGAGTCTGAAGCTCTGCCCGTCCCTGCAAAGCTGCCATTCGTCGCCGAACGCTCCTCGGAGCTTGTGAATGACAGCGGTGTTATCGGCGTCGGTATGCAGATTCCAAAGTCTGAGCGCCACGGTTATCCCGCGTTCAGCCGCTCTTAAGGCAAATCCGATGCAAGCGTCCGTATATCCCTCGTCGGCAAACGTCGGGTTTGCCTCGGGAGCGTGAAGTGAGATATTGACCTTACGCAGTGCACTCCGCGCAAGGGCATCACCAACGTTCGAGAGCAACGAGCCGTTAGTGGTCAGGACGGGCTTAAATCCCTTATCCGCGGCTATATCTATAAAGCTTTCGAGCAGTGGATGGAGCGTCGGCTCTCCCATCAGATGAAAATACAGCGCCTTTGCCTTCCCCTGCAATCTGTCGGTAAGGAGCCGGAACTCCTCCTCGCTCATCATCCGTCCTTTCCGCGCGGTCTTATGGCAGAACGAGCAGGATAGATCACATATATTGGTTATCTCCAGATATACCTTGTTCAACATACCGTATTTTTACGTTCAGCGCTTTCGCATGCTCGTGCTCGGAACGATATCCGGATCGTTCTCGGGATCGTACATACCGTTCTTTTTGAGTATTTCGATAAACTCCTGCTTTGAATACAGGAGATTTACCGCGGAAATGAAGGATTGAGCCGAGATATCCGTTGCAAATCCAAGCTCGGCTGCCAGCTTTCTTCTTTTTTCCGCGCTCTTACCGCGTCCGCTGAGACCGAAGGCATACAGGTCGGATTTAAGCAACGGACGTCCGCGCGATAGCAACGGAAGCGGCGCTTCGACGTCGTCTCCCAACCCTTCGGCGCGCATCTTCTCTCTCACGGCTTCAACGGTGTACGGACGCAGTATTTCTCGGAGAATTGCCGAGTCTATGCCCTCAACGCCCAGCTTTCCGTATTTGGAAGCCGTTTTTTTTCTGCGCTCCCTGCCTCTTATCTCCGGCGTATACAGATGTATCTGCTTATCCGGCGGAAGCATCGAGCGGAAGCGGTTGCGTATCACAAGCCCTGCGCCGTCACTGTCCGTGAGGATGATAAGCGGACGTGTTTCCGCCAACTTGCGAAAAAAATCCGCCTTATCACTGCGTCTGAATATTCCGAATCCGCTGGTGACGAACACGTCGGCAATGAACAGCGAATCAAGCTTTATCTTATCGTATTTCCCCTCTACTATTATGGGATATGAGATTATCGGCTTATCCATAAAACTCTCCTTTGATACGGCTCATTTTGCCGCGAACAGCACCACCAACCGCGAAAGCAACGTGTACTCGTCCAGCGACGAATTTTTGATCTTGATATCCGTGCGGTAGCATTCGTCGATCATCGACCTCAGCTTTTTGAGCGTTCGTTCCTTCGCGTACTGAACGTAAAGCTTCACCCTGTATTCGTGCATCTTGAGCTTTTTTGATATATCCTGATTTGACATTCCGGCTGAATACAGCATCCGCACGGTATAAAGCTCGGATGCCGTGCGCGTTATAGCGGAAAGCGCCACCGTCGGCTTTTCTTTTCTCAGCATCATACCGTTCAGTATCGCGCAGGCGCGGTCGCAGTCGCGTGTCAAAAGAGCGTTGGTGAAAGCAAATCCGCCGTCGTCGGTATTTATGCAGGTTATCCTCTCGACATCCTGCACCGTCAGCCTGTTACCGCTACCCGAGCCGACGTATGCGCACAGCTTCTGTATCTCGTTCGAAAGCGCGTACATATCGTGCCCGACGCGGTCGAGAAGCAGCTCGCACGCGCCGGTCTCCGGTCTGATCCCGGCGGCGGAAAAATGCCTCGTTATCCACCTGATGAGCTTTACCGCGTCCTCGCGCGCAAAATTCACCGGGGTGAGGTACTCGGAAAGACGCGTAAGCGCCTTTGACGGTGCTTTGGGCAGGTTACCTGCGTCAAGCTCTTCGGGCGTCGTGCAGACGATGAGCACGGTATCGGTCTGCTCGGAAAGCTTCGAAAACAGCTCGTCAAGCTCCTTCCATTCGCTCTCCTTGAGCGCACCGAACTGTATCTCGTGAAATTCCGTGAGATGCTTTCCGCCGTCCGACTCAAATCCGAGCATCGGAGCGGTCACGACAGCGTCCGTCATCCTTTCCGTATCAAGCTCGAGGCAGTCCACGCGTCTGTAAGCGAGAGAGGATGTGCCCTGCTCTCCCAATATTGCCGTTCTCGTCTGCTCAAGAGCGTGATGCTTAAGATACGCTTCGTCTCCGAAAAACAGCCATCCGCCGCTCACGCCCGATTTGAGCGCGTCACGGTATTCCGTAGGTGTCAACGGTGTTTTCATAAAATACCACCTCAGCTACCTTTCTATCATATCGAATTTAGGAAAGTGCTCCACCCAATGCTCGAACGGCTTGACATTTATCGTGATATGACAGCTTTCGAGGGGTGCGCCCTTCATTTCGACCTCGTAACGGATATCTATAACGCCGCCCTTTTCACAGGTGACGGTATTTTTAAAGCTTTTCGTCGCGACCGTGACCTCAAACGGAACGTAGCCGGGATAGTTGCACAGCATCCGTCGTTTATCCGTGCTGAATACCAGATTCGTCTGCCAAACGCCGCTGTTTCGCGCCATGGTCAAATAATTCCTATCCTCGAATGAGATCAGCGTTTTCCCATTTTCCAAAAAAACGTCCGGTCCGCTTTCCTGATAGGTTATGCGCACGACGTTGCCGCTCTGCGCGATATCTCCTATCGACGAGAACGTGGTGCGCTCCCCTTCCTTATCGAGCGTATCCGTATCGTCCGAATAAGGCTCTTCCGGCTCGATCAGCTGCGGATACTCCTCGCTCTTGCCCGGAATCTTACACCCGGGAAGCAGACGGCACAGCATCTCGAAAAAGTCCGTTTCCTCGCCCGTCATCCCTTCCGGAAGCTCCGGCTCGATGATATCGCTGTTTCGGCTCGGATCACGAAAGGCTACGGGACGGGAATTGAAAACCAGAGTATTAAATTCGCGCTCTTGCAAATGCAGACGCGATACGGTAGTAACGGTTATTCTGGCTTTGCACTTCATGTGAAAAGCTCCTTTCGTCATATTTAACGTGATCGCACGGATAAGGTGCGGCACGCAATGTCATCAACTTAAGGATTGAAAAGACACGGTTATAGGTAAAGCAGTGCTTTTTTCAAACCCTGTCGGAGATGAAAATTGTTTATATGTGGAGTGATTTCTCTAAGAATTACCGCGTGAAATGTGTTTGATATTCCGCTCTCGGTAAGATGCGTTTCGTAGGGCGGGGGCTTGGCTCCCGCCGCGGTACGACTAAGAATAAATCAACAATATGTGATTAAATAAACCGAAA
>CAZMWM010000037.1:0-15941 GCA_964570105.1 uncultured Lachnospiraceae bacterium | reverse complement strand
AGGATATCTTGCTCGGTGCACTGCTCATACTGCTACTGAAAGACAACGCCGATGACGATATCCTGCTCCTGCTCGGCTTCGTTTTTCTTATGGGCATCGGCTCGTGCTGAACGAAAACGCACCAAAAAGCCCCTCGAGCGTCCAAAAAGCCCCCGAAAGCCATAAAATCGGTCCTTCGGGGGCGTTCATATTCATATCCGTATCTTATCCGAGAGCCTTACACCGCCAGCTCCGCGCGCTTTATTATCTGCTCCTGATATTCGCGGTCAAGCTCGACGAAATATCCGCTCCAACCCCAGACGCGAACGATAAGATTTCTGTATCTTTCCGGATGCGACTGTGCATCGAGCAGAGAATTGCGGTCTATCACATTGAGCTGTAATTGATGTCCTCCGAGCGCAATAAAGCTTCTCACCAACGCGGCAAGCTTCTTAAGCCCCTCCTCGCCCTTTATCGAGCCTTGAGCAAACTCAAGCGTCAGCGGTCCCCCGTTTATCACCCTCTCGAGCTTCGGCTTGGTAAAGGAATTGATTATCGACATCGGACCGTTCAGCTTGATACCGAGCGACGGCGAATAGTTTGCCGGTAAGTACTCGCCGGCTCTCCTTCCGTCCGCGGTCGCGCCTTCCTCTTTTCCGCACTTCACGTACATGAGCGCAGAGCCGGTTCCGGCGCGGTATCTGCCGCCGTAAGCGTTGGTAAGCCCGTCGAGCGCATCGGCAAAGCTGTCCAGCAACATACAGGCGTAGCCGTCCACGGCGTCATCGTCGTTTCCGAAGTGCGGAAGCTCGCAGATCATCCTGTTTCTGAGCTGAGAATATCCCTCAAAGTCCGCATCCAACGCCGAGACAAGCTCCTCCGGGGACATATTCCCGTTGAACACCAATGCTTCCACCGCCGCGATGCTGTCCGCCGCCGGAGCTACGCCGACGCCGTGTATTCCGTAATTTTTATATTTGCAAGTGGAAAATTCCGAAACGTCACGAAGCTCCTCGACGCATCCTTCCATCATAAGGCTCATAAGCGGAGCCGGACGGAATGACAGTCTGTAAAATTCCTTTTCAAGCTCGGCACAGCTTCTCTTGATCTCGGCGTCTATCTCGCACAGAAACGTGGCAAAATCCTCGCACCTTGCAAGCTTTTCGTGTATAACGCGGTTGACGCACCTCGGGAAGGACAGCCAATGTATGTTCGGCACCTCCATTCCTCTTTTCGGGATTATGAACTCCCAACAGGCGGCGACCACGTAATTTCTTGCGTCCTCCTCGGAATACCCAAGGCGCATAAGTCCGGGAATTACCACGTCGTCGTTACTGTATTGCGGAAAGCCGATGCCTTTGACGGTAAGTCTTGTGGCAAGCTCGTACCTCTCCCGAGGCGTGTTCTTATCCACTCTCAGATTGATCTTCGGATCGATAACACACAGCTCGCACGAAGCCTCCATAACTATCTCGGAAAGGATATTAAAAGCGTCGTTGCCGTCCTTATCGCATCCGCCGATGACGAGACTTTGACCGTTATCGCCCTGCTGGATGCCGGCGTAAAGGTCTGAGTCCTTATTACAGGAGATGAAGAATTCCTCGGTAAGCTCAAGCGCACCCTCTCGGTCAAGCTTGCCCGAGTTGATATCGGCTATCAAATATTTGTACATATACTGATCGAAGCGTCCGAGCGTGACGTGATGGTTTCCGCTCATCCACAGGCAGAAATGTATTATGCGCAGGCTTTGAAGCGCGTCCGCGTAGCTTTCGGGCGCGTGCGCAGGAACTCTTCCAAGCCTTTCCGCGATCTCATGTAACCCCCGTTTCTCCGCTTCGACGCGGTAATTCTCCGTAAATTCGAGGACAGCGTCGCAAACGTCCGTCATCACCTGCGCATACGCGGCGCGCTCGGGATGACGCTTTGCGGATGCCGCTATATCGAGCTTGACCTTCTCGATGCCGTTATCCAAAATGTACGGATAATCCGGCGAGATATTGCATATCCAACCGTTTTCGGGCGAGTTGTACGGAAGCTCTATGGCAACGTCCGGACGCGTGTAACGCGTCGAGCGCGTCACGACTATCCGCTCATCCGGCAAAAATATCGGATCCTGAGTGCTCAACAGCTCCTTTAAGTACAGCCCCATACATTTTTCAGGCTCGCTCCCCGCGTACGGCAGATAATTCTCCGCGTTCGGCACCTTTTCGGTGCGCAATGCGCGATGAGCACCCGAAACCACGTATTGCTTGAGCCTTTTTATCCTCTCGGTCATAAGCACCTCTCCTTTCGTGACCGGGAATAACATCCCATCCGCTCCATTATAACACAACGCCGTTGACAAATCAAGAGCTTTATTGCATCGTATTTAAATATATTCTCGGATTAGACCGATATCTATGCTCGACCGAGAGCCGATCACGTCCCGTCTTTGCCGGTACCGACGTCTTTGCCGTCCTTTTCGCTCGCACGGCGCCGAATATACCCCAAAGCGTCGCTCAGCCCTCCGATGCAGTCTATAATTCCCTCTTTGACCGCCATCTCGCCGTCAAGCACGGTACCCATATCCGTGGCTATCTCGTCGGTATTCAGCATAAGCTCACGCAGGCGTTCCGCCTTGATGCGGCTGTGAAGCGTTACGAAGCTGACTATCCTTTCCTGCATTCGGGTAAAATATTCAAAGCTCTGCGGCGCCCCGAGCACCACGCCGCTCGTTCGCACCGGATGGAGCGTCATGGTCGCCGAGGGAACTATGAACGAGCGCTCGGCGCTGACCGCAAGCGGAACTCCTATAGAATGACCGCCTCCGAGCACAAGCGACGCCGTCGGCTTTTTCATACTTGCGACAAGCTCGGAAAGCGCAAGCCCCGCCTCAACGTCTCCCCCAACGGTATTCAGTATCAAGAGCAGACCGCACACGTCCTTAGACTCCTCCGCCGACACGAGCTGTGGGATGACAAGCTCGTATTTTGTGGATTTCTGCCCTTGCGGCATCGCGCTGTGACCTTCTATCTGCCCGGCTATCGTAAGCGTGTAGACGGCGTCCGCTATCACCGCACCGTCCGGAGCTTGCGTGGCAGTCTCGCGCTCCTCGTCCATATATACCTCTCGCATCTCGGATCTTACGATCCTTTATTTTTTTCGTTTGCACGTGTACGCGTACGTGCGTATGCGTACGCGTAAAAGTAAATAAATTTAGAAAAAATCGCCTCAGCTATTTACAAGCCGCGCAAAATGTAGTATAATCAAAATCGTTACGGCTATTCATTGCGAGTTGCACACGCTCGGTCTGTCTCCGAGCAGTACCGCACAGCCGAATTTTGAAAGGAACGGTCATTTGAAAATGGAAAAGATCTTAGTCGAAACCTCTGCGCGTCACGTACATCTCAGTCAGGAGGACCTTGAGACTCTGTTCGGAAAAGGCGCCACGCTTACCTGCAAAAAGGAGCTGAGCCAGCCCGGTCAGTTCGCCTGCAACGAGCGCGTGAACCTTGTCGGTCCCAAGAAGGAGCTTGCAAACGTCAGCATCTTAGGTCCCGTCCGTCCCAAAACTCAGGTCGAGGTGTCTTATACCGACGCCCGTACTCTCGGAGTTTCCGCCCCTCTCCGCGAAAGCGGCGACGTTGCCGGAACGCCCGGTATCAAGCTTGTCGGTCCCTGCGGCGAGATAGAGCTTTCCGAGGGCGTGATGGTCGCAAAAAGACATATACACATGACACCCGAGGATGCGGAAAAATACGGCGTCGAGAACGGACAGATAGTTTCCGTCAAGATAGTCTCCGAGCGCAGTGCCGTGCTCGGAGACACCGTTATCCGCGTAAGCCCCAAATTCAGCCTTGCGATGCACATCGACACCGACGAAGCCAACGGAGCGGCGGCGTTCGGCACGTGCTTTGGTGAGCTTATAAAGTAAGCCGCTTCACACCCATCGCGCGTCCTCTCTTTTCGCATATTCGTATATGTTATATTCCGAAGCCCCCAACAGCCCGGACTCTCCGTGACCGCCGGGGGCTTCCGCTTTCTGAAGGAAAGCACCGGCTTTTCGAGAAAAGCCGGACAAAAGCTTCTGTATAGCTTCGCGCCGCTTTTTGAAAAAGCTTTAGCAAAAAGAGTTTCCCTTCGGGAAACTCGGTGTAACACGGCAAAGCCGTGTTACACGCAAGGATGTAAACTTTAGTTAGATTTCTGTGTAGCTTCGCGCAAGCTTTTTGAAAAAGCTTGGCAAAAACTTCTGTGCAGCTTCGCGGTGGAAATGGGATATTCCATCACATTTTCTGTGTTCGCACTAAGCGTCGTAGGCTCCCTTGTGTAAAGGGAGCTGTCGCCGAAGGCGACTGAGGGATTGTAAAACCAAACTTCCGCGTTTAAACAGGATTTCGAGCAAAGCGGTAGCCCGACAAATCCCCTCCACCAAAACTCCGCGCCACTTTAGTGGC
Source organism: uncultured Lachnospiraceae bacterium (assembly GCA_964570105.1). Classification (GTDB taxonomy): domain Bacteria; phylum Bacillota; class Clostridia; order Oscillospirales; family CAG-272; genus SIG673. The sequence goes on along the minus strand of CAZMWM010000037.1, from coordinate 11,526 downwards.
GAGGTACGCCCAATCCGTGTTAGAACTAATTTTGGGGCGTGCCTTGAAGCGGGGGAAGGGGGACCGCGGTAGCGGTGGATGAGTTCTTCTACTTTTGTACCTATTATTTTCGCTTGCGTTTAACAATCCCTCAGTCAGCTTCGCTGACAGCTCCCTTTACACAAGGGAGCCTTGCGATGCTTCGCGTCACTTGGCGTTATTTGTAGATATCGTCTGCATTTAAACAAAATTTCAAGAACAATGGGAGCCATACAAAGCCCATATCAAAAAACTCCGCGCCACGCGACGTCGGCACACAGCTCCGTGTCAAAGCTTACATTCGGGCGCACGTATCTTAAACCAACACAAGCTATCCGCGAATGCGGAACGGTATTTTTATGAACAAAACTTTTATGGCATCGGAGGGCGCGGCAAGCGATACCGAAAAGCTCGGATACCAAGTCACGCTTTCAAAAAATCTTTCAATGTTAAAAAAACGGGACGATGCCCTCTCCACGCTTCGCGAGCATCAGATCGATGAAGCGGCAGAACTGCTTTTTTCCGATATAGAGGACATAGGCATCGTCACCAAGAACGATCTTCTTATGTCGCAGTACCACGAAATCGCCGACCGTCTGTTCTCATCATATTCGGATCCGAATAAAACAAGCTCTCCTTTCCCCCTCGCGTGCGACGAGAACGGCGAGGCGAGCCTGAGGATATACCTCTGCTCCGCGATCTGCAAAGCGCGCGCAAGAAAGGGATTTCCGTTGCGGTTTGAGAATTTCTTCTCGCTCGCACGGGACACGGACACCGACGGCTCCCGCACCGTCGCATATCTCAAAAATCAGTATTCCGATACGGCATACGGCATATTTTCGTCCGTTCTCGACGCATCGGACAGCATCTGCCCCACGGATTTCAACGGCGTATGCGAGGCTGTCTATTACGGAAGGGCGCGTTACTGTATCCTCCCGGTGGAATCGTCGGTCGACGGCTCGCTCTCCGGCTTTCGCAGACTTACGGAAAAATACGAGCTTTGCCCCGTGCTCAGTTGCTTCGTTCCGTCGCGCGAAGGAGACGTGACCACGCGCTTCACGCTGTTTTCAAAGAATGTCGAGAGGATACGCGTCACCTCCCGAGGAGCAAAGGAATATTTCTCGTTCCGCCTGAACGCCCCGGACGACCGCGCATTGCTCGATACGGTAAGGTGCCTGCGCTTCTGCAGTCTGCGTCTCGTGAGGATAGACAGCTCCACGGTCGCGTGGGACGCAGGACGTTACTCCTTGACGCTCACCGCGGAATGCAGTGGCGGAGATCTGCCGGCTCTGCTGTGTTACCTCTCGCTCGAGGTGCCGGAATATTCGCCGGTGGGCTTATACACACAGCTATACGTTTAACGACCAAGGAGCACCCCTCCATCCCGAAAGGATATGAACAAATTGAAAAAGCTATTACTCGTCGACGGAAACAGTATACTTAACCGCGCCTTTTTCGGTGTAAGACCGCTCACCACGAGCAAGGGACTTCCCGTGAATGCCCTGTACGGAATGCTGAACATCCTGCAAAAACAGCTTGACCTTTTAAAGCCCGACTACGCGGCTGTCGCCTTCGACGTTTCAAAGCACACCTTCCGTCACGACCGCTACGGGCAGTACAAAGCCGGACGTAAAGGAATGCCCGAGGAGCTTGCGGCACAGCTTCCGTATGCATACGAGCTTGTGCGTGCGCTGGGATTTCACACCGTGACCAAGCAGGACTACGAGGCTGACGATCTTCTCGGAACGTATTCGCGTATGGCTGAGGAAGCCGGAATGCAGGCATACGTGTTCACCGGAGACCGCGACTCTCTCCAGCTGATATCGGAAAACGTCACCGTCATCCTTGCGACCAACAAGGAGAACGTACACTTTGACCTCGACGAATTTGTAAAAAGCTACGGTATCCCCCCCTCCCGTTTCATTTACGTAAAGGCGCTTATGGGAGACGCATCGGATAACATTCCCGGTGTCCGCGGCATAGGCGAAAAAACGGCGCTGAAGCTCATATCTCAGTTCGGCTCGCTTGACGCGCTGTACGCAGATGTCGGCAGTGCCGAGGTCGGCGCTTCGGCTAAAGCCAAGCTCGAGACGGACAGGGACAGTGCCTATCTTTCGCTGTGGCTCGCGACGATCGACCGCGCCGTCCCCGTAGACGTTCCGCTCGAGGAGCTTCTTTATTCCGGTTGGGACAGAAGCAAGCTGTATTCGCTTCTTACGGAATTTGAATTTTTAAATCATCTTAAAAAATACGGGCTTAGCTCAAATGACGCGGTAAATACCGAGGATAACGCGAAAAATGAAGTCGAGACGGACGGCAAGACCGACCGCACGCCGAGGGGCACCGTCGACGTAGACTCACTCGACGTGATACCCTCGGAGCAAGCGCCGCTGATGCTGTACACGGCAAAGATATCCGAGCTTGAGGGCGGACTTCATATCGATAGCGAAGTGCTCTGCCTGTGTGGAAGAGATACCGTGTTTCGCCACGTATACGGCTCACGCGCAGAGCTACTTGGGGCGCTGTCGGAGCTTTCGCTTCCGATAGCGGTCTGCGACTCGAAAAGCCTTTATAACGAGATCGCGCGGCAATTCCCCGAGAAACGCATATCTCTAAACATAAAAGACGACCTCGTGCTCGCCGCCTATACGCTCAATTCATCCTCACGCGCCTACTCGGCTGACGAACTTTGCCGCATATATCTCGGAGAAGAGCTTGGGGACGCACCGGAGCTTGCCGCGGACGCGCTCGCACGTACCCTTGAGACGGTGAGAGCCAAGCTTAAAGAAAGCTCTCAGCTCTCGCTGTACGAGAATGCAGAGCTTCCGCTCGCTCGGGTGCTGTCGGAGATGGAGATGTTCGGATTTAGAGTAGACACGGCAAAACTCGAGGAATTCGGAAAAGCCCTTGACCTGCTCGCGTCGGAATACGCCGAGCGGATATATATGCTCGCAGGTCACGAATTTAATATAAACTCCCCGAAACAGCTCGGCGAGGTGCTCTTTGACGAGCTGAAGCTTCCGCACGGAAAGAAAACGCAAACCGGATATTCCACGAGTGCAGAGGTGCTGGAAAAGCTCCGTTCCGAATATACGGTAGTCGATGAGATACTCGAATACCGCTCCGTCACCAAGCTCCGCGCAACGTACGCGGACGGTCTGTGCAAGGCGGCGGATGCAAACGGACGGGTGCACACCAGCTTCAATCAGACCGCGACCGTCACGGGAAGGCTGTCCTCCACCGAGCCAAACCTCCAGAACATCCCCGTTCGCACACAGCTGGGCAGAGAGCTTAGGAGATATTTCATTCCGAGCGACAGCGAGCACGTCCTGATAGATGCCGACTATTCGCAGATAGAGCTGAGACTGCTCGCCCATATAGCAGGTGATACGCGGATGATCGACGGATTTATCAGCGGCGAGGACGTCCACGCCCTGACCGCATCTCAGGTGTTCGGCGTTCCGCTCGATAAAGTGACGCCGGAGCTTCGAAAGCGCGCAAAAGCGGTCAATTTCGGCATAGTTTACGGAATGGGCGACTTTTCACTGGCATCCGATATCGGCGTGAGCCGCAAGGAAGCCGGTGAGTATATAAAGAGTTATTTTGAAAAATACCCAAATATCGCCTCGTATCTCTCGGATGTCGTCGAAAAAGCCAAGCGCGACGGATACGTCGAGACCGTCTTTGGCAGACGTCGCTACGTACCGGAGCTTACGTCTCAAAAAGCAGTGATGCGAGCGTTCGGAGAACGAGCGGCGATGAACAGTCCGATACAAGGCTCGAGCGCCGATATAATAAAGCTGGCAATGATAGAGGTAAGAGATAGGCTCGCAAGCGAGGAGCTTGACGCAAGACTCATACTGCAGGTGCACGACGAGCTGATAGTGGAAGCAAGCAAAGCCCACGCCGAGCGTGCCGCGGAGATACTCAAGGACACGATGGAGAACGTGGTAAAGCTCAGCGTTCCGCTCACCGTCACCCTCTCCGTGGGAAACAGCTGGTTTGAGTGCAAATGACATCCGCGATGCCGTCTTTTAAGACGATCGTACAAAAATACAAAATAATATAAAATGAAGGAGAAAACGAAATGGTCAAGGAAAATATGGAATTTTTGGCTTCCTACGATCCCGAGCTTGGAGAGGCGGTGAAAGCCGAATGCGCACGTCAGCAGCGCGGAATAGAGCTGATAGCATCAGAAAACTTCGTCTCCCCGGCGGTAATGGCGGCGGTCGGCTCCGTGCTCACCAACAAATACGCAGAGGGCTACCCCGGCAAGCGTTATTACGGCGGATGCGAATGCGTAGACGTGGTGGAAGAGCTTGCTATCGAGCGTGCCAAGCGTCTGTTCGGCGCAGGCTTTGCAAATGTTCAACCGCACAGCGGCGCTCAGGCTAACACCGCGGTATACTTCGCTCTGCTCTCCCCCGGAGACACGGTCATGGGTATGAGCCTTGCACACGGCGGTCACCTCACCCACGGCTCCCCCGTCAATATCTCCGGAAAATATTTCAATTTCGTTTCCTACGGCGTAACGGACGACACCAATCGCATAGATTACGACGTCCTTGAAGCAAAGGCTAAGGAATGCCGTCCGCGTCTGATCGTTGCCGGTGCGTCGGCGTATCCGAGGACCATAGATTTCAAGCGTCTCTCCGAGATCGCGCACAGCGTCGGCGCTTACCTTATGGTGGATATGGCACACATAGCAGGTCTCGTCGCCGCAGGACTGCATCCTTCCCCCGTTCCGTACGCGGATATCGTCACCACCACGACGCATAAGACGCTCCGCGGACCGAGAGGCGGTATGATACTGACCAACGACGAAGAACTTGCCGCGAAGATAAATAAGGCGATATTCCCCGGAACTCAGGGCGGACCGCTGATGCACGTCATCGCAGGTAAAGCCGTATGCTTCGGCGAGGCGCTCAAGCCCGAATTTAAAGAATATCAGACGCGAATAGTGAAAAACGCACAGGCGCTTGCGGACACCCTGCTTACCGAGGGCTTTGAGCTTGTATCCGGCGGCACCGACAACCACCTTATGCTGGTCGACCTCCGCCCCGTCGGCGTTACCGGCAAGGCGCTGGAAAAGATGCTGGACGAGGTATACATCACGGTAAACAAGAACGCCATACCGAACGATCCCGAAAAGCCGTTCGTGACCAGCGGTATCCGCATCGGAACTCCGGCGGTCACCTCACGCGGATTTGACGAGGACGATATGAAGAAGATCGGAAAGCTCATAAAGCTGACGGCAACCGAGTTTTCAGACCGCAAGGATGAGATCCGCGAGCAGGTCACCGAGCTTGTAAAGAAGCATCCGCTCTATTTCTGAGCCGTGCCGTAAACGCTCGACATATGTATGCACGTTTTTTTAAAAGAGCCTTCGATATCGTTTTTTCCGTGATACTCGCTCTCCCCGTCGCGCTCGTAACAGCCGTCTGCGCACCCTTCATTTATTTCTGTGACCGCGGACCGGTGTTCTATCTCGCGAAAAGACGCGGTAAAAACGGTAGGATTTTCAATATGTTGAAGCTACGCACGATGTACGTAAATTCGCCCGATGTGCGAAATCCGGACGGCTCGACCTACTCCGGAAGAGACGACGCGCGAGTAACACCCGTAGGCAGAGTGCTCCGCAGGCTCTCATTAGACGAGCTTCCGCAGGTGTTCAACGTACTTGTGGGCGATATGAGCTTCGTAGGTCCGCGTCCGCATCTTGCAACGACGGACTACAGCGCACTTGACGAAGCAAGAAAGAAGCGTTTGACCGTCCGCCCGGGCATCACGGGTTACAGTCAGGCATATTTCAGAAACTCCATCACGACGGAAGAGAAGATCAAGCTGGATGTCGTATACGCAGAGAACGTTTCACTGCTCTTTGACCTCCGTATACTTTTTCGCACCGTCCTTTCCGTGATCGGCGCCAAAAACGTTTATCAGACCGCAAACGACGCGGTAATTCCCCGAAAAACGGCGCAAAACGGCGAGCCGCCGTGCGAGAAGAAAGGAAGCGATCGGTGATGAATGACAAAGCATTGTCCGACAACACCTTGTCCGGCAAAAAACTGTTGGTGGTCGGCGCATCGACCTTACAGCTTCCTGCTGTGATCGCGGCGAAGGAGATGGAGCTTTACGTTGCCGTAGCCGACCGCGATCCCACGTCCGTCGCCATCCCGTACGCCGACCGATACTATAACGTCAGCACGGTGGACTGCGAGGGCATATACGAAGCGGCAAAGGATCTCGGCGCCGACGGCGTTATGACCTTGGCTACGGATATGCCGATGCGAGCGGTCGCCTACGCCTGCGAGCGTCTCGGGCTTTGCTGTATCGACAGCGAGACCGCCTATAGAGCGACAGACAAGGGCGCGATGCTCCGCGCGTTTGAAGCGCACGGGCTTGCGCATCCGCGGTACAGGATATTCAAAAACGCGAATGACGCGGTAAATTCCCGAGATATCCTGCCATATCCCTGCATATGCAAGCCGATAGACAGCTCGGGAAGCCGTGGGGTATCCTTGGTAGAGAGTCCTCGGGAGCTTGAGACAGCCGCCGAGCGAGCCGCCACGTTCAGTCGGGCGGGCGAGGTGATACTGATAGAGGAATACCTGCGCGGAAGCGAGGTGAGCGTCGAGACGGTCGTATGGCAGGGAGAAGCAAGCGTGATCGCAGTCACGGACAAGCTCACCTCCGGCGCTCCGCACTTCGTGGAGCTTGGTCATTCTCAGCCATCGATGCTCCCCGAAAAAGTGCTTGATAACGTCAAGTCGCTTGCCGTCAACGCGGTAAAAGCCGTGGGTATCGATAACGGAACGGCTCACGTCGAGATAATGGTCACCGAGCACGGCGCTAAGCTCATCGAGCTTGGCGCACGCTTAGGCGGCGACTGCATAGCGTCCCACCTCGTACCGCTCTCCACTGGCACGGATATGGTACGCGCGGCGATAGATATCTCGCTCCGACGTGCCCCCGAGCTTGAGCGGCGCTTTTCCAAAGGTGCGGCTATCCGCTATCTTCCGACGGGCGACGGGTTGATCGCCGACGTTCTCGGCACGGATGACGCATTAAAACTCCCGGGCGTGTGCGAGCTTACCCTTACCAAGCGCCCGGGAGACAGGCTCTGCGGTCTCACCTGTAGCGGAGACCGACCGGGCTATGTCATCGCACAGGCAAGCGACGCGGCAAAAGCCGCAGATATCTGCACCGAAGCGATATCAAAGATAGTTGTAAGATATGCCACGGAGGGTGGTACGGATCGAGCGTGCCCGTGCCGCGGTACGTAAAAATACACAAAACACAAAAGAAAAAAGAAAGGACGTACACTATGTCGGAGGAGATCACACGCGGTCCCAAGACCGCAGACGAAAAATTTTTGTGCGAGCTGATAGATACCTCGATTCCGGAGCTTTCCGGCATCGACGGACTTGTGAGAAGCGGTCACACAGACCAAGCCAAGCATCGCTTTGCCGAGTATATACGGGCATCTCTGAGCCATAAAAAGCTCATACGCGATTGGACAGGAACGAAATATTCCGAGCAACAGCTCGAGCGTCTCAGCGCACGGGCGCGCGACGTTATGGATTACAAGTTCGTCAGTTGCGGCATTCCGTGGCAGTTCAAGGACAAAAAGATAGATTGGGAGTTCAATCCCACCTACAACGCCTACTGCGAATGGCCGTGGCAGCTCTCACGTCATCCGGAATGGAGCACCATTGCGCAGTATTACGTGGCGACCGGTGACGAAAACGCCGCCAAGACCTACGCGGATATGCTGTACAGCTGGCTCGGTCAGGCGATAGTTCCGGAAAACGTCAACGGATATCAGACTATATGCTGGCGCACCATCGAAGCCGGAATAAGGATGCATCCGTGGAGCAAGCAGATACAGGCGTTCATAAGCTCGGAGCACATAACAGACGACCTCATCACCAAATATTTCATCTCGATCTGGGAGCACGGCTGGAGACTGCGCAATTTCTGCACGCACGGCAATTGGCTGCTGATGGAGATGCACGGACTTGTGCGCATCGGAGTTCTGTACCCGTTTTTGCGTGACGCCGAGGAATGGAGAACATACGCTCTCGGCAGGCTCAAGGCAGAGCTTGACATTCAGGTATACCCCGACGGCTTTCAGTACGAGCTGTCCACCAACTATCACAATGTCGTCGACAGCAACTATTATTCGGTGCTCGAGCTGTACCGCAATATGGAGCTGACGCCCCCGGAATTTCTTGAAAAGGGGCTTGAAAAGCTCTACGATATGTATCCGCACCTTACCCGTCCCGATATGCGGCTTCCCGACCTTAACGACGGATGCGAGATAAACATCATCGGCAAGATGAATATCGCAAGCAGACTGTATCCCGAACGCCGCGATTTCCGTTGGTTTGCCACGGAAAAGAAGGAAGGAGACGCCCCCGGCTACCTTTCGTACGCATTTCCGTACGCAGGAGCGGTCGTTATGAGGACGTCGTGGGATGCCGACGCCATCTGGGCGTATATGGACTGCTCACCCTTCGGAAGAGGGCATCAGCACGAGGATAAGCTCAACGTTCTTTTGAGCGCTTACGGCAAAAAGCTTCTCACCGAGGGCGGATGCTACGATTACGACACCTCGGAGATGCGCAAATACGTCCTCTCGACCAGAGCACACAACACCGTCCGCATAAACGGCAACGATCAGAACGTCAGAAAGACGTACCGCTGGGAGGACAGTGACATCAATAAAAAAGCCGAATTTACCTTTGACGTCACCCCCGAGCGCGAGATAGCGGAGGCTGAATTTAACGGCGGCTACGGGGACGCTCAGGAAAAGGTGATACACCGCCGCAAGCTCCTATTCATAAAGGACTTCGAGCAGCCCTTCTTCGCGGTGATCGACCGCTTCATCGCACCGGACGACGCCGAGCGGACGTACGAAACGATGTGGCATCTCGAAAACTGCATCCTGACGCCCGACGGTCTGAACGCTACCGGAGATTTCGGCGACGGCGTCGGACTGAGACTTGCGTTTTCCGACCTGAACGCGGAGCTTAAGAACGTCTGCGGTCAGCACGAGCCGGTCTATCAGGGCTGGATGCCGATACGTCCGAGCGGACCTCACGAGCACAGACCTATACCCACACCGATCTATTACGGCTCCTTCAAGCGTTCACTGCGCACCGTGACCGTCCTCGCCCCGTATAAGAACGGCATCTCGCCGATCGCCACGGTCAACGCGAGCACCGACATCAACGACACCGCCTTCACGGTCACCCTCTCGGACGGTCCCATCATAATGCTTGACGAGATGCTCGCATAAGGGGAGCCGTACGGTCAAAAAATGATCTGGAGTGAAAAAAAGACCGTGTCTCCGCACGATCTTGACGAAAACGATATAGCCTCTGCCTCAGCCGTTCTGAGGTATCTTCAGGACGCGGCGTACGGTCAGATGTACGCAAATCCTCCGTCGATGAACGAGCTGAGGCTCGAAGGAAAGACGTTCCTCTTGTCAAGGACGTCACTCAGCATATACGCGCCGCTCAGGGTGTACGACGACATCGTCTCGGAGAGCTGGGCGTGCGATAGCAGGGGCGCAAGCTATCTGAGATGCGGGAGACTGCGCCGAAATGGCGAGACCGTCGCCGAGCTTTCGGCGGTATGGGCGCTGGTCGATATCCGCACAAGAGCACTGCTTCGCGTTTCGGAATACCCACAGAGCTACACGAACGAGCCGCCCCTCACGCTCTGCACGCCGCGTCTGCGCATACCCAAGGAAACGCCCCTGCTCCGCGTCGGAGAATACACGGCGCTATACCGCGACGCGGACGTCAACCTTCACATCAACAACACGAATTATCCGGATATTCTGTGCAGCTTTCTGCCGGATATGAAAAACAAACGTGTCTCGCAGCTGTCCGTAAACTATTGCCACGAAGCGGCTATCGGAGACACGCTTGGGGTATATTCGGCTGTGGAAGCCGACACGGGAGCCGTACTGTTCAGAACGTTGCGCCCCGACGGTCAGACAAACGTTGAAGCGAGGCTCTGCCTCTGCTCTATATCGGAAGAATAACGGTAACGAAATGAAGCTTACAGTTTTCACAAGAGACGGCAAACTCTGCGACGTCATCACCTCCGCGCTTGAGATATATCAAGGGAGCAGAGACGGGTACACGGCTGTCCGTTGCGAGCCATCCGTCCGCCCGGACGAGCCGAACGGAGATATATACGTCGCAGATCTGGACACCTGCACCGAAGCGGAGATGGACAAGCTCCTCCGCCCGGGCGAGACCTCCGTGCATCCGCTCGTGGCGGTCGGAAGAAAAAAACGCACCGAATATTCCTGTTTGAAAGCCATCGGCGGCGAAAAGACGGTCTATCTGCGCCGTCCGCTTCCGCTCGTGGATCTGTGCGACGCCATCCTCCGCGCGACAAAAATTTCGGAGCACACCTCCGCCGAGCAAGAAGATAATGCCACGGAAACGAATACCGTCCCACCAACGTCGGTATCGGCGCACCGCACGCTCACGTACTCGGAGCGCTCGGACGTTTTTTTAGTGGACGCAGAGCCGCTTAAGCTCTCCCCGACAGAGCACGCCCTTCTGCTCGCGCTGTACAAAAAACGCGGCGAGCCGATATCCAGACGCGAGCTTTTCAGGACCGTGTGGAACAAGGACGGAGACGCGCAAGCGAGCAACCTCACTGACGTTTATGTGCGTTATCTCCGCCGAAAGCTGGACGACCGCTTCGGCGTCAAAATGATCATCTCCGTCAGAAATCACGGATATATGCTAAGATAAGCACCCGCTTTCTGAAGAAAGCTGTGGGCAAAAAGAGTTGACCTTCGGTCAACTCGGTGTAACACGGCTTTGCCGTGTTACACGCAAGGATGTAAGCTTTAGCCTACTTCCCGAATATTTCCGAGTAGCTTCGCGGTTGAAATGGGTTGTTCCATCACATTTTTCTGTGTTCGCACTAAGCACCGTAGGCTCCCTTGTGTAAAGGGAGCTGTCAGCGAAGCTGACTGAGGGATTGTAAACTTTAGCAAAAACTTTCGAATAGCTTCGCGCCAGCTTTTCGAGAAAAGCTGGGCAAAAGCTTCCGAGTAGCTTCGCGGTGGAATATTGATGTTCTATCATTCCTTTTTGTATGTTCGCACTAAACGCCGAGGTACGCCAATCTGTGTTAGAACTAATTCAGGGGCGTGTATCCTTAAACCACCCAAACTCCGCGCCACTTTAGTGGCGGAGGTACGCCAATCTATGTTAGAACTAATTCAAGGGCGTGCCATAGGCTCTCCTTGTGTAAAGGGAACTGTCGCCAAAGGCGACTGAGGGATTGTAAAACCCAATATTCCGCGTTTAAGCAAAATCCCAAATACCGCGGCAACCCCCTTTGCCTTCCCCAGTGGGGGAAGGGGGACCGCGATAGCGGTGGATGAGGTGTAACTTAACTTTGGTTACCCCCCGGCTGTGTTCATCTCGACGACCTTAAGAAAGGATAAAAACAGCAATGCTTGAAAAG
>CAZMWM010000036.1:0-16518 GCA_964570105.1 uncultured Lachnospiraceae bacterium | reverse complement strand
GTTTCAGCCGGCTTCTCGGTCACGGGCTTGTCGGGGAATATCTTGATCCAGACCTGTCCGCCACGGCGGGTGTATCTCGTCATAGCGATACGGGCAGCCTCGATCTGATTGCTCTTTATCCAGGCGGGCTCAGTAGCTACGAGACCGAAATCGCCGTAAGCCAGGGTGTTGCCACGGGTGGCTTTTCCCTTAAGTCTACCGCGCTGAACGCGTCTGTATTTAACTCTTTTCGGCATTAACATTGTGCTTAGCCCTCCTTCTTAGGTGTTGCCACGGCAGCCTTAGGTCTCCTGCCGTCATTGCCGTATTGAGGTCTGTTGTCGCGATTGTCACGACGGAAGCCACCTCTGCCACCGTCACGGCGATCTCCGCGGTTGTTATCGCGGCGGTCTCCACGACGGTTGTCACGGCGATCCTTGCGCTCTGCGGTCTCAAGGGATCTCTTAGCACCGTTACCGGCTGCAAGCACCTCTCCCTTGTAGATCCAAACCTTGATACCTATCTTACCATAGGTGGTCCTCGCTTCCCAAAAACCGTAGTCTATATCCGCTCTCAAGGTCTGAAGCGGAATGGTTCCTTCGTGGTAGTGCTCGGTACGGGCTATCTCAGCGCCGCCGAGACGTCCGCCGCAGGATACCTTGATACCCTTAGCGCCGAGGTGCATGGTTCTGGAGATCGCCATTCTCATAGCGCGGCGGAATGCAATTCTGCCCTCCAGCTTTGCGGCGATGTTCTCAGCGACCAGCTGAGCGTTGAGATCGGGGCTTTTTACCTCGACCACGTTGATGAATACCGCCTTGTCGCCGCCGACCATCTTCTCGACGTCAGCCTTCAGCTTTTCGATAGCGCTTCCGCCCTGACCGATGATGATACCGGGCTTTGCGCAGTGGATGAATATTCTGATCCTTGCGCTGTCTCTTTCGATCTCGATCTTCGGTACGCCTGCCGCCTGAAGCTTCTCCTTCAGAAACTTTCTGATCTGATAATCAGAAACGAGGGTGTCTCCGAACTTTTCGTCGCTCTCGAACCATCTGGAATCCCAGTCCTTGATGACGCCCACACGAAGGCCGTGGGGATTAACTTTCTGACCCATTCTTATAGCCTCCTTAATTACTCAGCGGCGGCAACCTTGACGTCGGCTCTTTCCTTGACGACAAGTGTTACGTGGCTGGTTCTCTTTAAAATGCGGTTTGCGCTTCCCTTTGCTCTCGGCATCATCCTCTTAAGAGTAGGACCGGGGCAAACGTAGCACTCGGAAACGTAAAGCTTGCTGCCGTCCATGGAGAAATTGTTCTCCGCGTTGGCAACTGCGCTGTTGAGCAGCTTTATAAGATATTCCGAGGCAGATTTATGTGTATTCTTGAGAATTCCCATCGCGACCGCGGTATCCTTGCCTCTTATGAGGTCAAGAACTATGGATACCTTGCGAGGAGAGATCCTTGCGTATTTCAGTATCGCTTTTGCTTCCATTTTTCAGGTTGCCTCCTTCCGGGACGAATTATCGCTCCGTATTTATATTTTACCGACTGACTCCGAGCGGCTTATTTACCATTGTTGGAAGTCTTGGAGCCGGCGTGACCTTTAAACGTACGGGTAGGTGCAAATTCTCCGAGCTTGTGACCGACCATATCCTCGGTAACGTATACCGGAACGTGCTTCTTACCGTCGTGAACGGCGATAGTGTGACCGACGAATTCCGGGAAGATGGTGGAGGCTCTGGACCAAGTCTTTATTACCTTCTTGTCGTTGGCTTCATTCATCGCAACGATGCGATTGTAGAGCTTTTCTTCAACGAAAGGGGCTTTTTTACAGCTTCTGCTCATTTACTCTGTCCTCCTATTAGTGTGCATGACGGCTCTTGACGATGAACTTGTCGGTCCTTGCCTTCTTGTTACGCGTCTTGTAGCCGTTGGTGGGCTTGCCCCAAGGAGTAACAGGTGAAGGACGTCCGATAGGAGACTTTCCTTCTCCACCTCCGTGAGGGTGATCGCAGGGGTTCATGACCGATCCGCGAACACTGGGACGGATACCCATATGACGAGTCTTACCTGCCTTACCGAGCTTAACGGTGTCGTGCTCGACGTTGCCGACGTTACCGATGGTAGCCTTGCAGTCGAGACGGATTATACGCACCTCACCGGAAGGAAGTCTTACCTGAGCCACGCCGTTGTCCTTAGCCATGAGCTGAGCCGCAGCACCTGCGGAACGGACGAGCTGACCGCCCTTACCGGGATAAAGCTCGATGTTGTGGATGGTAGTACCGACCGGTATAGCGGATATCGGAAGGGTGTTTCCGGGCTTGATATCGGACTCGGCGCCGGTGTAGATAACGTCACCGTCGGTGAGTCCCTCGGGAGCCACGATGTAACGACGCTCGCCGTCCTCGTACTCGACCAGAGCGATGTAAGCCGTTCTGTTCGGGTCGTACTCGATGCCGATGACCTTTGCGCTGTCTCCGACGCGGTCGCGACGGAAGTCTATGATCCTGTACTTCTGCTTGTTTCCACCGCCGTGATGACGGACGGTTATACGGCCGTAGCTGTTTCTTCCGGAGTGCTTCTTAAGAACTCTGAGAAGAGACTTTTCGGGGGCGGATCTCGTTACCTCGTCGAAGGAGGGAACCGACATATGTCTCCTCGCAGGAGATGTCGGCTTATACTTTACTGTTGCCATTCTTCTGTTCCTCCGATCATCAGTTCATTCCGTCGAAGAATTCGATAGTATCGGAATCCTCGGTGAGCTGAACTATAGCTTTCTTCCACTCGGAAGTATAGCCGTTGTGAACGCCGAGACGGCGGGGCTTCTTCTTCATGGAAACGGTGTTGACGTAAGCGACCTTGACCTTGAAGAGCTTCTCGACCGCGTCTGCGATCTCGGGCTTCGTGGCATCACTGCGTACCTCGAAGGTGTATCTCTTACCCTCGATGCGGTCTATAGCCGCTTCGGTGATTATAGGTCTGATTATGATATCGTATACTGTTTTCATCTGCCGTATACCTCCTCGATCTTACCGGCTGCTCCGCTGGTCATGAGGAAGGTGTCGCAGTTAAGGATGTCGTACACGTTGATCATGTTAGCCTGAACGGTCTTTACGCCGGGGATGTTGGCAAAGCTCTTAATGACCATATCGTTCGCTTCGTCGAGGACCACGAGAGTCTTCTTAGCGGCGCCGACAGCCTTGAGCATATCGACCATCGTTCTGGTCTTGTAGCTCTCAGCGGTGATAGCGTCGAGAACGATGATCTCATCTGCCGCCATTTTTGCGGAAAGCGCGCTGTAGAGAGCGGCTCTCTTCACCTTGCGGTTCATTGCAACCCTGTAGCTGCGAGGCTTCGGAGCAAATACCACTCCGCCGTGCGTCCACTGAGGCGAACGGGTGGAGCCTTGTCTTGCGCGTCCGGTACCCTTCTGTCTCCAGGGCTTCTTACCGCCTCCCGAGACCTCAGAGCGGGTGAGCGCGGACTGAGTTCCCTGTCTCTGATTGAGAAGGTAAGCTCTTACCGCAGCGTGAAGGATCGCGCCGTTTACTTCTACGCCGTAGATCGCATCGGAAAGCTCGAGGCTTCCGACCTCTTTACCAACCATATTCAATACTTTGATGTTAGCCATTGTTGATCTCCTCCTTCCGCTCAAGCTTTAACGGTATTGCGGATGAATACTATACCGCCGCGTGCTCCGGGAACAGCGCCCTTTACCGCGATGAGGTTCTTTTCCGCATCTACCTTTACGACGTCGAGGTTGAGCACGGTCACCTGCTCGTTACCGTACTGACCTGCCATCTTCTTGTTCTTGAAAACTCTCGAAGGCGTGGAGTTAGCACCCATAGATCCGACCTGACGGTGGATAGGACCGGTACCGTGAGTCATACGAAGGATGTGATGTCCCCAGCGCTTGACCGCTCCGGTGTATCCGCGTCCCTTGGTGGTTCCGGTGATGTCGACCTTTTCGCCTGCCGCAAAGATGTCGGCGGCGACGGTATCGCCCACGTTGTATCCGGAAACATCCTCAAGACGGAATTCCTTCAGGTGGCGCTTGAGAGCAAGACCGTTCTTCTTGAAGTGACCTGCCTCAGCCTTAGTAAGCTTCTTCTCGGCGACGTCCACAAAGCCGAGCTGGATAGCATCGTAGCCATCCTTACCTTCGGTGGTCTTTTTCTGCACCACCGTGCAGGGCCCTGCCTCTATGACAGTGACCGGAATGACGTTTCCGTTCTCGTCGAATATCTGCGTCATCCCAACCTTTTTACCGATAATGCCTTTGATCATTTGAAATTTCCTCCTGTTTCAGTTATTGGTTGACTCCGAGGAGCCAACATGACGTAAAACGCAATCGGTGGTTGCCAAATCAAATACCCACAGCGGAGCCATTAAAGCTTTACGTCGATCTCGACGCCTGCGGGAAGCTCGATATTCATCAGTGCATCCGCAACCTTCTGGCTGGGGTTGACGATATCGATAAGTCTCTTGTGAGTTCTCATCTCGAACTGCTCGCGGCTGTCCTTATACTTGTGTACCGCACGGAGAATAGTAACTATCTCCTTCTCGGTAGGAAGCGGGATAGGACCGCTCACGACCGCACCGTTTCTCTTAGCCACTTCAACGATCTTAGCCGCCGCAGTGTCAACGAGGGTGTGATCATAGCTCTTGAGTCTCACTCTGATCTTTTCGCTTGCCATTTTTCTTCCTCCTTTATAATAGTTCGGAGCGCGTCGGTGATTTCACACGCTATCGGGCGTTTCCCCAAAGTGTCACAAAAAAATTCTGCGCCCTCGGACAGCACCTGAAAGCGCATGTAGATCCCGCCGCTCCGGCGCGCCGCACAGACCAAAGGTCTGCGGGGAGGCTCCTCCTAAGTTACCTTGTATCAAGGATATAATACAAGCAATCTCAAGGCTCGCCCAAATCATGCTTGGATATTATACCATATACTTCTCTCGATTGCAACACCTTCGAGCGTCTTTTTACATTTATTTAACCGATAGTTTACATTTCATACACACCCACCCTCGCCCGACCGTTGCGCGCCGCAAAAACGCCGCATTTACTCATTATTTTACCATACACAGCCAATCCGGTAACAGATGTTGGCAATCTTAACAAATTGTTTTCAGGTACTATTCAACGCCTTAACAAAGTTTTGCTACAATCATTATCAGATCGTTTTCGACGTATCTCACGGCTTAACGACAAAATACATATTTAAATAAAGGAGAACAGCAAAATGAAAACATTGGGCATCGTAAAGAAGATCGACGAACTCGGACGTCTCGTTATCCCCTACGAGATCAGACGTTCCCTCGACATAGACAGAGAGAACGTTGAGTTTTTCCTTGACGGCGATAAGCTCGTTCTCGCCAAGTGGAATGCGCATTGCATCTTCTGTGGCGGCACGGACGACCTTGTGGAGCTGAAGGACAAGCTGGTCTGCGCAGATTGCAGAGCGGCGCTTGCTTCCAAGTGATCCCTTCCTATATTATATAGCGCCATCGCGGTGCCATCTCCGAAGCGTACGGAGACGGCACCGTTTTATTTATTTCTTTTTTATGACCATGTCTTTCTAAATCATAGCAGTTTTGTGACGGTTTCGGCTTTGCCGAAATGCGATCGTTCAGATCGCCAAGGCACAAAACGCCTCTGAAAGATTTATCTTTCAGACTTCAAGCCCGCCCTTTGATCGCGGATGACCGTCCCGAAAAAATTTCACCGATCTTCGAAAAAATCGGATATGGCTGTATATATATCACTTTTTCGGTAAACAATACAAACACGATAACCGAAAAAAGCAAGGAAGGTATACAGCAATGAACAATAACAGCAATACGGGCAACGAAGAAAGAGATCCCAAGGAGGTCCTCGCAAACCGCGTAACGTACGTAATTCTCGCACTTTTGCTCGTCGCCGTACTCACCGTAACGGTAGTGGCGATAGTGGCTACGGTCAGCAAACGAAATGACGCGCCACCGGATGACGGTCCCGACCTTTCCGAAGGAAACGGTGACAACAGCGAGCCGAACGGCGGTGATCTGCCGTCCTCCGGAGATGACGGCAACAAAGGCGGCGACGAAAACAACAACGGCGGCACCCCGGGCGAGGCGGACGGAAACAAGGACGGGGATAAGGACGCCCCGACGGTAAGACCGCAGGTGTTCGTGCGTCCGTGTAACGGATATATCTCCAAGGCTTACAGCAGTACCGTGCTTTCCGCATCCACGACGATGAGCGATTACAGAACTCACGAGGGAGTGGATATAGTCGCCGAGGTCGGAGCGCCGGTATACGCGCTTTCGGACGGCACCGTCACGGACGTGAGCTATCTGCCGATGATGGGACAGAGCATAGAGATAACCCACTCAAACGGCATCGTCTCGAAATATATGAACCTCTCCACCGAGATTCCCGACGGCATTAAGATAGGCGCGGAGGTCGCCGCCGGCGATCTGATAGGCGCAATAGGCGAGACCTCGCTGATAGAATGTGCCGAACAGCCGCACCTGCACCTCGAGGTGCTCGTGAACGGGAAAAGCGCCGATCCCACCGATTACGTCACCTTCAGCGACGATGTCTCCGTCTCCACCGACGAGTGAACAAGTGACCGAAATGTATCGATAAGCCCCCCCGAAAACAAACGCTCCTCCGCGCTCTCACCATGTATGATGAGACCGCGGAGGAGTTTTAATATCGGGGTTTTACCGCGTCGTTTGAACTTCGACCAGCCTTCCGCCGCAATATATCTCGCGAAGCTTCGGCTTTTCGATCTTTCCCGTGGCATTACGCGGCACCTTGGCGAAGATGATCTTTTTCGGGCGCTTGTACCTCGGAAGCGCTTCGCAGAACGCATCGATATCCGCTTCTGTACAGTTAGCGCCTTCCTTGAGCTGGATGATAGCCGCGGCGATCTCACCAAGCCTTTCGTCCGGAAGTCCTATGACGGCAACGTCGCTTATAAGATCGTTCGAGCGCAAAAAATCCTCGATCTGCACCGGATAAAGATTTTCTCCGCCGGTGATTATAACGTCCTTTTTACGGTCGACCAGATATATAAATCCGTCGGCGTCGCGCTTCGCCATATCGCCCGTGTACAGCCAACCGTCTTTCAGTATCTCTGACGTGGCTTTTTCGTTCTTGTAGTAGCACTGCATAACACCGGGACCTTTGACTGCAAGCTCTCCCACCTTCTCCGGCTCGTTCACGTCACGTCCCTGCTCGTCAACTATCTTAGCTTCCCACAGATATCCCGGAACTCCGATAGCTCCGACCTTGTGTATATTCTCAACTCCGAGATGCACGCATCCGGGACCTATCGACTCGGAAAGCCCGTAATTGGTATCGTACTGATGCCCCGGAAAGACCTCCTTCCACCGCTTTATAAGGCTCGGCGGAACGGGCTGAGCACCTATATGCATCAGCCGCCAGCGACTGAGATCGTATTCGGACAGCTTGACATCGCCGCGCTCTATCGCGTCAAGTATATCCTGCGCCCACGGAACGAGCAACCAGACTATCGAAACCTTCTCCTCAGATACCGTTCTGAGTATCCATTCGGGGCTGACGCCGCGAAGGAGCACTGCTTTGCTTGCGGACAGGAGCGAGCCAAACCAATGCATCTTCGCTCCGGTGTGGTAGAGTGGGGGTATGCAAAGGAAAACATCGTCGCGCTTCTGCGAATGGTGCTTCTGCTCGGTGCGACAGGAATTGATAAGAGCCACGTGATTGTGAAGTATCGCCTTCGGGAAGCCCGTCGTGCCGGATGAAAAATATATCGCCGCGTTATCGTTCTCGTCAAGCTCCACGGCAGGCGGATTACTCGAGCAGTACACGGACATCCTTTCGTAGCTGTCCGCAAAGCTCGGAACGTCCGCGCCGACGTAAAAGAAGCTTTTTACCGCCTTAAGCGCAGGAAGAACGCTTTCGATCCTTCCCGTAAACTCCGGTCCGAACACCAAAAAGCTGACGTCCGCAAGGTCAAGGCAATACCTGATCTCCTCAGCAGTATAACGGTAATTCATCGGCACCGCGACCGCTCCGCTCTTGAGGATACCGAAATAGACAGGCAACCATTCAAGCGAGTTCATCAGCAGAATGGCGACCTTGTCTCCTTTTTTTACACCACGCGTGAGCAGGAGATTTGCAAATCGGTTGGCTTTGACGTCAAACTCTCTCCATGTCATCTCGCGACGATACTTCTCACCGTCAGCCGACTCGATAAGGCTGAACTCCTTCCACGTCACGTGATCCGCCGGTCTTTTTGCCGGATTGATCTCCACAAGGCTCACCTCGTTGGGGTAAAATTTCGCATTCTTTTCAAGCAGATCGGTGATTATCATTTTTGTAAAGTTCCTTTCTTTTTTCATCGCATCGGAAGTTAGCAAGCTCGGCATATGTCCAAAGCACGCGGCAATTCCCGAGAATTTTATTCTAAATCAGCTGAGATCCCGCAGTCGGATACATCATCCTTACGCAGACAGACTCGCCGTGCGGATGCGGCAGTTTCAATAATAAGCCGCCAAAAACAATTCCTCAAGTCTTTCTTGACGACCTTCAAGATAAAGATAGGCAAAGAGCGCTTCCATTCCGCTCGCTCTGCGATATTCCGAGACCTTCGCGCTTTTCGGAACGGTGTGGGAATGCGCGTTCCTTCCGCGCTTGTATATCGCAGTCTCCTCCTCGCTCAGTAGCGGAAGCAGCCTGTCCATAGCGGCGCTTTGCGCACCCGCGCGTACCATAGCGTCCGCCGCGCCGTTCATCTCCCCAACGTTGCCGACGCCCCTTTCTATGAGCGATCTTCTCACCAAAAGCTCGATCACCGCATCTCCGAGGTATGCGAGCGTCGCGCCGTTCATCTCTCCCGTATTCATATATCTTTTGACCTTCTCTTCCTCATTAACAGCCCGTTTATGCGGCGTTTTACCGCGTTTCTCTTCATAAAAAACACCGATCAGAGCTTGTTCTGTACGTATCTGTGCCAGAAACGCTTCGCGCCGTTTTCGGACGCATATACCTCGCTCCAAAGTCCGTCAAGATATCCGCCGACCTTCGAAAGCTCCTCCGCGGTCACGCCGTTTCCAAATTCCTGCTTCTGTATGAGCGCCATTATCTCGGTAAACGAAGCCTCGCGACCGTAAGGACAGTCCGCCTCGACTCTTGCGGCATATTCCGTGGGAAGCTCGCCCTTCCGCGCCGCATAACCTGCGACCGAGAGCATTCCGAGCACCTCCGAGCTTATCGCTCCGGCTGTGTCATTAAGCGCTTCCCCGTCAAGATCTCCGCTTTTTGCCGCGTCTATCAGCTTTTTCCGCAGTCCGACCGCGCGCTCCGAGCGCTCGCGAAGCTTCTTTCGCATCACCGCCGCACCCACACATACCGCGACCAAGAGGAAGAAAACACCGAGCACCTCCGCTCCGGCTCCGCCATCGTTTTCTGTCACGTCAACAGTCGGAAGCTCCGGCACAAGTCCGTCGATGACGTCACCGCCAAGGTATCCGTCGCCGCCGACCGTCACACCTCCGCCGATATTGCCGGATGCTCCGGAGGATGCGGTGATATTATTGCCGTAATACTTTTTTGCATACTTTTTGACCGTCTCGTACGGTATCCAACCAAGCCCCTCGTAGTACACCTCTACCCAAGCGTGCGCATTCTTGTCAGTCACCTCGCATACCGCACCGTCACCCTCCGTGTCCTGCTTAAAGTCGGTGGCTATGTATCCTTCCGCATATCTCGCGGTTATCCCCATCCGACGCAATATGAGCGTGAGCGTCGTTGCGAGCTGTACGTGATCGCCCTCTTGCGTCTCGCGCAGAAAGCCATCGTATCCCGATAAGCTCGGAAGCTTAGGAGTCTTTGAATAAGAAAATTCATCTATAACATACTGCACCGCCGCAAGCGTTTTTGCGTGTACGGTCGCATCCTCACCAACACCGGCAAGTATCTTTTCCGCGGCGGTGATGATAGCCGGAATGTCGCATCCCGCCGCCTCCCCATAGTTCTGCTCCGCGTATTCCGTATACGCATCCACCAAGGTCACGTACCTTGCATACGCCTGAGCCTTGGCGGTACTGTCCATATCGAGATACCGCTCAAAATACGTTTTCTCCCCGTCCTCAAGCGAGACGTCAAGGGCTGATAGCACACTGCCTTGAAGCGCGATCAGCTCCGCATCGGAGTACTCTCCGCTCGCGTGAGCCTCAAGCAGTGTCCGCATAGCACGGTAATATCCGAGCTTGGCATACATACCGTCCCCGAAATCCTCCTCCGACATCTGCGGAACATACGCAAGCGCCGTGTACTTTTTGAAGATATTCAGCCAACCGGTAATGTACATCCCGTCAAAATACGAAAGACATTTACGCGTGTACCCCTTTGAGGTGTTATCATATTTCATAAGCCCGGCATCCGTGCTCCTGACCGCAGGAACGAACAGGAGATTCCCCGTGCCGGCACCGCTCTTCAACCTTATATCCACATACGCGCCGTAAAACCCGGACATAGTGGCAAGCTTCCCGTCGGCATCATTCTCGTTCGACCTGTAGACCGACGGTAAAAGCTCGTACAGCGCATCCGTCATACTGTCCGCGCTGTAAACCTCGCCACTAAGGTCATATCCTGCCTTTTCCGCGGCGTCCGAGGTCTTAGCCTTATACAGGGCAAGACGGTCGCTCGTCACGGACAGCCAGCTGCTTCCGTCAAACACGTCAGCCACCCAACCGCGGAGATAAAGATACGAAGTGCTCCCGTATGAGGAGCGAACGGTCATCACCGTATCTCCGGTATACTCGCGCGTCTTTACCGAAACGTCGCGTGAATTGGAGCCGTCCATATTTTTTATTATGCCCACTCCGAGAAGATCCGGGGCGTCACCCGATATAACGGAATCCACCACGTCTCGCGCCGCGTCGATAGGCTGACTGATCACCGGGATATCGTCCCACCTATCCTTCACGACCAACACCGGAACTATCGCGGACAGCATAGCAAGCAGTATCACCGTACCGGCAACGTATCCGCCGAGCGCGTAGACGGTGACGCGCTCTCCCCCGTCTGCACGAAAGCGTGCGTCGAACAGCTTCATCGCCGCCGCGCCCATCAGAGAGGCAACGATGATAGCAAGTCCGATATTCGAAGAGCTGAGATTGAAGGTAAGACCGGGAACGAGCAGACAGAGCGTCGAGACGAGCACGGGAGAGATGACCGTTCTTCTCATAAGGCAGACCGAATACAGGCATCCGAGCAAAGCGGCAAGCAGACCGAGCGCCCCTCTGTAGAGCGACACCGCCCGAAGCCCCATTCCGGACGCGCCGGTGATGTAGGCGGAATAATTATCAAATCCGCGCTCCACCAAGAGCTTCATCGCCGCATCGAACGTATATTTGACGCTCTCGCGGTAAAACTCGATAATATTCGGGTGAATGAGCAGAACGGCACCGACCGCCGCGACGGCGATCCCGACGCCGATAAGCGCCTTTTTTTCTCCCGTCATCATAAGGGAGAACGCCGCGACCGAGATCACGGAATACAGAAGGAGCAGGAACGCTCCGCACCCGAGCGACAAGGCGTCATCCACGTACAGTAGCCCTCCGAACGTCAACAGCGCGATGCTGAGCGCACGCATAAAAAGCCCGGTGCTCATCTGTACGACGCTGAGCGTCTGAGCCGCAGGGGAATACTCGCGCTCCTCACCCATATCGTTTGCATTTTTGATACGCTTTGTTTTTTTCATTTGTTCCCGTACTCTCGCTTTCTGAAGAAAGCATCAGCTTTTTTAAAAAAAGCTCGGATTTTTGAGAAAAGCTGTTGTGGCAAAATGAGTTGACCGAAGGTCAACTCTGTGTAACACGGCTTTGCCGTGTTACACGCCAGCTTTTCGAGAAAAGCTGGGCAAAAGCTTTCGTATAGCTTCGCGGTTGGAGATTGACGTTCCATCACAGAGGGTACATCTATCTGTGTTCGCACTAATTCAGGGCGTGTATCCTTAAACCACCCAAACTCCGCGCCACTTTAGTGGCGAGGTACGCCAGCTTTTCGAGAAAAGCTGGGCAAAAGCTTCTGTATAGCTTCGCGGTGGAATATTGATATCACATCACAGAGGTACGCCCTGTCTGTGTTAGAACTAATTCAGGGGCGTGCCATAGGCTCTCCTTGTGTAAAGGGAGCTGTCGCCGAAGGCGACTGAGGGATTGTCAAAAAACGCCGATTTTAGTTAAAGTTTACATCTTAGCGCGTAACGTGATGAAGTCACGTTACATAGCCCTTTGAAGGCTTACACAGCTCTGCTGTGTAAGCGCCAAGATATAAAGCTTAGTTATATTTCAAACGTCCCGCAGAGCGGTACTTTCCGTAACGCGCACGCCCCTTGACGCAAGGATGCTCTTGCAACGCTCATACATAAGCCC
Source organism: uncultured Lachnospiraceae bacterium (assembly GCA_964570105.1). Classification (GTDB taxonomy): domain Bacteria; phylum Bacillota; class Clostridia; order Oscillospirales; family CAG-272; genus SIG673. The sequence goes on along the minus strand of CAZMWM010000036.1, from coordinate 4,130 downwards.
CAGCTCCCGACTTTTCTCCTCATCCGTGACCTTTTCGCGCGGATCGAAGAAGCAGACCTCGACCGAACTGCCGCCACCGCTTATCAGTGACGACGAGAGCGTAACGTCGGCAAGGAGATCTCCGTCCGGATGATACGTTACGTAAATAAAGGATATTCCCTGCGTATTCGTTATGAGCGAGCCGAGCTTTCCCACCCTGCATTCGGCGTCACAAAGCGGCGCCGCCGCAAGCATCTTAACGGCATTTTCAAGATCCCCGTTATCCGAGCACGGACACGAGCTTACCCCACCCCGTCCGTCATACCACACGGGCACACAATAGTTACCGTCGGCAAGCGACCTTGAAACGACGGCAAGCGCAAACTCAACAACTCCGTCCGCGCCGTATTCGTTCACATCGTCGGAATATTCCGCCGCAGAAGCGTCAAAATGCGCAGAAAGGTCGCAAAAAACATATACCACCCTTCCGCAGTTCATATCGTACTGTCTCACCTGAAGCTCGTCGCTCTTTGAGGACAGCTTCCAATGGACGTTCTTCATCGGATCGCCCGGTCGGTACACGCGCACGTCCGTAACGTCGCTCCTTTCGGTCCCGAACGCAGTCCTTTTAAGCTCGACCGAGCTGTCGGCGCTTGCGCGTCCCGACTCCGAAAGCATACCGTAACGTCGCGGCATAACGTATATAGGTCTGTAATTGTACAGCCTGCGCCGGAGCCTGAATATCCGAAACGGATCGTACACATAAACACAGTCGACGCCGACCTCGTACGCTCCGCGGTATTCAAACGCAACTTCCTTCTTTATAACGTACGCGGACGACGGCGGAACGGCTATACGAGCCTTTACCACCGAGCATTTGACACCCCCGGCATTCGGAAGTCTCAGCTCCGCCTCCGCCAAGGCTATCGGAAATCTCGAGCCGTTTATCACCTGCACGCTAAAGCAGGTGGGCGTTTTTTTGGTAGCATAACCGCCGTCGTGCTCGATATACGCGTCAAGAGAGCCTCTGACAATAAAAAGATACAAAAGCAAGACGAACGGCAATATTATAACGAAGCTCAACAGCATCGCGGACAGCGATGAATGCAGAGCCTGAGTGAATACCACGGCAAAAGCAAGCAAGACGAGATACCCGATCGCACCTCTTCCGAGCGCGAAAAAACAGCGCTCCCCCTTATGCCTAACGCCCTTACCCACTCGGGAAACGATCGCATTCCGCGCTCGCTCAAGCGCCCGACGGAGCTTTCGAAAGAGCGAACGTAGCTTTCTGCCAAGGTCCATCGAAACACCGCCTTTTCAAAATTTTAGACCGACGTGCGACGCCCACATCTCACGGTCATCTTTTACCGAGATACGGCGCTTCGGTCTTGCGCAGTATCTGCTCAAGCACGTCATACGCCGATACCCTGTTGAGCCGTGCTTCCTGACGTAGCGTCACGCGGTGAGCGATGACTCTGCGGTACAGGAAAGCTATATCCTCGGGAATAACGTATTCCCTTCTCTTCATAAACGCGTACGCCTGCGATATCCTCATAAGAGCCAACGAGCCTCGCGGACTTGCTCCGACCGCCAGTTGCCCGTCATTCCTCGTAGCCGAAACGAGAGCCACCACGTACTCATACACCGCTTCATCAAAACGCACTCGCCTGACCTCGCTCCTGAGCATCTCAAGAGCAGTCTCATTCGTTACAGCCCGTATCTTCTGCGCCGGATCGCCAACTCGCCTTGCGGATATCATAGCGACCTCCTCGGCGGCGGTGGGATATCCCATCGAGAGCTTCATCGAGAAACGGTCAAGCTGTGCCTCGGGAAGCGGATAGGTCCCGACAAATCCGGACGGATTTTGCGTTGCTATCACCATAAACGGCTCGGGCAGGCGGTAGGTAACACCGTCGACCGTGACCTGATGCTCCTCCATCGCCTCAAGAAGCGCGGACTGCGTTTTCGGAGAAGCGCGGTTTATCTCGTCCGCAAGCAATATGTTGGTCATCGCAAGCCCCTCGTGGAACTCAAATTCCTCCGTCTTGCGGTTGTACATATTAAATCCGGTTATGTCCGACGCCATAACGTCGGGAGTGAACTGCGCACGTCTGAAGCGCAGTCCCGCCGCTTTCGCAAGAGCCGAAGCCAGCGTCGTCTTTCCGACACCGGGATAATCCTCTATCAGCACGTGAGTACCGGACAGAAGAGCCGTCACCAGAAGAACGACCTCGTTATGCTTTCCGACGACCACCTTTTCTATCTCTTCGACCAACGCCGCCGCGGTCTCGTACGCCGCGCATCCGACCTTGCTTGCACCGTTCGAGCGTTCCTCAGCCATATATCAAGCCCCCATTTCGTAAATAGTGTCACCCAAATTAATATTATATCACAGCCGTCTGCGTTTGTAAACTGTCCATCTGCACAATATTTTCATACTGCGCTTGTGTTTTTTCACAAATGAGACGCGCACATCTGCGTGTGACGGAGATGAAATATGTTAACGTTTTGTAAAATCACAAAAAACCCTTGACAATCGGGATAAAGTCGTGTACAATAATGAGGTATTCGCGTTTTGGCGCGATAGCAAACCAAAGACAGCAGGTTTATGTAATAGTCTGTGACTTCCTGCCGAGGTGAGCGTAAGCATAGCCGACACGTCAGTCTCGCGGCATCCGCACGGATGCGGCGCTGTCTGTCACGTTCTCGGTCACATATTGCGGTTGCTCTCTCCCGGCTAGTCTCACGACCTTAGCCGGATATTTTATTTTCCGGGCATCGCTTACCGACTTTGGTAATCTGTTACGGAGGTGAAAATATGCCCAGCGCAAAGATTTTGGCACAGAAGGAAGCCGCTACCGCAGAGCTTACCGAAAAGATCAAGGGCGCAGTTGCAGGTGTTCTGGTGAACTATACCGGTATCACGGTTGAGGACGACACCGCGCTCCGTTCCGCGCTTCGTAAGGCAGGCGTTGATTATCACGTATATAAGAATACGATGACCTCTCGCGCATGCGAAGCCGCAGGCTACGGCGATATGAAGCAGTACTTGAACGGAATGAACGCACTTGCAGTAAGCGCAAGCGATCCCGTTGCGGCGGCAAAGATACTCAAGGAGTACGCCGATAAGATCGAGACGTTCAATATAGTTTCCGGCTTTATCGACGGCGGAGTTATCGACTCAAAGCAGGTCGAAGAGCTTGCAAGCACGCCCACCAAGGAGGTTCTCCTCGGCAAGCTGCTCGGAAGCATCCAGGCTCCCCTTTATTCACTCGCACGCGTGCTCACAGCCATTACCGAGAAGGATGGCGAGGGCGCGGAAGTTGCTTCGGCTGAGGAAGCCCCTGCCGAGGCGTAAGCTCGAACCAATCAAAAGATCAAAACTTATTTACGGAGGATTTTTAAAATGGCTAACGAAAAAATCGAGAGCATTGTTACCGCTATTGAGGGACTTACTCTGCTCGAACTCAAGGATCTCGTATCTGCAATCGAAGAGAAGTTCGGTGTATCCGGCGCTATCATGGTAGGTGGAGCTGTTGCCGCAGGCGACGTTGCCGCTCCCGCAGCCGAGGAAAAGACCGAGTTTGACGTTGTTCTTGCCGCCGCAGGCGACCAGAAGCTCAAGGTCATCAAGGTCGTTCGCGAGATCACCGGTCTCGGACTTAAGGAAGCTAAGGATATGGTCGACGGAGCACCCAAGACCGTTAAGGAAGGCGCTTCCAAAGAAGATGCCGAAGCTATCAAGAAGCAGCTCGAGGAAGTCGGAGCTACTGTCGAGCTTAAGTAATTTCGCTCGATATTCCGAGATAGATACCGCATCGACGCCCACTGTCAGCATTTCCGCGGACAGTGGGCGCTTTTGTACTTTAAAAGCTTTACAGAGCTTAGCGCGGAGCGTCCAACTTCGCACACCGTTCAATTTCACGTGCCCTCTGTAGGGGCGGATATCATCCGCCCGAAATACCTCCGCGCCACCCATCAAATAAACGCAACGTCTCGCATTGGCGGATGCCATCGGTTTCTACCTTCTAATGGAACAACAAACCTCCACCGCGAAGCTACTCGAAAGTTTTTGCCAAGCTTTTTTCAAAAAGCGGTGGTGTTTTTAGTTTCTTCACTAATTAAATAATGTTAATGATATGTACATTGAA
>CAZMWM010000035.1:0-16928 GCA_964570105.1 uncultured Lachnospiraceae bacterium | reverse complement strand
CATACAAACATTTTTCATCTCCGACAGGGTTTGAATAAGCACTGCTTTACCTAAAGCCGTGTCTTTTCAACCCTTAAGTTGATGACATTGCCCACGCCACGGGATAGCTCCGCCGACCGCGGCACCGAACTCAGGCACCGAGCCAGAGATACGTCAGAGCAAACAACGCGCCGCCGATAACGGCGATACCGATAAAGAGCGGAAGGAACGCACGAAACGCACCGAGCACTGCGGCTCGCAGCTCTTCTCTCGAGAGCCGCGGCGAGCCTTCCCCGGTTTTCCTATTCGGATCGTACCAGCTGAAGCCTTCAACGTTCATATCCGCAAAGGTAGTCTCGGTATCAAGCCCGTCATCTCTCCCCTCACCCTCGGGAGCAGAGGATGCGCTCGGCGCATTTTTCTTATCATTGTCGGTCACCCGAGAACACCTCCCACATCAAAGCACGGAGACGGTCTCAATTACCGCCCTCCGCTTCATCATACAGATGGCACGCACAGAAATGTCCCGGCTCGATCTCGCGATACTCGGGAGGAACGTTCTTGCACACCTCCATACAGCGTTCGCAACGGGTATGAAACTTGCACCCCTTCGGCGGATCCACCGGAGACGGGATGCTTCCCTTGAGCACTATGCGCTCCTTTTTGACGTGGATATCCGGAACGGGCACCGCCGAAAACAGCGCCTTGGTGTACGGATGTAGCGTATTTTCGAATATTCTCTCCTTGGAGCCGTACTCCACCATAGTTCCGAGGTACATAACCCCGACGGTATCGGAAATATGCTTGACCACGGAAAGATCGTGCGAGATAAAGATATAAGTAAGCCCGAGACTGCGTTGCAGATCTCTTAGCATATTTATCACCTGAGCCTGTATCGAGACGTCAAGCGCGGATACCGGCTCGTCGCATATGACAAGCTCCGGTCTCAGCGCGAGCGCACGCGCGATACAGATACGCTGACGCTGTCCGCCAGAAAATTCATGCGGATAGCGCTCGTAGTAATGCGGTTGCAGACCGCACTGCTTCATTATACCGAGCACATACTCACGGTAATGCATCTTATCGACAAAGCCGTGCTCGAGCGCCGCCTCGCCGATTATCTCCCCGACGGTCATACGCGGAGAAAGGCTTGCGTACGGATCCTGAAAGATCATCTGCATCTGCGGACGAAGCTTGTTGAACTCCTTGTTGCTCAGCCGCGTGATCTCCTGCCCCTTGAAGTATACCTCGCCCCCGGTCACGGGATAGAGACGGAGCAGAGTGCGTCCCATGGTGGTCTTTCCGCATCCGGACTCACCGACGATGCCCAGCGTCTCGCCGCGCTTGACGCTGAACGAAACGTCGTCCACCGCCTTAAGATACACGAGCGGTCTGCCAAACATATTGGTCTTTACCGGAAAATATTCCTTTAGATGCCTCACGTCCAACAGCACGCCGCCGTCCGTCTCATTGGCATCGGACACGGGCAGTGACTGCTTACTATTCGTTTCTTCGGTCATTTTAATGAAAATTCCTTTCGATCAGCTATCCGAGCCACCGGCTCCGTCTGCATACAGATAGCAGGACACCTTGTGCGTTTCCGTCACGTCGATCAGAGCCGGATATTTCCCGGCACACTGCTTACTGCAACGGTCGCACCTGTCGCGGAAATAACAGTAATCTGGCATATTCACGGGATTTGGAACAAATCCGGGGATACAGTACAGCTCGTCGACATCTCCGTTTACGGATGGCTTGCTCTTTTGCAGACCGACCGTGTACGGATGGAGCGGTCGGTCGAATATATCCTCCGTCGTTCCCATCTCTATTATCTTTCCGGCGTACATAACGACCACGTAATCAGCCATCTCGGCAACGACGCCGAGGTCGTGCGTCACCAGCATGATAGAGCTTTTCTGCTTTGCCTTTATCTCGTTGAGCAGATCGAGTATCTGAGCCTGTATGGTAACGTCAAGAGCCGTGGTCGGCTCGTCCGCGACTATGAGCTTCGGAGCGCATATGAGCGCCATAGCTATCATAACTCTCTGGCGCATTCCTCCGGAAAGCTCGTGAGGGTATTTGCGGTATACGCTCGCAGGATCGGCTATACCGACCTGACGGAGCATCTCGATACTGCGCTCCTTCGCCGCTTGCTTCGATATGCCCTCGATATGCAGAAGAGCCACCTCGTCAAGCTGAGAGCCGATAGTGAAAACGGGATTTAACGAGGTCATCGGCTCCTGAAATATCATCGCTATCTCGCGTCCGCGGATGCTCTGCATATCTCCGAGCGGCATCTTGGCGATGTCGAACACCTTATCCTCCATCTCGTAGAGCGTACCGCCGAACTCATTCTTCAGCGGCTCTCCCGTCGCCTCATCGATGACCGGTATCTTTTTGCCCTTCGCATCACGCTTGAAGGCATGTGTCTTAAAGCGGATGGAGCCGTCAACTATCTGTCCCGTAGGACCGTTTATGAGCTGCATGAGCGAAAGAGACGTAACGCTCTTACCGCAGCCCGACTCTCCGACTATGCCGACGGTCGCGCCCTGCGGAACGGAAAACGTTACTCCGTTAACCGCACGCACCGTGCCGGCGTCGGTGTAAAAATACGTATGCAGATCGTCAAACTCCACCAGATTAGCGGGATCCTTCATCTCGGTCGTGTAATCGGCTTCGGTGACCTTCTGTTTCTTTTTGAGAGCGTAACGGCGATACGCCGCCTTGTTCTCCTGAGCTATCCGCTTTGACTCGTCTCTCGTTATATAATGTGATCTTTTACTGTTGTCCTTCGCCATTTCCGTCACCTCTTTGCCTTCGGATCAAAGGCATCGCGCAGACCGTCGCCAACGAAGTTGAAGGCGAGGATCGCAAGTGTGATACAAATTCCGGGCGGCACCCAGAAATTCAGCTTTCCGAGAAATTCGGATTTGGTCGCGTAGTTTATGAGCGAGCCCCACGTAGCCGTACCGAGCGGTGCGCCAAGCCCGAGAAATCCGAGCGTAGCCTCGGTCAGAATGATCGAGCCAAGCCCGAGCGTCATCGAAACTATGAGCTGAGGGAACACGTTGGGGATCAGATGCTTGAATATCTTCCTGTGAGTGGACAGCCCTGCGCATTTCGCGGCAAGCATAAACTCCTGCTCACGCAGAGAAAGTATCTGACCTCTGACCAGACGCGCAGTGCCCGTCCAGCCGAGAAGCGTCAGAAATCCCATCATAAAGTACAGCCTGCGGATGTCCGTTATGCCGAGCGACGTAAAGGTCGCGGAAAGTATCAGCATTATCGGAAGCTGAGGGATACAGTACAGGACGTCAACTATACGCATAATGACCTGATCGATCCACTTTCCGAAGTAACCGGCAATTCCGCCGAGTATCACTCCGAGAAGGGTTTCGAGCAGAACGACTATAAGCCCGAGCGTGAGCGATATACGCCCGCCGTACATAAGACGCGTGAACAGATCCTTACCCGTCTCGTCCGTGCCGAGCCAGTGCTTAAGGGAGCTTTCGCCCTCGACGTAGTGCTCGGAAAACTCCACGCTGATATCGTAAGCGATCTGCGTCTCCTCGACAGTGTTGCCCTCCCCGTCGGTATACGTCACGCGGTATTCCACGGGAAGAGTGGAGACGATCTCCTTCGGCGTATCGTCCGTCTCCTTCTCCCCCCACGGAGAGAGAAGAGGTCCGATGAAGGAGAACACGAACAGCACGACGAGGATGACCAGACCTACCATCGAGAGCTTGGAGCGGAAGAATCGCTTCATTATCGTCATAGCGGGCGAGAGCACCTTAACGCGGTCGTTAAGATTTTCGCCGTGAAGCTCGTCCTCGGCGATCATCTCCTCAGCCGCCTCCGCGCTGTCAAGCTCGGGTGCCGAAAGAGGAACACCGTCGAGCCGATCCTTATTATCCATCATATCGTGCTCCTCCTTACGACAGTTTTACACGGGGATCGACTACCGCGTACATGATATCGGTCAAAAGCGTTCCTGCGACGGTAAGCACCGCAATGAACATATTATAGCCCATAACGAACGGGATATCGCCCTCGAGCAGCGCCTCGTAAGCCGCCTTACCGATGCCGGGTATACTGAATATGGTCTCGGTTATCATAGCACCGCCGAACAGGCTGGGGATCGTTCCGGCAAGCATCGTCACGAGCGGTATCATAGTATTGCGGAATGCGTGCTTGTACACGACACTGCGCTCGGACAGTCCCTTGGCTCTTGCCGTACGTATGTAATCGGCGTTCAGCACCTCAAGGGTGTTGGTACGCGTATAACGCATAAGCGAGCCGATAGAGAGTATGACCATAACGAATATCGGCAGAACGAGATGCCACGCCATATCCGCAAAGACGGTCATTGCCGGCGTGCTCGCGGTAATGGTGGATGACTGTATACCCGTGCTTGGAAACCATCCGAGATCCACCGCGAACAGCTTGATCATAAGGCTTCCGAAGAAGAAGCTCGGGAAGGATATACCGATCATGGTAAGCACCGTGACGGTATAATCCAGCTTTCCGTATTGATTGCAAGCGCTCTTGATACCGAGCGGTATCGCTATTATAAGCTCAAGAATGAGCGATATAAAGGCGATCATAAAGGATACGCCCATATTCTTAAAGATAACGTCGCCGACAGGGGAGCCGTACTTCCACGACTGCCCGAGATCTCCCTTGAAGCAGGAGGTGAGCCAGATGAAATACCCCTTGAGTATAGGCATCTCCTTAGCCTCGGGAATGGGTGTTCCGTCGGATGTGGTCTCGACCTCGCCGTTATCCTTGAGACGGTAAACTATATTGCCGTCCTTGTCAGTCTTGTATATCGGATATCCGTTCTCGTCAGCCTCGACCAGCTTACAGTCGGCAAGCGACTGATAGAGCACCTGATAGTTGTCCTGAGCATTCGGGTTGCTTCCGTAGAATTTCGTCTCAACGTAAGACAGCGGCATACAGCGCAGAAGCACGTACAGAATGAACGAGACGCCCAAAAGGATGAATACGGACATCAATATTCGCTTTAAAATATATTTTACCATGGCACATATCCTAACTGCTCAAGCTCCTAAGAGCATCAGTTGTAATTTACCTCCCAAATGCGGCTCACCACGCCCTCGTTGAAGGAAGGATTTTGATTTAAGGTGGTCACGTCGAGTATCTCGGTATTGAATACCGCAAGGTCGTTTCTCTGATAGGTAGGAAGCTCGATGCGAAGCTCCATAACGATATCCAGCGCCTCGGAATACTTTTCCGCACGAAGCTCCTCGTTGTTGGTCTCGCGAGCCTCTTCGATAAGCTCGGCAAGCTGATTTATAAGCCCCTTTTCGTCAGTAAACTGATCGGTGTTATCGTCGAGCATTCCCTGGCAGTACCAGTTCTTGGTCGCGTTTGCGGTGGAGTCCTTGTGATAGTTCTGGAACATATCGGGATCGCTCGCGCTGGACCACGCAGCCGCCCAGACCTCAAGTCCTCCGGATGCGAGCTTCTTAAGAGCGTTGACGTCGGTCGTAACGGTGATATCAAATCCGCACTCGTTCAAAAACGCGGCGGCATTCTCAAACATCGAATATGCAGGGTGGTCTACCGTCTCGCCGGCGATGGTAAAGGTAAGCTTGAGCGTTTTACCATTCTTCGCAAACTTGCCCTCGGAATTGAGCGTCCAGCCCGCTTCCTTGACCAGAGCCTGTATCTCATCCTTGGAGGTGGTGTAAGCGTAATATGCTTCGCATCCCTTCGGGTACGCCCACGAGGTGGACGACATCGGACGGTATATCACCTCGGCAAGCTGAGAGGTGTAATAATCCTTAACGATGGAAGCTGTATTCATCGCCCTCATTATAGCTTCTCTGACTTCCATATCGGGGATATACTTCGGGTTGAGACCGACGTAACCGTAACCGCCGGTACGGTAGGTCTTGTAGCTCAGATGATCGACCTTAACAGCCTCGATGTTCGCGTTCTTCGCGTTAGGCTCTCCGTAAAGCACCTCACCGGTCTTAAGAGCGTTGACGATGTTATCGGAGCTGACCACTCTGTAACGGAAGAGACGTATCTTTGCGTTGTTTATATCCTTACCGGTGGTCTCGAAATATTCGTTTCTCTTATAGTAAGCGTAGTTATTGCTGTAAAAGCCGTCCTTGGTAACGTTATCGCTGTCCTTCGCGTCGGTCGCCTTGTATACGCCGGCACCCACGGGCAGACCGTTCTTTGCCGGATCCTTGAGCACGTCGTCGAAGAAGGTCTTGTTACCGAAATCAACGCCGAAATGCTCCACGCCGTCGTAAAGGTCGCACTGCTCCTTATTCGAATAGTAGTGCATAGGAGCGACCACGAAGGAGAAGTTCCAGATAGCCTTGGGGTCTATACCGTTTATAACTATCTTGAGAACGTCGTGCTCCTCGCCGAGAGCCTTGCCGTCAAAGCTTGCGGTCTTATAGGTGGTGATACCGGAGATGGACTTGACGCTTCCCTTCTTGGATGCGTAGTAATTACTCATAGCCTCGGATGCAAAGTCGGTAAGCACGTTGCTTCCGGTAGCCCAATAATTGAGTATATCGGCGATCTTCTTCTCATACGAGGTATAAGTCTCGTAAACGGTCTCCACTGCCTTCTGCTTCATAAGCGCCACGCGGGCGTCAGCCTCGGAGCAGGAGTTTGCGGATGCATAAGCGGCGATCTTATCTGCAGAAAGCGCCGCGTTCATCTCGGAGGTCAACGTGTTGTTGTCGTCGTCGAGCGAGGTAAGATACTTTCCGTTCGCGTCCTTCTTTTTGACGGTCGCGCCGTTGGCGTTGGTCTCTGTCTGGACGGTAACGATGCCCTCCACGAAATAGTAGAGCTGCCAATCCTCGGTGAAGCTGTATTCGGTGTAGTTCTCAAGCGTTCCGTAATAGTTGTTCCAGTCGCTCTCTATCTCTTCGCGGAACAGCTTCTTGGTCTTTTCGATATCCTTCGCTATCTGCTCGGTCTTGGGAGCATCGTCATCAAGATACTCAAGTATATCGTTTACCCTCTGCTTGGCATCTGCGTAGAAGCCCGAGGAATAGTCCGCATCGGAGGAGTCGTCAAGCTCCGGATCCTGAGCACGGTAAGCCTTAAGCCCCTTGATATCCGTGGAATAGATGGTGGAGGAGCCGGTGTAGAGCGGATCGAGATAAACGTACAGATTGAAGAGCACGTCCTTTATAGTTAAAGGCTCGCCGTCACTGAACTTGATACCGTTCTTGATAACGAATTCGTATTCGGTATATCCGTCCGTGTCTCCGTCGGCGGTCACGCTTCCGTCAGCCGTGTACATAGTCTTTTTCATATAAAGCGTCGCCGTCGGCTGATCGTCTCCGCATACCAGCTTTCCTTCGGAATCCGTGGTCAGCATGGATATCTGCGTCATTGAGATGACGCTTCCGTCGTTAGCAGAGGTGTAGAAGAACGGATTGAAGTTTCCGTCAAGAGAGCCTATGGCAAAGGTCATAGGATAGCTCTCCGGATCGTACGTCTGCTTCTCTTTACTGCACGATACGGCAGGTATCAGCATCGCTATACAGCATACGATACACAGCGCACGCATAAGATGTTTATTCATATTTATCACCACGCCGCGCGGTAACGGCTCGGGGGAACGGAGAAAAACACACCGCCTGATTTGTGTTTTTCGCATACGTACCGTTTCCCCGTATATTCGATCTTGATAGCTCGGAGTGCGTCAAGCTTACTTTGACACCTCAAGCTTAACATCGGCTTCGATCTCGGCAAGCACCTCGCGAAGCTTCTCGCTTGATGACTCGGGCTTCACGCCGGCAAGCCAGCTGGTCTGATCTCCTGCGATCACGTTCGGCGGAGTTCCGCCGCCGGACGAGGACACCGACAGCTTACCGCTCACCTTGAGCGAGGATATCTCGGCGTCGTCCGATATATCCGTAAACAGGAAATATACATTCGGAAGATCGTTTGCAAGCTTGATATTCACCTTAAGAGTAACGTTCGAAAGAGTAAGATCCGCAAGCTTTCCCTTGCTTCCCACCGCTCCGAACATAGCCGCGCCGTCGACGCCGACGCTGTTCTTTGTAACAGTGAAATTCGAGATGACGTGTCCGTTGCCCTGAATGTTGGAATTAAGCTTTCCGACATCGACCTCCGCGCCATCCATATCTATATCCGCGTTGATGTAATAATTCTTTCCGCCGGACAAAAGATTGAACATTTTTTCCGCCTCGGACGCCTTCGTGACCACCGTCCATTCACCGGAAATGAACTTGGCGTAAATGACCGGCTGTTCGTCCTCCCCGTTGTCAACTATCGGGAATACCGCCGCCTCGGTGCATTCCTCGTCAACGTAATACTCGATGAAGGTGCCATCGCCCTTCAGCAGGTCTGCACCCTTATAGGAGCTGACCGTTCCGTTTTTGAAGGTAAACTCACGGATAATGTCGCCCGGCTCGTATACGGTCCCGTCCTTGGCGGTAACGGTATCCCCGGCGAGCACGACCGAGATGCTTTTGAGCTTTTTCCATTTTGCGTACAGGTCTATATCCCCGTCGCCTTCCAAGCGCTTGGTAAAATCAAATGCTTCGCCGACAGCGACCACCTTTTTCGCTTCGTCCTCGTATATAAGCTCGCCGTTTCCGTCCTTGGCAGGGAGATACCAGCCCAAAAACTCGTATCCGGCTCGCTCGTTCATCTGAGCGTTGCCGCTCGTAAGGCTCTGAAAGCCTATGTTCAGCGGGAACGCGCCCTCGGTATATCCGACCGTCTTTTCGCTCTTGTGATTGTCGAATTCACCGCCGTTTGCGAAATAATTGATCCTGACGGCAACGTCCGCAAGCGGATCGTCCTCCCCGTCCGACAGCACCGCCGCCGTTATCGCGACCGCAACGATCGCGATAACGATGACAGCTGTAATTATCCATTTCGTGTACGGCTTCAGCTTTTCGAGAAAGGACTTATCATTACCGTTCATCGGAAGCCCCTCCTTCATTTGATGCATCGTCTGCATTTGTCTGAGCTTCGCCGCTGTTACAAGGCTCGCTCTTTTCGGCACCGTCACCGACAGGCTTGCTCCCATCGATGCTCTTCGCCGCCTCGGGAGCTGCGTTTCCCTTCTTTTTGCGAAGATACATCACCGCCGCGAACGCTCCGCCCGCAACGACGATGAGCGAGACCGCAACGATAACGATAACGAGCACCGTGCTACTGCCGTCACCCTCGGTCTGATCTCCGGGAAGCTCGGACGAGCCGCCCTCTCCTCCGGACGTGACCTTAATGGGAAGTCTCACGGTCTTGACCTCGCCGGCACCGTCACCGTAACGGTAGCTGAAACGCACCTCGGCGTCGTATTGAGTAAGCGTGCCGTCGGGATACACGAGCGTCAGTCTCGAAAGATCCGCGATCTCTGTCGAGCCGTCGTCGTATACGATAGTCAGCACAAGTCCCGTGGTATCAAAGCTCTCCCCCTCTGTGTATTCCTTCTTGTATCCGTCGTTGTAACGGATGTCGCTTATCACGAGCGGAATTGAGAACTTGGTCTTAAGCTCACGCATCACCGTCTCGACCGACACGAGCTTTTCGGTCAGCTCCGAGCCGACGAACGCAAGCTGCTGTTCACCGGTTATATTACCGTAGAGACGCCTTGCGCGCTTGACGTTCTCGATAAGCTCCTCGAGCTTCGCCTTGTTGGTCGCGTTGACCTCCCAGTTGAGCCAACCGGATATCTCGTCCGCGCCGGGCAGAGCCTCGATGGCGTCGACAGCCGAGCGCGTATTGTCGTCTATCAGTATTCCGAGCGATACGACCTTTCCAAAATACGTCGAATAAACGTAATTACCGTATCCGACACCGTTTTCCGGACAGTGCATCACAAGCTCGCTCTTTCCGCCGAGCAGATCGGTGTAGAGCACCATCAGCTGATCGAAATTCGCATAGAACAGACCGTTGATGGCGATCTTGTCCGCAGTCGCATCCTCGACCGCAGCCTTCATCATCTCCACCACGTCGTCACGGTATACAGAGCCGAGCGTGGGAGCGTTGATGCTCATAAAGGTGTAATCCTTGATGCCGCTCTCGTAGAATGCGGAAACCCCTATCTCGCGCAGAGACCACGGAAGCACGACCTTGCCGGGCGCATCCTTTCCGAGCGCGTTGAACGCGTAATTCGCTATACGCACGGTGCCGTCCGGAACGGTGTAAGTATCCCCCTCGGCTCCCCTTCCTCCGGGGTATGCCGAAAGCTCAAACTCTGTGTCGGATATATACTCGAACAGAACTCCGTCGAGCACGAAGAAGTCGGCGCACTCACCCGCAACGGTAAATGCACGCAGATACTTCGAGGACGCGAACGCCCCGTATCCGAGAGAGGTAAGCGTGGAGGGTATCTCAACATTCTTTTCCTTACCGCCGAAGAAAGCCATATTACCTATGCTCACAGCGGACGGGATGGACAGAGAATTATAGGCAGAGCCGCCGTTCTCGATGGCAAACGCACCCATTCCTATATATTTTGCAGAGGTGAGCGTGAGCGTCTTTATGGAATTGCAGTCGTAGAACGCCATATCACCTATAGTCACAAGCCTATCGATGCCCTTGACCTCCGAGAGCGCGACGCACTCGGCAAAGGCAGTATTCCCTACGGTAACGACGTTACCGAGATCGATCCTTCCAAGCGAGGTGCAACCGTAGAACGTACCCTCTCCGATCTCCTTCAAGGCTCCGCCGAGACTTACGTCGGTAAGCGCGGAACAGCCGTAGAAGGTGTGATCTCCGACAGCGGTCGCCGCGTCCCCAAAGCTGACGCTTACAAGCTTATCGCAACCGTAGAAGGTGTACGCACCGAGCTTGCTCACCGAGGGCATATGTGCCTCCGTGAGCGAGATGCATCCGCTGAACACAAGCTCGCCCATAGTCCGCACACAGTCGGGAAGCGTCACGGACTCAAGGTAGACACAGCTTGCAAAAGCACCGTTTCCGATCTCAAGAAGCTTACTGTCCTCAGTATATCCGACCGACGTGATGAGCGTATCGGCAAACGCATAAGCGCCTATGCTCTTCACGGAAGCCGGTACCGTAACGGCTGACAGCTTCGAGCCGTAGAATGCGTACTCGGGGATAGCGGTGAGCTGACAGCCCGCATCGAAGATAACGGTGCGGAGCGAGCTGTTTGCAAACACGTAAGCGCCCAAGCTCTTCACGCCCGACGGTATAGTGACAGACGTCACCGCGCTTCCGTCAAACGCGTGGTCGCCTATGCTCTCGACGCTTGACGGGATATCCACCGACGTCGTTCCCTTGAGCACCAGAAGGAGCTTCTCAAGCGAAGCGTTGTAGAGCACTCCGTCCTTTATCGCGTACTTGGTGCATCCGTCCTTGAGACTGATATCCAGCCCGGTGAACGGTGCGCCCAGAAGCGTTATCTCTTCAAAGTCAAACTCGTCGCCGATGACAAGCTCGGTCATCGGAGTGCCGGCGAGGATGCCGTCTCCGAGAGCTTCAAGCCCGTCGGGAACGGTAAATGAGGTAAGCGAGGTGTCGGCAAACGCACCGTCGCCTATCGAAAGTATCTTAACGCCACCCTTACAGGTAAAGCTCACAAGCGAGCCGCAACCGGCAAACGCGCTCTTGCCTATGGAGGACACGAGCGAGGTGTCACCCTCTCCCGGCTCGATGATCACATTTCTGAGCGAGGAACAGCCGGAGAACGCATACGCACCTATCTCAGCCGCGCTGAGACGCACGCTTTTGAGCGAGGTGCAACCGTAGAACGCCAGATCTCCGAGCTTGGAATAACGCGCGGTCTTTATCTCCTCAAGCGAGGTACAACCGCTGAATGCGCCGACTCCGCAGACGTGCAGTCCGGTAAGATCGAGAGATGTGAGAGAGGTACAGCCGGCAAACGCGTAATTCAAGACGGTACCGAGCTTGGTCATGCTCCTGATCTCGCGCAGTGAGGTGCACCCGCTGAAGCATTCCCTGCCCACCGTAAGCGCCTTAACGTTCGAAAGATCGAAAAGCTCCAGAGCCTCGCATCCGCTGAACGCGCACTGATATATGACGCTTATGTCCGCATCCGCGATAGCCTGCGGCTCCTTGGACACGAAATACACCGCCTTGAGCGCCGTGCAGTTCTTAAACGCGTCCTTACCGATAGCGGTAACGGTCTTGGGTATGATTATCTCGGTTATATTATCGTTGTCCTCAAACGCTCCCTCGGATATCATCATTATATTCTTATCGGTCGGTATCTCAACGACGCCGCCGACACCGTGATATTCGGTCAGGGTATTGTTGTTGACCACGAATGGATCGAGCACCTTAACAGAGACCGTCGCGGCGTAAGCCGTAGCGGTACCGTCGTCCGCCATTATAACAGCTTTGATGACCGTGCTCCCCTTGGCAAGCGTTTGCACGTTACCCTCGGAGTCGACCGTTGCGATGCTCGGATTTGTGGACTCCCACTTGAGCGTCAGCCTGTCGAGCGGATAATACCACGGATCGGTCACCACATCCAGCTTAAAGGACGAGCCGGGATACATCTCGACCGTTCCCCGAGCCTTGGTGAGATGCTCCTCGCCGTCCTGTATCGGACCGAACGAGATGCTCGGCACGGGAAGCTTGTTCTCCGCATCCTTCACCGTCACCCTTATTACCTGACGAACGCCGCCGCTTCCGGTAACGGTTATCTCGGCAGTTCCGGGAGCAAGACCGACTATCTCGCCGTTCTTGACGTCCGCAACACTTCTGTTATTCGAGTTCCAATTGAAATTGGAGAGATTTCCGTCTCCGCTGTACTCAAGCTTGACCGTGTGCGTCTCAAAGACGTTAAGCTCTATCTCCCCCTCACCGCTTGCAAGCGTGAACTGCTCGGGCGCAAGGCTCTGATTGCAGCTGCTGAGATTGAGCCAATAAACGCTGTGATTGAGTGCGTAATCGTCCAGCTGAACGTACAAACCGTCCTTGTATTTGTCGTAGATGTCGGTTATCTCTATGGAGACCGTGGTGGTCCCGTTCTTGTTTGCGTTGTATATGGGAGTAACGTACTCGGTGGCAAGCTTAAGCTCGCCGTCCTCAAGGTAGGTGAGCATAACGGACTGAGCGTAATGATTGTCGAACACATCGATATCGAGATATATACGCTGTTTGGTCTTGTTGCCGTCCTTGTAGTCGTAGTAACGGACGCGCACATCCTCAAGCACGGGAGCCTCGTAATCCACATAGAAGGAGAAGGAATACGTATTTTTCTCGCACGAGCCGTCGCCGTAATCGAGATAGAACTCAAAGGTCATCGTATACTGATCTCCGGACGCCATATCCAGCTTCACGGGATCTATATCCAGCTCGATATAAGCCGGCGTCGCGCTTCCGCCCCCGGCGTAAGCCTTTCCGATGCAGTAAGCCGTCTCGCTCTCAAGCACCTCACCCGTGACCGCGTTTACCAGCTTATAATCCACCGACCTTGCATTTCGCAGAAGTCCGGCGTACAGACCTTTGAATTTGTACGTGGTCAGATAGTTGTTTATATCGTCGTCACCGTAATATTGGTTGTAGCAGGAGATAGCGTTATGCTCCTCGTCCGCGTACACCTGATCGGCATCCTCGTCCTGGAGATAAAGGAAGCTTCCCATCGGGACGATGTATTCGTCGTTGTAATAGGTTATGTAAGCCTGAGTAGCCCACACGCTCGCCTGAGGCTTCTCGTCCTCAAGTATAGAGGAATCCTGCTCGTACTTCGCAAGCTCGTAAACGTCGTAATCCAGCATCGGAGCCTTGGTCCAGTCGCCGTAGAAGCCCATGAACGGAAGCGCAAGGTCACACTGTCCGTCGGTCTCGGAGACCAGCTGAGCAAATCCCTCGACGAACATACCGTTCTCAAAGGAGCTGTCGATGTATCTCTTCTCCGCCTCGGAGAGCTTCACTGTAACGGTGATACGAGCATCTGCCCTTGCGGCGATCTCTATAACGTCACCGTCGGAATGCTCAACATCGTCGATGATCCACTCCGTGGCAACGTCGTCAAGCATATAAGCCTGCTCCGCGACCGTCAGCCCGTCCATGCTCAAGGTCTCGGTCATAAACAGAGACTTGGTCTTAAAGGAGAGCGACTCGTCACCGAAGTTGGTCAGATTGAACGAAAAGGTGTAGACGCCCGTCTTATCCTTGTCGTCTCCAAGCTCCGCCTTGGGACGGTAGTCGATGCTCGCATCGCCCGACCAAAGGAAAGCCAAGGTGGTGCGACTGTTATCGAGACTTCCGAGTCCCGAGCCTTGCTTACGGGGAGAATACGGCAGACCGTCCCTGTCGTAAACGGTGGTCGCCGTGCTCATAAGGAGCTGATTTATCCTGCGCGTGACCTCAACGCTTGAAAGCGTCGGCCATTTGCTCTTCACGTAACTGCGGAGCAGAGTCACGACACCCGCCATATTCGGGCAAGCCATACTCGTTCCGCTCATCTCTCCGTATCCGCCGGGAACGGTAGAGGTGATCTCGCCGCCGTGAGCGGTTATCTCGGGCTTGAGCTTAAGATCGGGCGTGCATCCCCACGAGGAAAAGTCGCTCATGAAGGGACCTGCCTTGTAATCGACGTTCAGCTCTATCTTGCCCACGCGCCCCGTGGCACCGCTGACAAGCTCCGCACCCGAGTTCATAGTGACGGATATCGCAGGTATCGGATCCTCAACGTCGCCGAGCGACATACGCACCGAGCCGGAAACGTTATTATATATAATGATGCCTATCGCGCCGTAGCTCATCGCGATCTCCACCTTTTCCTTAAAGGTAGAATCACCGCGCTTTACGACCGCCACCCTTCCCTTGACCAGCTCGCGTATGCTCGCGGTGTAGTCGGACGCAAGTCCGACTCCGGGGATCACCACGTATTCGAACTCCGCGGAGCTTTTCCCGTCAAGCATCGACTTAACGAAATCGAAGGGATTGCTGTTCTCGTCGTTCGAATCCTCAAAGAAGACCGTGGTCGAGCCGTTGGCTTTAAGATAATTGGACTTCTTACCGCTGATGGAAGCAACGGAGAGCGCCGACCAGAAGGTGGAGGGCGAGCCGACCGTACCGGAATCGGGGTTTGAAGAAAGGTTGGTTCCGAAAACTCCGCCGTAACCGGAGCTGTAATCGTTGCTCGCGGCGCAGACAAGGCTGATACCGCTGTTTCCTATCGCGTTGTAAACGGTGTTAAGATATTTTCCCTCGTCATCCCCGTCGTCCCACGTGCTAAATCCGCAGGTAGTACCGAGACTCATATTTATAACATCAACGCCGAGATAGATGCAATCCTCAAGCGCCGCAAGTATGTCCTCAGTCTCCGCACCTCCGAGGTCGGAGGACTCAAGATCGTCGGTAAACACCTTGCATATCACCAGCTGAGCATTGGGAGCAACGCCCCAAAACGCCTCGTCGACGGGATTTCCGTCCTTATCCGTATATCCACCGGGATCGTAGCCGGCGACTATACCGGCAACGTGCGTTCCGTGATTTGAATACGAAGGATAAACGTCGGCGTCGTTATCCGCATAGTCGTAAGCAAAGGGTATCTTCGTGCTCACATAGACGTTCGATGCGGTGAGAGACGAGCCGGCAAGCAACTGACGCTCCTCTGCCCGAAGCGTATTTTCTCCAAGTATCCGCGCAATATCACTGTAATTCAGTCCGAGCTGCTCGTTACCGTCATCGCTCGTCCAGAAATTCGAAACGGCAAATGCGGTGTGCGTGTAGTCGATACCGGTATCGAGTATCGCCACGACCATTCCCTTTCCGTCAAGCCCGGAGCTTAGCGCTCCGGAGGAGTCGTATATACCCGTTCCGTAAACGTTGGTAACGTTCGTGACGGCTTCACCCGAGCCACTGCCGACAGCACTCGGAACAGCGTACGAACGGGCGATCACCACGCTCTCGACGTTCGCAAGCTTGCGTATATCGGAAACATAACGGGTGTTGACCTCGATGGCGACCGCGTTGTCTATCGCCGCATATCTGTATTCAAGCTCATACTCTATCCCGGCACCGTCAAGAGAAGCAAGCAGAGCATCCTGCGATGCATATATCTCGGCTTTTTTCTGCGCACCCTCGGGAGTTGCCGTATAATCCGACACGGAAGCGTCACCGGCAAGCTCCACCAGCCCCTCACCGGAAAGGCTGACTATGACGGTGCGCGTCTCATATTTTTTCGTCTGGGACGACGACATAACGGAGCTTGAAAGGTACTGCCTCATAAGCTCCGACAGATCCATATCCCCCGTAACGTTTATCCACGGATCCGCGGCTATAGCCGGCTCAAGCGCAGAGCCGAACGCCCCGGCGATGATCAGAACTGCAAGAAGCAGCACGATACCCCGTGTGAAATTTTTTATAAGACCTTTACTCACGATACCCCTCCTAAGGCTGAGATCCACGCGTCGTCAACGGTAAAGACCGTCCGACGCGACCTTGCGCACCTCAAAAGCGATACCAAAAACACTCGCATAAATATGTACGCAAAATAAACTATTGTACATTATACACCATTTCATCAGCTTTGTAAAGTGGCGAATTGTAAAAAAATCAGCTATCTTATCTGACGGTTATGTGATATTTGCCCAAACCTCCGACGTTTTTCCGCATATGGCGTTGTATACCTATACATTATTTTTGCATCCTGCTTGCATTATCCGTAAAAAGCAAGCAATGTCGTTAATTTTTTGTAAATTCTCCAAAAATCGACATCACAGCGAAACGCCCCGCACCATCTCATAGGTAGGAACTTAAGCGCTAAGATGTAAACCTTTGATTAAAATCTGAACGTTTGTTCGGCAATCCCTCAGTCAATACCTTTGAAGGCAAGCTTTCAAAGGGTTGCGTAACTTAACTTCGTCACGTTACGCGCTAAGATGTAAGACATTAACTGAAATCTGTACTTTTATTTTACAATCCCTCAGTCAGCAAAGCTGACAGCTCCCTTTACACAAGGGAGCCTA
>CAZMWM010000034.1:0-16968 GCA_964570105.1 uncultured Lachnospiraceae bacterium | reverse complement strand
GCTTTCTTTCAGAAAGCGGCGCGAAGCTATACAGAAGTCTTTGCACAGCTTTTCTCGAAAAGCCGGTGCTTTTCTTCAAAAAGCGGGCGTATCATCGTCGCAAGCGGCGTGCTGTCGTTCTCGGTATTTTGATCTTTGAGTGCGAATAGTGGATACCGTGCAAAAAATGCTTGACAAATCCGTTTTTTTATGTTAACATTGACGCAGTGATGTGTGGAATACATTGACGCGGTGGTGTACGGGATATATTTATGCTGTGGGTGTACATTACAATGTATATTATTACAATATGACGTTACGGCGATACGGAGGATACTAGTTATGTTTGATCACAGTGCAGAGAAGATCACAGAGGTGCTTAACAGGCACCCAAGCTCACTTATAAAACGCGGAGAGGCGGACAGGATGCGTGTGCTTTCAAATCCCAATCTCGCGTCCTTTAGGGTACAGCTCGACAAGTGTATCGAGCATTATCTTTCAAGACCGCTCTATTCCATTCCGTTCTCGATGCTGAGACGCTTTGAGGACGACGGTGACAGAAGCGAATACGAGTATTCCGAGCGCGGATATTTTTCGCACAGGGGGCATCTTGAGACAGAGCTTATAGCCGCTTGGTTATATCCGGAGCGCGAGGAGCTTCTCACCGCTCTTCAGGACACTGTTTGGGCGATATGCGACGAATACACCTGGTCTTTGCCTGCGCATATGAACGGAGAGATGGCTCTCAGAGCCACGCTTCAAAAGGACGCGTACACGGTAGACCTTTTTGCCGCGGAGACCGGCGATACCTTGGCTGAGGCTCTTATGCTTCTCGGTGATCGCTTAGATCCCATCGTGGTTGAGAGAGTAAAAAGAGAGCTTGACGAGAGGATAATAGCTCGCATTGAGAGCGGATATCCGTTCTGGTGGCGGCGTTCCACCAATAATTGGGCGGCTGTCTGCGCCGGCTCGGTGGGTATGGCTTGTCTTTGCGTTATGGAGGACAACGAGCGGCTCGGAAGGATACTTGAGAGCATTATGGAAACTATGCGATGCTTTATGAGCGGATTTTCCGAGGACGGCGCTTGTCTTGAGGGAACGGGATATTGGAGCTACGGGTTTGGATATTTTGCTTGCTTTGCGGATATGCTTTGGCGTCGGACGGAGGGTGAGATCGATCTTTTTGCGGACGCGAAGGTGCAAAAGGTGGCGCTGTTCCCGCAGAAATGCTGTTTCTACGGCAGTCGCGGCGTCAGCTTTTCCGACGGCGGAGGCGGTGCCGAGCTTAGTCTTGGGCTTACGAATATGCTTGCCGGGCATTATTCCGATGTGTACTATCCCGAAAACGTGAATGCAAGCTGCGGTATAGGTATATCGGGATGTCACCGTTACGCGCTCACGTTCAACAATATAATTTGGGCGCCCGAAGGGGAGATACGGCGCGTCTCGGTCGACAACAAGGTATACGAGCTTCCGTTTGCAGAATGGTATATAGCGTCCGGAAAAGATAACGTGGGCGTAGCCTTCAAGGGCGGAAACAACGGTGAGCCGCATAATCATAACGACGTCGGCGGATTTATAGTATACAAGGGCGGTGTTGAGATCATATCCGATCTCGGCTCGGGTGAATATAACAAGGATTATTTCGGTGCGGGAAGGTATAAGCTCGCGCATTGCGGCTCTCACGGGCACAGCGTTCCTATGGTGGACGGGGCGCATCAGAAAGCCGGAACGGAATTTAGGGCTGTCGATTTTTCCGTTGACAGCACCGGTGTCTGTATGGATATAGCTCCGGCGTATGGAGATGCGAATATAAAAAGTCTCAAAAGGGAGCTTCGCTTTGACAGCGCTTCCGGCACGGTCACGCTCCGCGACAGCTTCACGTTTGGGCACACGCCAAGCTCGGTGACCGAGCGTTTCATCAGCCGAAACGTTCCGAGGATAGTCGGAAACGGCGTTGTTATCGGCAACGAAAAGGAGAGCATGACGCTCAGAATGACATCGGGAGTGGGCAACGTGAGCATACACAAAACGGTCGAGGGCGATCACATAGGCAGACCGTTCGACGTATGGTACGTTGACTTTGAGCTTGGGGAGCTTTCGGAGAGGCTCGACGTCGGCTTTACGCTCGAATGAGGTGATGTATGATGGATGCACGAAGAGGAAAATGGGTATGGACTGACGAGCGTCACGGTAAGAATACCCGTGTGGAATTTTTCGGAGAGCTTGAGCACCGCGGAGAAGGCAGCGTGGAGCTTCTGATATCCTGCGACGGGGATTATACGCTCTACATAAACGGAGAGTTCGTCGAAAGCAATCAGTACGGAGATTACGAGCATTACAAGAGCTATGACGTGCTTGACGTGACGGCTCACCTTCGCAAGGGCAAGAACAGGATAGCCGTCAGCGTATGGTACATAGGCGAGAGCACGATGCGATACGCTCTTGCATCCCCGGGACTGATGCTTGAGGTTGAGTGTGACGGCAAGGTCATCTTCTCCGGCGAGAGAGATCTGGTGTGCCGTGTCAGCCGAGCGTACGGGAACGGCTCGGATAAAAAGATAACCTCTCAGCTCGGATTCAGCTTTCGCTACGATGCGACGCGCTACGACGGCTGGATAAACGGTGAGGGAGAAGGGTTTAAGCCCGCGGTGCAGGTCGATAAGCACTGCTCTGCTGTGAGGAGACCTAACGAAAAGCTTAAGCTGAGGGACAAGAAGGTCCTTGCGGAGCTTACGGAATACGATGGCGGAAGAAGGTACGTGGCAGACCTTGGAGAGGAGACGGTCGGCGTGCCGTGTCTGGAGCTTTTTTCCGAGAGCGACGGGAATTTGATAACGGTATCGTACGGCGAGCACCTTTGTGAAGGTCACGTAAAGCGGTATATCGGAAGGCGTGATTTCAGCTACGAATACGTGGCTGTCGCGGGAGATAACGTTTTCTGCAATTACGAGCTTCGGCTCGGCTGTCGGTATCTTGAGGTTACGGCTGAGGAGCCGATACGGCTCGGATACGTTGGCGTCAGACCGCAATATTATCCGACGGTACGCAAGGCGGTGGAGCTTGACGGAGAGCTTGATCGGAGGATATATGAGATATGTATCCGCACGCTCGAGCTTTGTATGATGGAGCACTATGTTGACTGTCCTTGGCGAGAGCAGGCTCTGTACGCGTTCGATTCGAGAAATCAGATGCTGTGCGGATATTATGCTTTCGAGGGCGGCAATTACACTTACGCGGCGTCAAATCTTCGCCTTATCGGCAGAGCCGAGAGGCTTGGCGGCTTGCTCCCGATATGCTCACCGAGCAAGGAGAAGCTTACGATACCTTCGTTTGGGCTTTATTTCTTTCTCGAGCTGTACGAATATACTGTGCATTCCGGGGATACGTCGGTCGCATCGGAGCTTATCGACAGCTTGAACGATATGATCTCGGTATATCTGAACGCAAGGATAGATGGGCTGGTGACTCGTTTTCCCGGTAGGGAGAATTGGAATTTTTACGATTGGTCTGAGTATTCCGACGGTGTGCTTGGTTGTGGCGAGGATGCGATGCCCGATATGATGATAAACGCCCTTACCGTTATGGCTCTCGACTGTCTTGAGAAGCTGTGCGGACTTTTGGGCAGGGGTTTTGCTTTCGCGGGTGAAGGTGAGGAACTGAAGCGCAGGATAAACGAGACCTTCTACTGTGCGGAAGGCGGATATTATACTATGCTTGCCGGGAAAAAACAGTACACCGAGCTTTGCAATTCCTTCGCGGTCCTCTTGGATATTGCCGACCGTGCAACGCAGATAAGGATATGCGAGGGTATGTCCGCGGGAGAGCTTGTCAAGTGCTCGCTCAGTATGCGGACGTTCAGATACGAGGCTTGGCTCAAGGTGGATGCCGAGCGTTATTCATCCGAGATACTTGGGGAGATACGCCGCGATTACGGCAATATGCTCGACTGCGGTGCTACATCGGTATGGGAAACGCTTAGGGGCGGCGACGATTTTGACGGAGCCGGAAGCCTTTGTCACGGCTGGAGCGCGATGCCGGTGTATTACTATTTCAGGCTCGGTCTTATAAAATAAAACAGTTTATTTATACGGTGATAAGTTCACCGAGAAAGGTACGGATAGTCATATGAAAAAGAAGCAATACGAGCATCTCGGCGTGATGATAGATATGTCACGCAATTCCGTAATGAGCGTGGAGGGGCTTAAGAGGTTTCTGCCGTTGCTTTCAAGGATGGGTTATAACTGCGTTATGCTCTATACCGAGGATACTTACGAGGTTGAGGGCGAGCCGTATTTCGGGTATATGCGCGGTCGCTATTCGGCGGATGAGCTTAGGGAGATAGACGGATACGCCGCTTCGCTCGGGATAGAGATGATACCTTGCATCCAGACGCTCGCTCATTTGAACGCATTCATTCGTTGGAACAAGACGCCGGTGGATCACGGGGATATACTGCTCACCGACGATGAGAGGACATACGAGCTGATAGAGAAGATGATAAAGAGCGTTTCTTCCTGCTTCCGTTCTCGCAATATACATATCGGAATGGATGAGGCTATGATGCTTGGGCGCGGTCGCCACCTTGATCTGCACGGATACGAAAGCTCGAACAGCATCATCAAGCGTCATCTGGCGCGTGTGACAGAGATAGCCGGGAAATACGGCTATGCTTCACCGATGCTATGGTCGGATATGTTCTTCCGTCCGCTCGGCAAGGGATATTATATACCCAAGACCGAGATGCCGCAGGAGGTAAAGGACGCCGTTCCGAAGAACGTTATACCGGTATATTGGGACTATTATCACAACAGCGAGGCGGTATACGACGGGATGATAGAAAATCATCTTCAGCTTTCGGATAACGTTTGGTTTGGCGGCGGCGCGTGGTGCTGGTCCGGGCTGGTTCCGTTCAATGAAAGATCGCTTGAGAATATGCTTCCCGCGATACGCTCCTGCCGCAGTCACGGTATACGCAATATCTTCTTTACGATGTGGGGCGACGACGGCGGAGAGTGCGACCATTTTTCACAGCTTCCGAGCTTGCTCTACCTTGCAGAGTACGTCAAGGGCAACGCCGACGAGGGGAAGATAAAGGAAAAATTCCGTCGTATAGTGGGAATGGATTACGACGACTTTGTGGCGCTCGATCTTCCAAACCGACTTCCCGATTCGGATGCGTTTGCAAATCCTTCTAAGTATATGCTGTTTTCCGACTATTTCAACGATTATCTTGATTGGACGGTGGTCAAGGGCGGAGAGCGGTTGTACGCGGAATATGCGGATAAGCTTTCCGCGATAGCAAAGCGGTCGAGAACGTACGGGTATCTTTTCGATACCGAAGCCAAGCTCTGTTCCGTGCTTGCGGTAAAATACGAGCTGGGAGTTAAAACGCGCGATGCGTACTCCGCGGGCGATAAGAAGGAGCTTGAAAGGCTTGCGCGCGAGGTGTATCCCGAGGTGGAAAAACGGTTGCGCGTGTTCCACGACGCGTTCGAGCGGCAGTGGTTCAAGGTCAACAAGCCCTGCGGATTTGACGTTCAGGATATCCGTATCGGCGGTATTATACAGCGTACCGCATCCTGCCGTAAGAGGCTCCTTGCTTACGCTTCCGGAAAGCTCGACAGTATTCCCGAGCTTGAGGAGGAGCTTCTCCCGTATTTCGAAAAGGGCAGAGCCGCCAATATAAATCTGTACAGAAATTACAGTACGACAAATGTTATCACCCACGGCTGAGCATAATTTATGACAGTATAAAACGCGCTCCGAGATCATCCGGTCTCGGAGCGCGTTTTATTGATGAATATATTATTTTTTGTTGAAGCGCTCTATCTGCGTATAGCTGTAATCGAGTGCGTCGTAAAGTCCGTGACGAAATTCCTGCGGACGAAGCGGCGCAGTCTGGGATCTGTCGGTGGACATTATGGTAACCATTATATTATCCGGGACCATATACTTCTTTCCGTCCGTCGCGACCTCTTCCTTTTCGTTCAGCACTATCATATCCGCATACGCCGCTTCCTTGAAGCTACCGTATACCATAGTCTGTCCGTTACGCACGAGCGGCTTGTCTTGATAAACCACGTAATTATCTATCTTTACGTTCTCTGACATGATATCACCATCCTTAACGGTAGATTATTGAGATCGAATATTCTTTACAGTCTAATTATAAACTATTTTCGCGCGGTATTCAACACGTATTTGTAAATTATTAGTTCCGCTCACGTTGGTGCTTAAATCTCGGTATCAGCTCGGTCGGTGACAGCGGCGGTGAGAAGGACAGTGCAAACAGTGCTTCCGCTCTTTCTCCGAGAGCGTAGAGAGCTTTTCCAAGATTGGAGAGCTTGTTGCAGTCCGAGGGCTTGGTGATCACCGTGAGACTTGAGCGTCGCCGCATTTTTGCGAGCAGAGAAAGACCGTTGTCGGATGCGGACAGCAGTACGGTATATTGCGGCGTTGTACTGCGAATAGCGTCGCGCAGGTCTTTTTCGGGAAGCTCCGGCAGGAGCACGGCGTCAAGAAGCTCGCGACGTATCCTTGCTCGTGTGTACGTGGCGGTGGGGAACGCCGCTTCAAGCTCCTCTATGTTTCGTGCTTTGACAGAGGCGTTCAAAAGCGCGTCGCGTATTCCGCGGTCACCTCCCGAGCTTTGCCTTTCCTTCGGTATCGCTTCCACCGCAAGGTCGCGGTGGAGCTTGGGATATTTCGGGGAATTACCGCGTGCAGCGGCTTGGTCGGCGAGTGCGAGCGTGTAGTTTGATGTTCGGGATAGGTACTGCGAGCGAAGAGCGGCGAGTATCACTGAGCTTATGTGGCGTATTCCGCCTCCGATCTTGGCGCCATCGAATATCGGTAACGCATCCGTGGGGATGTCGGCGAATATGTTGTCGGAGAAAATGGGGGCGTTTATCGGGGAATTGCCGCGTTCTGCGCCATAGCAGACGCTCAGAGGGGAGCGGGGAGAGCTTCTGATACGCGAGCGGCAGAGGGTGGCGGAAAAGTCACCTCTCCGTTTTATCGGCTGACATATGATCCGAGCCTTGCCCTGTGCGGCTCTTTGCGTGTTCAAGCGCTCGGCGGCTATTATATATTCTATCCCAAGTGACGAGTTTCCGTCGGTCGGAAGAGATTTTCCGGTGCGTTCTCGGTAAAGAGACTCTCTTATTTTGAGAAATGAGCGCCGTGGGTGCTCTTTGGCGGCACACAGGAGCGCGTTTGTAAATTCTTCGTCCGAAAGCACCTTCGCCGCATCGAACAGCTCTTCGGCTGACTCCGCGCCGTATCCGAATACGAGATATTGCGCACCTGCCTCAGCCGCTATATAGACGCCTGCCGCGGCAAATTGCTCGGCTGACGCACAGCTGTACGGATACGGAAGCTCGAGCACGAGGGAGCAACCGCAGACAGCGGCGGCTTCGGCGCGTACGTAACGGTCGTACAGGGCGAGGTCTCCGCGCTGTACCGTGTTTCCGCTCATTACGGATATGATATCGCATTCCGGGTGCAGTTCGCGAGCGAGAGAGAGCAACCGTTCGTGACCGCGGTGAAACGGATCGTATTCGCATATGACTGCCACTGTGTCGCGCGTTTTTTTCATAAAGTATAATGTCCTCCTGTCTGCCTGTGCGGTCTTGTAAGGGCTTTAAGCGGCGAGCGACCGCTTGAAAGAGAACTTTCGTGGGCGATGCCGTGGGAAGAATGCCGCCTTATAGATGGGAACTTTCGTTTTTACAATCATTCGGGATTGTAAAAACGAAACTCCGCGCTTAAACGAAGTTTCAAGCAAAACGGTAGTTCTTTAGCCTTCCCCCGCTGGGGAAGGCTCAAGGGCGTACTTTATTGGTGGCGATTACCGAAAAAAGGACGCCGTAGCGCTTAAGTTATCATCTGTGGAACGCCGCTTATCTTGGCTCGGGAAGAGGGTGGCGGCGGAGATTTGGCGAGAAAAAAGGAAAAATTCAAAAATACTATTGATTTTTTTCGGAAATGCTGTTATAATAGTCTAAAATACGGTATCAGTAAGAAAGGGTAAAAAATATGAACGTACTTGTTATCAATGCAGGCAGCTCGTCGTTGAAATATCAGCTTATGAACAGCGAGACTGCGCAGGTGCTCGGAAAAGGTCTTTGCGAGAGGATAGGCATCGACGGACGCATCACCCATACCTCTCAGGGAAAGGACAAGATCAAAAAAGAGGTTCCGATGCCTAATCACAATGCGGCTATGAAGGTCGTGCTCGAGATGCTTCTCGACCGCGAAACGGGTTGCATATCCGATATGAGTGAGATAAACGCGGTGGGACACAGAGTGGTGCACGGCGGAGAATATTTCAGCGAGAGCGTGCTCATCACCCCCGAGGTCGTGGACAAGATCGAAAAGTGCAAGGAGCTTGCTCCGCTTCACAACGGTCCGGCGATAACCGGTATAAAGAGCTGTACGAGCGTTATGGGCGATATCCCTCAGGTCGCGGTATTTGACACCGCTTTCCATCAGACTATGCCCGACTACGCGTATTTTTACGCTATCCCGTATTCCTATTACGAAAAGTACAAGATACGCCGTTACGGATTTCACGGCACATCCCACCGCTACGTTGCGGCTGAGGCAGGGAGACTGCTCGGCGGTGCTGAGGGCAAGAGGATAGTTACCTGTCACCTCGGAAACGGCTCATCCATAACCGCGGTAAAGGACGGAAAGAGCATAGACACGAGCATGGGCTTTACGCCGCTTGAGGGACTTGAGATGGGCACGCGAAGCGGCTCTATAGATCCTGCCATACCGACATTCCTTATGAAGAAGGAGAATATGACCGCTGAGGAGATGGACAGCTTTTTGAACAAGCAGTGCGGACTGCTCGGCGTCTCCGAGGTGTCGTCCGACAGCCGTGAGATAGAAGAGGCGGTGGCGAGCGGAAATCCCAAGGCGATACTTGCCGACCGTATAATGTCCTATCAGATAAAGAAGTACATAGGCTCGTACGCCGCGGCTATGGGTGGACTTGACGCTGTCGTGTTTACTGCCGGACTTGGCGAGAACAATATCGCTCTTCGCAGTAACGTTTGTGAGGGGCTTCGCTTCCTCGGTATCGAGATAGATCCCGAGGCAAACAAGAAAGCCTTCCGTCAGTCCGAGAATATCGAGATAAGCACGAAGGACTCAAAGGTCAAGGTGTATGTCATTCCCACGAACGAGGAGCTTGTCATAGCGATGGATACCGCGAAGCTCGTTAAGAATGCATAAACGAGAACGTTAAGGTCGAAAACAAGGTCAGCATCTGTGAGCTGACCTTGTTTTTTATTCGCAATTGCGTATGAAAGGCGTTCCGTTCCGCTTTGCTCGGTCAGTTAAGCTTGAGAGCCTTTTTCAGAGTTCCGTTAGCTGTACCTATCCTGAGAGACGAAAGATCGCCCCCGTAGGTCACATTGGAGAGTGAGGAGCAACCGATAAACGCCATATCGGCGACGGTGGTGAGGGATGAGGGCAGGTGCAACGTGACGAGCTGTGAGCAGTTTTCAAATGCCAAGGGTGAGATGCTCGTTATTCCCTCGGAGATAGTCACCTCGGTCAGCAAGATCATATAAGTGAAGCATTCCTCTCCGATGGAAGTGACACGGTAGCCGTCTATGCTCGACGGGACGGTAAGCGAGGTCGCCTTTGAGTTTTTATAAAACGACAGCTCCGCCGTTCCGTCCTTCAGAAGGACGTATTCGTAATCCACGGATTCGCGAGATATGCCGTCTGCCCGTTCGGCGGCGGAGGAGGATACCGAGCCGCTTCCGTCGCCGTTCCCGTCACGGTACAAAACGCCCGTGCTGTCGAGGATCAGAAGCACCGTCAGTGCTACGACCGCGACGGCGAGCACTGCCACCGTAACGGAGAGAAATCGACGGTCGCCGATCAGCTTCACGAAAGTGTGCCCGTTCCTCTTTTTTTCTTTTCGAACATTTTTTCTCGACATATCAAGACTCCGTATTTCGTTTGCTATCTGCGCTTTGGCGCGGTAATTCCCGAGGAAAAGCCGTTCGGTATCCTCGGCGCCGTTACGCCATACGCTCGGGATCCGAGACGTATTTTGCCATTCCCTCGAACACGGGGAGCGGCTCCGGCAAGCCAAGCTCTGCACATTCGCGTGCCGAGACACGCTCGGGAGCGCTTATCTGACCGAATACCGAGCCGTCAAGCGAGGTGAGCGAATCCACAGCCATCATGCTTGCGCACGGATCGATGCCGCTGTCCGTGGAAACAAATCCGTATGCGTCGCAGTAGACCGTCGGGATCATCCTGTTCTCCGCCGCGCGGAGAAGCGCCGCTTCCTCCGCCATCAATCTGCCGTCGTATGCGGATATCTCGGAGGAATATACCTTTCCGACCTCGGTGCTCATCATAAACGGTGAGCCGGAGGGAAGTGCGCGGAGAAAAACTCTTCTTCTCGTAAGTCCCGATATCGGACAGTCTGCGAGCGTGACCGGGAATTCCTTGCTTTTGGCGTTAGGACCGACTGCCTTCGGAATATCGTTTCCGAGAAGTCCCGCGACCGTGAGCGCGGCAAAGCCGGAGCCTGAGCCGTATATGAGACCGCCGTTTTTGCGAAGCTCGGCTATAGCCTTGGCAACGTCCGCGCGACGCAATATGGCGGCAATGACTGCGGGGTCGTCCGCCCCGTCGGGAATGCAGAGCGCACCGCAGGTGCGTATCTCCTTTGCAAGAGCACGCAGGGAAGCGTGGTCGAATGAAACGTTTATAAGCTCCGGCTCTACCGGATAGCGCTTTGAAAGCTCCTTGAAGGCGTTGAATATCAATTTCTCGCCGGAAGTCTCTCTGAACACCGGTATGAGTATCTTCTTGGCGGCGAAGCCGTCCGTTCCGCGTTCGTCGGTCGCGGTATTTTGCGAAGGCACGGCACCGTGCGGATGCTCGGAAATATCCTTTTGCGCGGCTTCTTCTTTTTCGAGCCGCGCTTCCTCCGGGCTTCTCGGCAGGTCGAACGTCTCGACGAGCGACTGCGAGATGTATTTGTCAAGCTCTTCGACGACCTCCGTGCACGGAGCGTTCTCGTAGACCTTTTCTTCCGGTGCGTAGCACAGCTCCCGAAGCTCCTCGACGCCGATCTCGTTCTCGCCGTCGGTGATCACGCGTCTGCGTATGACCGTGCCGACGGTCACGGCGTCCTTGGGAAGCTCCGTTTGAGACGAGACCTCGACGGCTATGGCGCCGTATCTGATCTCAAATATGCTCTCGGCGGAGAGGTCCTCGGAAAACTTAAATCCAAGCTCCCCTGAGGTCTCTAAGCACATCTGCATCACGGCTTCGGCAACGCTTATGCCCGTCACGGATATCGCCGAAGCTCCGCCGGACGCGAGCAGGTTGCTTGCGTGCTCGAACACCTCGAGCTGTTCGTCCTGCAAGGGGATGCCGCTCTTATCGAGCGACGGCTGTAGGAGCACGAGCTTATTTTCCGCTTCCTTAAATTCGGAGGACACCGCATCGTTCTCGACTCCGAGAGCGATACCGAATACCGCCGTCGTCGGCGTCGTGTCGGATGAGCGTACTCCGCCGAGTGAAAAATCTCCGCAGATGCTCTTGGTCCCGAGCCTGTACTGAGCGCTGAATGCGCCGAGTATGGCGGCAAGAGCGTTGCCCATGCACTCCGAGTCTTTCTTATACGAGGGGTAGAATTGGTGTAACGCTATATAAGCGCCTTTGTTTGAAAATCCCGATGCAACGAGTCGCGCAAGCGCGGCTGTGACCGCAAAATATGCGCCCTTATAGGGATCGGCTTTGCAGATATCGGGGAACAGACCGACGCTCACTGCGGAGCAGAGGGGGCTACCGTTGAGCGTGAGCGTTCCTTCGTTTCCGTTGATGCGAGAGACTGCCGCGAGACACTTTCCGTTGCCCATCGGAGACATCACGGAGCTTCCCGAAAGCGTACTGTCAAAGCGCCGCGCCCGAACGCGTGCCTTTGAGGTCGAAAGCTCCGCCGTGCATCTGAGTGCGCCTATGATATCGGGCTTGAGCTTGGAGAATATCCGTTTTAAGGGCTTTGCGCTTTCAAGAGGTGCAAGTGCCGTCTTTAACGGGAGAGACGGGGCGAGTAGCATCGGAGCCTTGACGGATGCGCCGACTCTTTTATCCGAGCTGCCGTTTTTAAGAAAATCCGATGACAGCGAGGCTATGACCTCGCCCCCTCCGTGCACGGTCAGCAGCTTATCGCCCGTTATCGCTCCGACCGTGGCGCAGAGCACGCCGTGGTTTTTGCATATCTTATAAAGCTCCGTAACGTTCTCGGGATGTACGACGGCAAGAAAACGCTCGCAGGTCTCGGAAAAAGCGACCTCGGTCGCGGTGAGCGACGGGTATTTCAAGGGAACGCAGTCGAGATACAGCGTAACTCCGTCCGAAAGAGCCGAGGCGGCTATGACGAGACCGTTTGTGTCTATCTCGTGGAGCTTTAAGGTCAGCTTTCTGAACTCGCTGTCCGAGAACAGGCGGAGGAGCTTTTTCTGCAAAGGTCCGTTTCCGCCCGGGATCGGCTCTCCGTACAGCTTTATGCCGTTTCTTGCGGCTAAGGATTCAAGCTTTACTATCTGTGCGCGAGCTTGCTCGCTGTTGATATTTTGACGGTTCTCGGTATCTTCCGTTTCGTAGTCTATGCGGTTTTCGGAAAGGTCTTTTGTCTGCTCTCTTAAGTATCTGTTGTATATCTTTCCGTCGCGTCCGGTGCGGCTTCCGATCAGCACGATCAGGTCACCGCTCTTTATCTCGTCGGCTGACGCCCTGCCACTGTCGAGCGTTTTTTGATCGAGCAGTGCAAGCACGGCGGAGACCTCCATATGCTTACTGCGGTAATTCTCGCTGATATACTCGGAATTTGAAGAGCAAGGGATGCCGACGTTCCTTGCGTAAGCCGAAAAGCTGTCGCAGGAGCTTCTTGCCAGAGCGCGTTGCATAGCGGCACTGCGCATAGGTCTGACGTCGTCCTTTTCTCCGTCGTCGGAGATGCTCTCGGTATCGGAGTCGTGTTCCTCGTTGTCCGTGAGCGGATCTGCGATGCCGCTTATGCGAAGCGTGTCGTACGGCTCGGCGAATATGCGCATAAGCTTGCGCATAGCGTCACCGAGGCAGGCTGATGCGCCTCCCGTGGGATCTATCG
This sequence comes from uncultured Lachnospiraceae bacterium, assembly GCA_964570105.1. Lineage (GTDB taxonomy): Bacteria > Bacillota > Clostridia > Oscillospirales > CAG-272 > SIG673. The sequence goes on along the minus strand of CAZMWM010000034.1, from coordinate 3,833 downwards.
ATGTTCTTCCGTTGTTGCTCTCGTGATCGAACGCGAGTATCCTCTCGCCGCTGTCGGTATTGAAGCGGATGCCGCTACGGTTGGCATCGAGCTTCACGGGACCGATGACGATGCCGTTCTCGCTCTCATTCGTATTCGGGAGGCGGAGCGCGGCTCCGGCTATATCGGAGATGGTCGAAACACCGTCTCCCCGACCTTCTGCGTCGCGGGAATACTCATCGTACGCTTCCTTGACGTTTGGATCGGCTATCAGGGGAGTGTCGATCACGGTATACAGAGATTGGTGTGAGTAACGCTCGGAGCGCGATCTGTTTATTATCCTCAGCTCCATCTCGGTCGCCTCGCGGCTCTCCGAAACGAAGTAGTCCTGAGCGGCGCGTGCGTCGTCCTCGTCCATATTCAAGTCCAATTCACGCAGGCGTTCGCGGAGATCGTCGTACGCGGTGGCTGAAAAATCCGTCTCGTTTCCGGATCTTGTGAAAAGGTGGTCGCACTTTGACATCGCCTGTTCGGATGTGCGGATGTATTTTTTGACAGCATCGGTGGCGGCGGAGTTTATAAACGGCTCCGAAAGCTCGGGATCCTCGTTCTCGGAAAGAGCTTTTTTGCTCTTTTTTGTGCCGTTATCACCGTGCGGCGGTGTGTATTCGCACAGCTCTCCGTTGGAGAGCAGGAATGCGCGCAACGCTTTGGCGATCTCTTTTTTCTGCGCTCCGCTCACGGAGTAGTGTGTGGCGGAGGTTATCCGCACCCGTCCCGCCGCTTCCGGAAATCGCATCAAGAATATCTTGAGTATCGCGTCCGATACGCGGTCAAAGGTACCTGCTCTGAGCGCGAGCGTGAAGGCGGACGCATCCTTGCATATCGGTTTTTCGGATATGACGATGCTCCTGTCGTTTTCAAGCTCCGAGATAAGCGCTGAGTATTCGCTCTCCTCTGCGCCCGTCATCACGACGAGCGTTGAGACGCGTACGGTATTGGCATCGCCGATCTTTGCGTCACCGGACGAAAAGTCGCTTGCCGCAAATTCGTTCTTCAAAAGTGGACCGCGCAGATCGTTGCGCGGGTGCTTCTCTATTCGGAAGCTGTATTCCATCGTTATGACCGTAGCTTTCGCTTGCGCGAAGGCTTCCTTTCTTGGATATCGCCCCTCTTTTGCCAAGCGGACATCAGAGGTCGAGAGAGCCTGTCCGAGCACGGGACGCTCCCCATCCGTCTCTTCGGAGGGTGAGCGCGGAAGGTCGGTGGCGTTTTGGGGTGGGTAGCTTTATATGTAAACGCGGTGAGGTATGAAGTAATATAATAATTATGATAAGAGCATTCACCGCGACCGGGTGTAATTATAGCACATCCCGAAAAAAAAGTCAACTGTCTGCCTGTGAAGTTAACGTTTTTTCATCTGCCCCGAAACGGTGAAAAGTCGTAAATTCGTAACAATGCGGAAAAATTTAAGGTCTTTTTTGCGGCAAAAAGTCGGAGCTTTGGGAAAGCGGTTGATGAAAAAATACAAAATTATCAAAAAAACTGAGGAAAATACTTGCAATTTCACCGATTGTATGTTAAAATATATACGTAAGAACGGATCGAAATATTACAGATGAAAGGATGATAGGCATATGAAAACGATAATTACGATCAGCAGACAGCACGGAAGCGGCGGAAGGGAGATCGGTGAGCTGGTGGCAAACAAGCTCGGGATACCGTTTTACGATAACGCGCTGATACAGAAGGCGACGGAGGCGAGCGGCTTCAGCGCCACACATTTCGAGGACGTTGAAAAGAACGCAAGAAACAGCTTTTTGTATTCCATCGTCCGCGGTATCCAATATCACAACAGCAATACCGGAATATGGTCGCTTGAGGATTCTATATACATCACTCAAGCGAAGGTCATCCGCGAGATAGCGGACGCCGGCTCCTGTGTTATAGTCGGGCGTTGCTCGGATCATATCCTTTCCGGAACTCCGGGACTTATCAAGATATTCGTACACGCGCCACTCGAGGCAAGGATAAAGCGTTGCGTGGAGAGGGACGGACTTGATCCGGATAAGGCGGCTGAGGTGATAAGGAACAAGGATAAATGCCGCCAAAACTACTATAATTACCACGCCGACACGAGATGGGGAGATGTTCAGAACTATCATCTCTGTCTGAATTCGGATTTTACAGGTATTGAGGACGGAGCTGAGGCTATAGCCGAGCTTGTGCGCAAGAACAGGGCACGCGAGGAAGGCTGAGCGGAAACGTGATCGAGCGCGTTTGTCGGGGAATTGCCGCGTCAAACGCGCTTTTTGCGTCTTTCTTTTTGTAGCTTTGGGCGTTTGGACGCTTCCGTGCGTGTTTTCTGAGACAGAACGGACGAAATGTTTCCAAAATGTAAAAAATGCGGAAATATCTTGACAAGTGCGCCGTTAGCTGTTATAATATATCAGATAAGAGCGCAAACTCCGCCGCAGATCGCGGCGTTGTATCGCTTTTCTCCTTACCGTAGGTCTGCGGATGCTACGGTCAATGTCCATAGGGAGGTGTAAATTATGGCAAAGGTAAACGCAACGTACGAGACTCTGTTTATCGTTGATATGACTGCCGGCGAGGCAGCCGTTAAGGCAACTGTCGAGAAGTTCAAGACTCTCATCAGTGAAAACGGCGAGATCTCCGGTATCAACGAGTGGGGAAAGCGCCGTCTTTCTTACCCCATCAACGATAAGACCGAGGGCTACTACGTTCTTGTGACTTTCACTGCTCCTACCGCATTCCCGGCAGAGCTTGAAAGAATCTTCGGAATTACCGAAGGTATCATGCGTTCCGTGACCACTAAGGTCGTGGCGTAAAATTAAAGGAGGACAAGGCAACAATGGCATCGTTGAACTTAAATAAGGTCGTTCTTGCAGGTCATCTCACGGCAACACCTGAGCTGAAGCAGACGCCCAACGGCGTCAGCGTGACTTCCTTTTCGATCGCTGTTAATCGCAGAGTTTCCAGAAATTCGGAGGGACAGCAGGCACAGCAGAGCGTTGATTTCATCAATCTCGTTGCGTGGAGGTCTGCCGCCGAGTTTATTACTCGCTACTTCAAAAAGGGAAGCGCTATCTGCGTCACCGGTAGCATACAGGTAAGAAACTGGAACGATCAGCAGGGAAACAAGCGTTATTCCACCGAGGTCGTGGTCGACGAGGCGTTCTTCGTTGACAGCAATACGAGCGGAAATAACGGTATCGGGGGCGGTGAGGGCTTTGCATCTCAGGCTCCGTCTTTTGCAACGCCGGCTACCAATACGGCGGCTGCTACCACCGGAACGCTTCAGTTTGATGCAGAGTCCGGGGACGAGGATCTCCCGTTCTGATCTGAGGAGATCAAATTTACTGAAAGGATTTAATGCAGATGGCTAACGAAGAAATTCAGGTCCAGGCGGAGAGCGCCGCTCCCGTTGAAGAAGCGCCCAAGGTCGCGGCGCCTCGTGCGGCTGCTCCGGCTTTTCGCAATAACAAGCGCAGAAAAGTATGTCAGTTTTGCGTGGACAAGATCGATCATATCGATTATAAGGATATCACGAGACTCAGAAAGTGCGTGAGCGAGCGCTCCAAGATATTGCCTCGCAGAGTTACCGGAGCTTGCGCAAAGCATCAGCGTCAGATCACTGTCGCTGTTAAGCGCGCACGCCAGATGGCTCTTCTCGCTTACATCAGCGACTAAAAGATCGATGTCTGCGGTTTTGGCAGGATGACGACCGATAATAAAGGAACACGTTGCGTTCGTGTTCCTTTTTTATTTTCTTCTTTAAAGGCTTGCCGATAGCGTCTTGCCGCGTGAAAAAGTTTAAGGTATACTATTGA